>DASQRM010000174.1:0-51849 GCA_035642895.1 Streptosporangiaceae bacterium | reverse complement strand
GCCGCAGTGCAGCGCCTGGAGCAGCCGCAGCCGGGCGTAGCTGAGGCCGCCGCACGCCCGGCCCTCCATCCAGCGCACGAACGCGGACGTGAAGCGGGCGGTCTCCGCGACCAGGCGGCGGCGGCGTTCCGCCTCGGGCAGGCCGGCCAGGGACACCCCGTCCGTGGCCCCCACGGCCGGAAGCATGCCATCCGGGGGAAGCAGGCAATCCGCGGCCGGGTCGTCCCCGGGCAGGCTCACCGGCGGTTCCGGCCCCGGCCCCGGCCAGCCCTCAGCCACGCTCGGCTCCGGTACCTGATCCACCCCCACACCCCCAGTCTACCTGGGACGTTTCATTGACACTATTATTACCAACGGTAATATGTAGGCAGTAATTTTCACCGTATGATCAAACGACTTCGCAGCAAACGACTCCAGGAGCGCTGAACCATGACCACAGCCGACGGGCAACCGCAAGCCACCGGGGTACCGGCGGGTGACACGCCGGACAGCGTGCTGGCCGGCCCGAGTACCTGGAACCTGGACGCGGCCGGCTCGTCGGTCTCGCTGCGCTCCAAGACGATGTGGGGGCTGAGCACGGTGCGCGGCGCGTTCGGCGAGCTGGCCGGGAGCGCCGAGATCCTGGCCGGCGGCGCGGGCCGTGGCCGCCTGGAGATCGGCGCAGCCTCCCTGAACACGAAGAACGCCAAGCGGGACAAGCACCTGGCGTCGGCGGACTTCTTCAACGCCGCCGACCACCCGTCGATCGTGGCCGACCTGGCCAGCGCGACCCGGACCGGTGACCGCGTGGCCGTCCAGGGCACGCTGACGGTCGCCGGGGTGACCCGGCCGCTCAGCTTCACGGCCACGCTGGTGGACGTCACCCCGGCGGCGTTCACGCTGCAGGCTGAGGGCGTGGTGGTGGACCGGGCCGATTTCGGCTCGACCTGGAATCAGCTGGGCATGCTGCGGGGCCCGTCCACCGTCGACGTGGTGGCGCGTTTCACCCGATCCTGACCCACTCCCGCCCATCGGCCCGCAATCGGTGAGGACTCCGCGAGCCCGGCCCGCTGACCCCGTACGGTGGGACTGTGCGTGCATGGGTAGTGCATCAGCCCGGGCCGGTCGCCTCCGGCCCGCTGCGCCTGGTTGACCGCCCGGTCCCCGAGCCTGGTCCGGGCCAGCTGCTGCTGCGGATCCGCTGCTGCGGCGTGTGCCGGACCGACCTGCACCTGGCCGAGGGAGACCTGCCGCCCAAGCGGCCGGATACCACGCCCGGGCATGAGGTCGTGGCCGAGGTGGTCGCGACCGGCCCAGGCACCCGCCGGTTCGCGACCGGCGACCGGGTCGGGGCGGCCTGGCTGGGCGGGACCGATGGGTCCTGCGTGTTCTGCCGCCGGGGCCAGGAGAACCTCTGCCCCGCCTCGGTCTACACCGGCTGGGACTTCGACGGCGGGTACGCCGAGTACATGGTGGTCGCGGAGGCCTTCGCCCACCCGCTGCCGCACGGTTTCAGCGACGCGGAGCTGGCTCCGCTGCTGTGCGCCGGGATCATCGGCTACCGGGCACTGCGCCGGGCGGAGGTGCCGCCGGGCGGCACCCTGGGGATCTGGGGGTTCGGCGGCTCCGCGCACCTCGCGGCCCAGGTCGCCATGGCCCAGGGCGCCGCCGTGCACGTCTTCACCCGGGGCGAGGCGGCCCGGGAGCTGGCCCTCTCGCTGGGTGTCGCGTCGGCGCAGGACTCCTTCGACCCGCCGCCGGTTCCGCTGGACTCCGCGATCCTGTTCGCCCCGGTCGGCACCCTGGTGCCGCCCGCGCTGAGCGCCCTGGACCGGGGCGGGACGCTCGCGATCGCCGGGATCTACCTGACCGATATCCCGGAGCTGAACTACGAGCGGCACCTGTTCCAGGAACGCCAGGTACGCAGCGTCACATCCAACACCCGCGCCGACGCGACCGAGTTCCTGACCCTGGCCGAGCGGCTCCGGATCAAGGTCACCACGACCCCGTACCGGTTCGACCAGGCCGACCAGGCCCTGATCGACCTGGCCGGGGAACGGGTCCACGGCGCCGCTGTCCTGTCCATGGCATAACGAAGCGAGCGGCAGGCAGCGGATGAGCGAAGCGGGCGGCGGGCAGATGATGGGCGAGGCATCCGTGCAGCAGCGGGCCGCGCAGCTGCTCAGTGAGGTTCCGCTGCTGGATGGGCACAATGACCTGCCCTGGGCGCTGCGCGACGCCGGGTGCGCCGGCCTGGACGGCACGGACCTGAATCAGCCGGTCAGCTTCACCCACACCGACCTGCCGCGGCTGGCCGCGGGCGGGGTCGGCGGCCAGTTCTGGTCGGTGTACGTGCCCGCGACGCTGGCCGGTGAGGCGGCCATGGCCGCCACCCTGGAGCAGATCGACCTGGTGCACCGGATGATCAGCCGCTACCCGGGCCAGCTTGAACTCGCGCTGACCGCGGATGACGTGCAGCGGATCTTCGCGGCCGGCCGGGTCGCCTCGCTGCTCGGCGCGGAGGGCGGTCATTGCATCGCCTCCTCAATGGGAGTGCTCCGCGCCCTTTACGCACTGGGCGTCCGCTACCTCACCCTCACCCATAACGCCAACGTGGCGTGGGCCGACTCGGCGACCGACGAGCCGCAGGCCGGGGGACTGACCGAGTTCGGCCGGGCGGTAGTCCGCGAGATGCAGCGGCTGGGCATGCTAGTCGACTTGTCCCACGTCTCGCCGGGCACCATGAGCGACACGCTGGACATCGCGGAGGCGCCGGTCAT
Organism: Streptosporangiaceae bacterium; assembly: GCA_035642895.1. Classification (GTDB taxonomy): domain Bacteria; phylum Actinomycetota; class Actinomycetes; order Streptosporangiales; family Streptosporangiaceae; genus RYN-230. The sequence goes on along the minus strand of DASQRM010000174.1, from coordinate 49,090 downwards.
CTTCTCCCATTCCAGTGCCCGCAGCCTGTGCGACCATCCGCGTAACGTTCCGGACGACATCCTGGCCCGGCTGCCGGGGAACCGGGGGGTGTGCATGGTCACCTTCGTGTCCTCGTTCGTCTCGCCCGAGTGCTGGGCCTGGGAGCGCGACCTCACCGCCGAGCTGGAGCGGCGCGGCGCCGACCCCTGGGAGCTGCCCGTGCGGGGCCGGGTCCGGCGCGAGCTCGTGGCGGCCAGCCCGCTGCCCCGGGCGACGCTGGTCCAGGTCGCCGACCATATCGAGCACGTACGGGACGTGGCCGGCGTCGACCACGTGGGCCTGGGCGGCGATTTCGACGGCACCGACCAGCTGCCCGACGGGCTGGAGGATGTCTCCTGTTACCCGGCGCTGATCGCGGAGCTGATGCGCCGCGGCTGGAGCCAGGAGGATGGCCGGAAGCTGGCCGGGGGCAACATCCTGCGGGTCATGCGCGAGGCCGCCGGGGCCGCCGGGGAGCTGTCGCGGCGGCGGCCGCCGTCCACCGCCCGGATCGAGGACCTGGACGGCCCCTGATCCGGACGTTGAGCAGGGATCAGAGCAGCTCGCGGAACAGGCCCACCAGGTAGCGCGCCCCGTCCCCATCGGCGTCCTTGGCCGGGTTGTAGCAGGCCAGCGACAGCCCGGCCAGGGCCGGGCTGGCCAGCAGCGGGCCCATCAGGCCGGTGAGCTCATCGCGGGACAGGCCGCCAGGCATCAGGTAGTCGGTGGCCGGGAAAGCCTGTTCGTCCAGCACGTCCACGTCGAGATGAACCCAGTACCGGCCGGCGGACCCGATCAGCTGGTCGCGGGCGGCGGCGCTGGCCGCGGCTATCCCCTGCGCGCGCAGGCCGGCCGGGGTCAGCTCCGGGTCCAGCCCGGCATCTTCCGGCAGGACGGAGCCGTACTCGGCCGCCTCATCCCGGTCCCGCTGGCCGAGCAGGGCGAGCTGACCCGGGCCGGCCAGCGGTGCCCCGATGTCCGCTGACCAGGCCGCCGGGCCGTTTCCGGTGATCACGGAGATCGGCATGTCGGCGGGCTCGCCGGTGGTGGAAGTCCGCCCGTCGTAGAGGTCCAGGTGGCCGTCGAGGTAGGCCAGCCCCACCGCGCCGAGCGCATCCCTGGCCCCGCTCAGCGCGCCGGGCAGCAGCGTGCAGCAGCCGCCGACCAGGAAGGGCAGCCGCCCGCCGGTGATCTGCTCGCGGGCCAGCGACCGTACCGCCTGGGTGGTGGCCAGCACCGACGGCCAGCCCAGCACCCCGGTTCCCGGATCCCGGTCCCGGCCGACCAGCCGGACAGCCAGGTCACCGGCGTCCGCCGCGCCGATCGCGTCGAGCAGGCCCGCGTCCCGCAGGGCAGCGGGGGACAGTTCCGTGCCGAACGGCTCGCTGCCGGGCTCAACCGCGTTGATGCAGTCGATCGGTATGCCGGTGGCCACGATTGCGGGTGACAAGGCGATCAGCTGAAGTGGGTCTTCGGCCGGGGCTGGAGCTCGCCGTCCAGGTAGACGTCCACCTTCTCGTCGTAGAAGCAGGCCAGGCCGGCGACCTTCTGGCTCTCCGGCAGCGGGGTGCGGTAGATCCACACGATGTCGGTGTGCAGCTGCTCACCGGCCTGCACCGACCAGTAGCCGGCCGTCCCCTTGTACGGGCAGTGCGTCTGGGTGGCCGAGGGCCGCAGCAGGTCCATCCGCACGTCGGTCAGCGGCACGTAGTAACGCGGTGGCAGGTGGGTCTCGAACAGGATGCGTGGCTGCGTGGAGTCGGCCACCGTCACCCCGTCCACCTCGATCCGGACGTGCCGGGAGCTGGCCAGGATGTCCACCCGCGAGTAGGGGTCGCGCGGGTGGGTGTAGACCGGCTCGTCTTCCTCGAACCACTCGCTCATCGCGTCCCAGTCCAGCCTGACCAGGCCGCGCAGGTCCTCGAGGGGAGAGTCGGGGTAGCGCCGGGCCGCCCGCTTCGCAGTGGTCCCGGGCACCCGCACGTGGTAGAGCTGCGCATCACCCCGGCTGGGCGAGTGCTCGGTCTCCCCGGCCTCGACCAGCTCGGCCTGGACGTCCGCGGCCGGGAAGTAGTACACCGGGAAATAGGGCCATTCCCAGACCAGCACCGGCTGCCTGGTGTCCGCGACCAGCTGGCCCCCCAGGTAGGCACGGACCCGCTTGCGGCCTGTCTCGGTGCGGACCCGCCCAGCGGGCTTGGTCCCTGTGATCCCGGCCATAGGGTCGCCTTCCGTCCATGGGTCGTGGCTGTCACATCGCTTCCCGCCCAGTAGCGTCAATGTATGCGACTCGGTGTCCTGGACGTCGGCTCCAACACGGTGCACTTCCTCGTGGTCGACGCCTATCGCGGCGCGCGGCCCACCCCGGTCTACTCCCACAAGGCCGAACTGCGGCTGGGAGACCACCTCGAAGGCGGCACACTCCTCAACGAGGAGGGCGCACAGCAGCTGCGCGCCTTCGTCCGTGAGGCGCTCCAGATCGCCGAGGACAAGGGGGTCGAGGAACTGCTCGCCTTCGCCACCTCCGCGGTCCGCGAGGCCGCCAACGCCGACGAGGTGCTGGCCCAGATCCGGGAGGAAAGCGACGCGCACATCCAGGTCCTGTCCGGCCAGGACGAGGCGCGGCTGACCTTCCTCGCCGCCCGGCGCTGGTTCGGCTGGTCCTCGGGGAAGCTGCTGGTCCTGGACATCGGCGGCGGCTCGCTGGAGATCGCCGAGGGAGTGGACGAGGAGCCGGACGTGGCTATCTCGCTGCCGCTCGGCGCGAGCCGGCTGACCCGGGACTGGCTCACCAGTGACCCCCCCTCCGCGGCGGAGGTGCGCCGGCTGCGCCGGCACGTGCGGGCCGAGATCGGGCGGCAGGCGGGCCAGGTGATGCGGGACGGCCAGCCGGACCGCGCGGTAGCGACCTCCAAGACGTTCCGGCAGCTGGCCCGCACCGCCGGCGCCGCGCCCTCCAGCGGCGGTCCCTACATCCGGCGACGGCTCAGCCACGCCGACCTGACCAAACTGTCCGACAAGCTGGCCAGCATGTCCGCCGCGGACCGGGTGCAGCTGCCCGGGGTGTCCCGGGCCCGGGCCGGCCAGCTCGCCGCGGGCGCCATCGTCGCCGACGCGGTCATGGACCTGTTCGATCTCGGCGAGCTGTTCATCTGCCCGTGGGCGCTGCGCGAGGGCGTGATCCTGCGCCGGCTGGACGCGCTCACCACCGGCCTGCCCGGACGCTGAGCCAGGCCCGGCGGGCCTGCCATCGCGAGCGCCCTGCCGCGGCACGCAAAGCGGCCTGCCCGGGCGTGAACCCGGGCAGGCCGTTTCGCGTGCGTCCTGGTTACTCCGCCAGGCGGCCGCCATCCGCCGGCGGGGCGGCGTCGCCGAGGCTGCCGGGCGTGCCGCGGCCCGCGGTGGGACGGGCGGGCTTGGCCGGCTCACGGCCGGAGGTCCGGTCCGCGCCGGCCGGGGCGGGGCGCTCGGCCGGGACTCGCTCACCAGGTACCGGGCTGCCCCGGTGGCTGCGGGCGGCGGCGTCCGCAGCCCCGCTGCCCGGGCCATCCGCAGGACGTGAGCCAGCCGCGGGAGCCGCCCCGGGGGCGTGCCGGCCTTCCCCGGCGGGGGCGCCGGGCCGCGCTCCGGCCGCGGCGCCGTTGCCGCCGCCGTTGCCGGACACGGCGCTGGCCACGGACCGGGCTACCTCTTCCTCCAGCGAGCCGCGGGCCGCTTCACCGGCCACCAGGTTGGTCACGACATCGCGCACCTCGGTGAGCCTGCGCACCGTCTCGGTGTGCCGGGCCACCAGCAGGTTCAGGCGGCGCTCCGCGCCATCGTGGATGGCCGTCGCCCGTGCGGTCGCCTCGTCCAGCATCTGCTTGGCCTGAGCCTGAGCGGCCGCGACCGCGTTCTCCGACTTCTTCTGGGCGTCACCGACGGTGCGCTCCGCCTCGTTGCGGGCTGAGCTGCGGGCCTTCTCGGCCTCGGCCCGCGCGGTCGCAATGGCGTTCTCAGCCTGCTCCTGCGCGGCGGCCAGCATCCGCTCGGTCTGCTCCCGGGCCTCGGCCTTGAGCCGGTCGATCTCCTGCTTGGCCTCGTTGCGCTGCTTGGTGATGTCGTCGAGGGCGTGCGCCTTCTGCGCCTTCGCCTCGTCGTCGGCCAGCTTGAGGATCGCGGCCATCCGCTCGCTGAGCTCTTGATGGGCCGGCTTGTCTTCCATCTCCCGCTGGCGGGACGCGGTCACCTCGGTCCGGAGCCGCTCCACCTCGTCGATCGAGCGGGACAGCCGCTCCTCCAGATCGCGGGTCTGGCTGCGGGAACGCGCTACGAATTCGTTGACCTGACGGCGACTGTAGCCGCGCATCTGTACTTCGAACGCGTCTTCAGAGTCGAGGTCAGGGATAAGGTCGCTTTGCTCAGTCATGGTGTCACCCGTCAGGTGGGTCAGGCCAGGCTACAACCCGGCCCGGCACGAGGCTCGGTCGGGTTCACCTGAGATGGGAGCGGGCTCGTCGCAGGGGAAGATCTATAACAGCACGCAAGACTCTTGTCCGTAAGCCCCTCGCGCGCAACCGAAACGAACGAGTATCCCGTTTTGACCCGAAATAATTCGGTCTGTGGACCGGTGAGCGGGGGCAGAGGAGGCACCATGGGCCCACTCGGCACGATCGACGGTAACACCCCGGATGTGCATCCGGAGGCCTGGATCGCCCCCGGGGCCATCCTGGTCGGCCGGGTCACCATCGACCGCGGGGCGAGCGTCTGGTACGGGTCGGTCCTGCGCGCCGACGAGGACGACATCATCGTGGGCGCGGAGTGCAACATCCAGGACCAGTGCTGCCTGCATGTGGATCCGGGCGAGCCCGTCGTGCTGGGCGAGCGGGTCAGCCTGGGGCACCGGGCCACGGTGCATGGGGCCCTGGTCGGGGACGGGGCGCTCATCGGCATCGGGGCGATCGTGCTCGGCCGGGCCCGGATCGGCGCGGGCGCCCTGGTCGCGGCGGGCACGGTGATCCGGCCGGGGCAGCAGGTCCCGGCCGGGGTGCTGGTGGCCGGGGTTCCGGGCCGGATCGTCCGGGAACTGACCGACGCTGACCGGGCCACGTTCGCCGATACCGCCGCCCGCTACCAGGCCCGCGCCGCGGTGCATCGCCACGCCCGCTGGAGTGATATCCCCGCCAATCCCGGATAACTTCCCGGGGGGCCACTTCACCAGTCACTCAGGCCGCTCTGAGTCGCAGATGCCCTTACCGCACCGGAGGACTCATCGCCTTCGGCTTCTTGGAATCGTTACTGGGGTTCTGGGTAAAATCCCACTTGAGGGTGGTCCAGAAATGACCCTGATGGGTCATGCGGGGGCATAGGACCGCGTCGTAGCCTTGTGGTCTGGCTTCCGCGAATCCGCTTAGCGATGGAGGTGGGCGCGGTGCGCGAGCAACTCGATCTTCGCGTCCCCGATCGCGTTGCGCTCGATGAGATCGAGCTGTACGCCGAGGTTCTCAGCGCCGTGGCGATCTGTGACCGCCCGCTGACCGACGCAGAACTCGACGCGGTGCTGGGCATCGACGCCGTGGTCACGGTCGACTAGGCAGGGATAACTCCCCCGCCGGATGCTGGAACATCACGTCGGTGCCCAGGTGGGCGAAACCCAGTGACTCATACAGCCGGATGGCCGGCGTGTTGTCCTCGTCCACGTAGAGCATGACCGACGGCAGGCCCCGGGAACGCAGGTAATGCAGCCCGGCCAGGGTCAGCGCACGGCCCAGTCCGCTGCCCTGCTCGGCGGGATCCACGCCGACGACGTACACCTCGCCGATGCTCTCCTGGCCCGCGGCTTCATGACTGAGCCCGGCCGGGTTTTCGTTTTCTGCCTTGGTATGGACCTTGGTCCAGTGGAAGCCGGCCAGTTTCCCGGCTCGCTCGGCCAGGAAGAACCCGGCCGGGTCGAACCAGGATTCGCGTTCCCGCAGGGCCAGGTCCTCGGCCGTCCAGGCCCCCTGCTCCGGGTGGCTGGCGAACGCCTTCCGGTTGACGTCCAGCCAGGCCGCCTCGTCGCTGCCGACGGAAAACGTGCGCAGGGTGACCCCGGCGGGAAAGACCGGGTCCGGCAGCGGGTCGGCCAGCGGGCGCTGCATCGTCCACAGTGACCGGATCCGCGCGAACCCGGCCCGGTCGGCCAGGGCGTCGGCCGCGGGCAGGTCACCGTGGGCCCAGACCCGCAGCGGCTGCGGCGCCGCCTCGGCCAGCAGCGCGCGGGCCAGGGTGAGCCCGAGCCCGCGGCCGCGGTAGTCCGGGTGGATGACGAGTTCCCCGGCCGGGCCCTCGTCCGGATCGCCTGGATCCAGGTGCGCGTAGCCGGCCACTGCGGGGCCGGCCGTCAGCAGCAGGTTGCGGGCCTGCGCGTCGCCGCCGTAGCGCAGGTGCAGCAGCGTGTGCTCGGACAGCGGGCCGACCGAGTCGTGCTCGGTAGCCGCCTCGGCCAGCCGCAGCACCCTGGCGGCCTGCGCCGCCGTCAGCGGCCCCGTCACGGTGACCAGGGACACCTCATCCCCGGTGGCCGCAGCGTTATCGCCGGTCGGCGGGTGCGGCACTGGCTTCCCTCGGTGTGGTCTCCTGCGGTGCCCGGTTCTTCGGTGCTCTGCCCGGCTGCGGCCGGGCCGGCTCGTCCGTGGCCAGGCCGTTCGCTTCGGTCGCGCCGGTGTCCAGGTCCTCCGGGCGGGAAGCCCGGGGGACCCGCCCCTCGTCACCGCCCTTGGCCGGGACGAACCGGTAGCCCACGTTGCGGACGGTCCCGATCAGGGCCTCGTGCTCGGTGCCGAGCTTGGCCCGCAGGCGCCGCACGTGCACGTCCACCGTGCGGGTGCCGCCGAAGTAGTCATAACCCCAGACCTCCTGGAGCAGATGGGCCCGGGTGAACACCCGCCCGGGATGCTGGGCGAGGAACTTCAGCAGCTCGAACTCCTTGAACGTCAGGTCGAGGGCGCGGGCGCGCAGCCGCGCCGTGTAGGTGGCCTCGTCGATAGCCAGGTCCCCGGAACGGATCTCATCCGGGGCGGCCGGGGCCAGGCTGGCCTTGCGGCCGATGGCCAGCCGCAGCCTGGCCTCCACCTCGGCCGGGCCGGCGGTGTGCAGGATCACATCGTCGGCGCCCCATTCCGCGGTCACCGCGGCCAGTCCGCCCTCGGTGACCACGGCCAGCAGCGGGGCGTCCAGGCTCGCCGTGCGCAGCAGCAGGCACAGGCTCCTGGCCTGGGCCAGGTCACGCCGGGCGTCGACCAGAATGGCGTCCGCGGGCGGGGCGTCTGCCAGTGCGGGCACCTCGGGTGCCGCGACACGTACCGTGTGCAGCAGCAATCCCAGGGAAGGAAGGATTTCAGGAGCGGGCTCCAGGGCCCCGGTGAGCAGCAACAGATCACTCACGGTGCTGCCACCTCCGCCCTGTGGGTCTCTTGCGGGAGAAACTACCCATCAATGCACACAAGGACCCGTCGGCGGCATTGCCCGGATCCGATGTGAGCGAGGATAGCGGACATGAGCACAGTGACGTTGCGCTACTGGGCTGCGGCGAAGCAGGCCGCGGGGGTCGCGGAGGAGACCATCAGCGCCGAAACGCTCGCCGCCGCGCTCGAGGTGGCGCTGTCCGCCCGCGAAGGGAATGCCGGCCCGGGAACCGGCACCGATCTGCGGGCGGTGCTGGCCAGGTCTTCGTTCCTGGTCGACGGCACCCCGGTCGGCCGGCGCGCGCCTGAGACCGTGGCCCTGCGGGAGGCGGCGGTGGTGGAAGTGCTGCCCCCGTTCGCGGGGGGATGAGTGCTGCCGAGTCCGGTACGGGCTGGTCAATCGGTAAAACCTGGCCAATCGTGAACCGGCTGGCCAGACGGGCCGTTACCTGAGTCGTGGCACATCACCGCGGGACTCAGGGCGGCCGGCCCAGTGAGCGCGCCTGTGACGAGGCACTGGTTCGCGCGCTCTACGCGGAGCACGCGGCACCGCTGCTGCGCTATGCCCTCCGGCTGACGAGCGGCGACCGGCAGCGGGCAGAGGATATCGTGCAGGAGACATTGCTCCGGGCCTGGCTGCATCCAGAGGCGATCGCGGAGCGACCGGCCCGTCCTTGGCTGTTCGCCGTCGCGAGGAACCTGGCGGTGGATTCGCATCGGGCCCGCAATGCGCGGCCCCGGGAAGTCGGCGAGGCCGCGCTGGAGCTGGTACCAGTGGCCGACGAGGCGGATCGCGTGCTCGAATCCTGGGCGGTGGCCGACGCCCTGAGTGACCTGCGGCCAGAACACCGGCAGGTGCTCGTGCAGACCTACTACCTCGGCCGGTCGGTAGCCGAGGCCGCCGCGGAACTCGGCATCCCGGGCGGGACAGTGAAATCTCGGACGTTTTACGCGCTCAAGGCGCTCAAACTGGCGCTTGAGGAACGGGGGCTCGCGCCATGACCGGCTCAGCGGACTGCCGTGACATCCGGCATGCGCTCGGTGTCTATGTGCTCGGGGCCATCGATCCCGCCGAGCGCTCGGTGGTAGACGCCCACCTGAGCACGTGCCCGGAGTGCTGTGAAGAACTGGCCGGGCTGGCCGGCCTGCCGGCCCTGCTGCGCCGCATCCCGGTCGGGGAGGCCCAGCAGCTGGCCGACGATGACGTGGACGAACTGCCCGGTGCCGGTCTGCCCGGGCCTGAGGTCCCCTCGGCGGAGATGCTGCCATCGCTGCTCGGCCGCGCGACGCAGGCTCGCCAGGCCCGCCGGTGGCGCGGCCTGGCCGCTGCCGCGGCGGTGGTCCTCGTGGCCGGGATCGGCGGGGCCGCCGGGTGGAGCGCCGTGCATCACGCCCAGGAGAGCGGCGAGGACAGCGGCAGTAGCTCAGCGATGCCCGCCAACTTCACCTCGGTGTCCGCGACCGACCCGGTCACCCACGTGGCCGCCACTGTCCGGTACGCGGCCAAGGACTGGGGCACCATGCTGGATACGAAGGTGAAGAACGTTCCGGCCGGGGACCGGTGCCAGCTCCTGGTCACCGACTCCAGCGGGCACACCACGGTGGTCGGCAGCTGGACGACCAGCTACGACGAGAGCTCCGTCTGGTACCCCGGCTCGTCGGGGGTCACGCTGGACAGCGTGCGCAGCTTCGAGGTCATGTCGCAGGGCAAGGTCCTGGTCAGGGTCCCGGCGCATTAACGGCGTCCCGGCCGGGAATGGGATGGGCCGCGGGCACGCTGTAACCCGCGTGATTGGCGGACTCATCGTGTGCCTGGTCGTGCTGGCCGGGGCGACGGCGTTCGGGATCGCCTGGCGCCGCCGGGACGGCAGGCTGGCGGCCCCCGGGTCGGCGGCTGCCGGCGGCGGCCTCCAGCTCGGCGCCGCTGAGCTGGGCCAGCCGCTCGGCCCCCGGGCCACGCTGCTGCAGTTTTCCTCGGAGTTCTGCGCCCCGTGCCGCGCCACCCGCCAGATCCTGGCCGACGTGGCCAGCGGCACCGAGGGGGTCCGGCACGTGGAGGTGGACGCGGGCGAGCGGATGGACCTGGTCCGCCGGCTGGACGTGCGGCGCACCCCCACCGTGTTCGTCCTGGGGCCCGACGGGCGGGTCGCCCGGCGGGGCAGCGGCCTGATGAACAAGGCCGACGTACTGCACGCTCTTGGTGAAGTCCGTGCGGGATAATATCCTACCAAAAGGGTGGGGAGTGACACCGGGGCCGCTGGCGCATACCATCGGGGACGTGCTTTCCCTGGCCAACCCGGATGCCATGCTGCTCGGCGGCTGGTCGCGGCCGCTGCTGACCAGGCGGCGGGTCGTGGACTACTGCCACGTCGCTGCCGCGCTGTGTCCGGGCTCGCCCGGCCTGCCGGGCCGTTCCTGAGCCCTGAGCGGGCCGGGGCCGGCCATGTGATGGGCGCGGCCCGCAGGCGGTTCCTCGCGTCCAGGCCTCATCCTGCCGATCCCGCAAGAGGGAGATACCACTTATGAGCGTCGATCCCAGGGGTCAGCGTTTCAACGCCACGCTGTCGGCCATCGTCCTGGTGATTGTCCTGATCACCGGCAGCGGGTGGCTACTGGGGTTCCAGGCGGTGGTCTTCGGTATCGGAGCCGTGTTCGGGCTCCGGTACTCGCCGTACGGCCTCATCTACCGATTCGCGGTCCGGCCGCGCCTGGGGCCGCCGGCGGAGCTGGAGGCCGAGGCGCCACCACGGTTCGCCCAGGGCGTGGGCCTGGTCATCAGCATCATCGGGGTGATCGGGTACGCGGTCGGGGTGGTACCCCTGGGCATGGCCGCCGCGGCGGCGGCACTCGCCGCGGCGTTTCTCAACGCAGCCTTCGGGTTCTGCCTGGGCTGCGAGATGTATCTGCTTATCAAACGACTCCGGCCCGGCCACCAGGGGATGGCTGACCCGGAGTCCGACAAGGAGGTTGCTGTATGAGCCGTCCAGACGTCCTGGTGGACGCAGACTGGGTGGAGGCCCACAAGAATGACCCGGGGGTGGCCATCGTCGAGGTAGACGAGGACACCAGCGCGTACGACACCGGGCATATCCCGAACGCCATCAAGATCGACTGGAAGAAGGACCTGCAGGACCCGGTGCGCCGGGACTTCGTGGACAAGGCCGGTTTCGAGGCCCTGCTGTCGGAGCGCGGGATCTCCAACGACGACACCGTGATCCTGTACGGCGGGAACAACAACTGGTTCGCTGCGTACGCCTACTGGTACTTCAAGCTCTACGGGCACCAGAACGTGAAGCTGCTGGACGGGGGCCGCAAGAAGTGGGAGCTGGACTCCCGCGAGCTGGTCAAGGACCTCCCGGACCGGCCCAAGACGTCCTACACCGCCCAGGAGCAGGACGCGGCGATCCGGGCCCTGCGCGACGAGGTGGTGGCGGCCATCGGCAAGCGCAACCTGGTCGACGTGCGCTCGCCCGACGAGTTCTCCGGCCGCCTGCTGGCCCCCGCTCACCTGCCGCAGGAGCAGGCCCAGCGCGGCGGGCACATTCCCACCGCGAAGAACGTGCCCTGGTCCAAGGCGGCCAACGACAACGGCACGTTCCGGTCCGATGACGAGCTGCGGACCCTCTACGGGGACGAGGCCGGGCTGGACTTCGCCAAGGACACCATCGCCTACTGCCGGATCGGCGAGCGCTCCGCGCACACCTGGTTCGTCCTGCACGAGCTGCTCGACCAGCCGAACGTGAAGAACTACGACGGCTCCTGGACCGAGTACGGCTCCCTGGTGGGCGTGCCGATCGAGCTGGGTGATGGCCGGTGAGCGGCGCCGAGGTGAGTGCACCGGTGAGTGCGGACGGGTGCGGGGCACCCGCGGGTGGCGCGGCCCTTCCGGCCAACGTGGGCAACCAGGCCGTGGTCGAGGGGCGGGTGACCCGCGACGGCGAGGCGGTGCCGGTCGGCTACGCCAGGCTGCTCAATGAGGGCGGCGAATTCGTCGCGGAGGTGCCGCTGGGCGCGGACGGCGGATTCCGCTTTTTCGCGGCCCCGGGCCGCTGGACGGTGCGGGTTCTCGCCCCGGGCGGGGTAAACAGCGACCGGCCGGTGACCGCGGAAACCGGCCGGGTGGCCGCGGTGGAGGTCAGCGTCTGAGGCGCAGGCCGCGCAGTGGTATCTGAGTGGTATCTGAGGGGCGGGTGACCCTGGTCACCCGCCCCTCAGCCACGCCGGCCAGCCCGGGACACGTTCCCCGAAGTCCCCGCCTGTTCATCTGCTTGTCAGGTTCGTCTGGCCTGATCGTTCACCTGAGTGTCATCTTCGGTCCCTATCAAGGGGGGGTGGCCCAGGGGTCGTAGCAGCCTGGCCTGCGACCATCCCAGCGACGAGGGCGGCCCTCACCAGTGTCTCTGCGAGCGGAATGACCGACATCCGCGGGGAGAGGCACGTCCAGGCGGCCGCGTCAGGCCGCGCTGCTGCCGCCGGCGTGCTCGCGGAACGGATGGCCGCTGCGTTGCTGCACCACGAGCCAGGCTGGCGGCTGCCCCGGCACACCGCGCTGGCCCGCCGCTACAACGTGACCACGGCCGAGATCGACGCGGCGATCGAGCTGCTAGCGGCGCGGCACCTGCTGACCCGGCTGCCTGACGGCCAGATATTCCGGGCCAGCCCGGCCGAATACCGGCTGGTCCTGGAGGGACTGCCCGGGTTCGCTACGCAGGTCGACCCGATGGGCGGCCAGATGGTCTGCAAGAGCCGCAACGTGTCCAGGCGGCGCCCCGCGGAAGACGTCGCCCGGGCGCTTGGCGTGCCGCCCGGCCAGGAAGTGCTCACCATCCGCTGCCTGTGGACGGTGGGCGGCGAGCCCGCCGCATACTCGGCGAGCTACCTGCCACCGCAGCTGGAAGGGCTGGCCGGGGAATTGGCCAGCGCGTCATCGCCGGCCGGGCCCCTGCCGCGGCACACCCGCCCCCGGGCCTTCCAGGTGGACTTCCAGCCGCCCGCCCCCGCGGTGGCCCGCAGCCTGCGGCTGTCCGCCGCTGAGCCGGCCGCCACCGTCACCATCCGGTCCGAGGACGCCGAGCAGCCGGGGGTGGTCGCCCTGACCGTTGCCGTCCTGAGACCAGATCTGTTCCGCATCGTGGTGGAGTCCCCCGGGATTCCGAGCCCGGCGGTCGGCCCGGAGGGTCCGCCGGGCGGCTGGACACATGCCCTGGGGGGCGGGGAAGCTTGACCGCAAATGGCGGTCTCTGCAACGGAAGGCTTTGGCCATGGTTGAACATAGGCAGGAATTCCAGCGGGAGCTGCAGGCTATCGAAGGTAAGGTCATCGAGCTGTTCGCCATGGTCGCTGAGGATCTGCCGGGGGCGACTGAGGCTCTGCTGACCGGTAATGTCGAGCTGGTCCAGGCGCTGGCCGAACGCGAGAAGGTCATCGACGCGCTCTACCCGGAGATCGAGGAGCTGGCCAACCGGGAGATTGCGCTGCAGGCTCCGGTCGCCTCGGATCTCCGTTTCTTGCTCTCCGTGCTAAGGATCGTGCCTGAGCTTGAGCGTTCCCACGACCTCGTCATCGACATCGCTCATCGCGCCAATCACATTCTCAGCCAGGACCTCTCGCCGCGGACCCGGGGGCTCGTCGAGCAGATGGGGAAGCTTGTATCCGGCATGTGGCGCCAGGCGGCGGACTCCTGGTACCAGCGCGACAGTACGGCCGCGGTGGCGCTCCTGGAACGTGATGATGAGATGGACGACCTTCACGCCAGCTTGATTGCCGAGCTTGCCTCCGGGCAAATGGGAATACCGGTAACGATGGAGATGACGCTGGTGGCTCGCTCCTACGAGCGTCTTGCGGCTCACGCCGTCAACATCGCCCGCCGGGTGGTCTACCTGGCCGGAGTCCAGCCACCGGATTAGCCCAGCCGCCGGATTAGGCCGGACCTGGATCGCCGTCACGTGCCGCGCGGAGCGGGTATCACTCCGCTGCGGGCCGCGGGCAGGCTGGTCCGTCCCTGGGCCGCCCGGCCGACCGCATGGGGCGGCCGGTGACCTGGATGCGGGCCTCTGACCTGCAGCCGGCCGCACGCAGGTGTGACGCGGCACCCGGTCTGCGCCCCGGGCGGCGCGCCCACTTTCACCGTGCGTCCCCTCACTATTCACCTTCTGGCCTTACTTCCTTAACTCGCGGGTACGGCCGGCACGCAAGACTCGCGGGGTTATCACGTCTGATCGGGCTGGCTTGGCTGGCCGTGGGGGGCCCGGTGCTCCTCGCGCCCGAGCAATCGACCGGGGAATACCGGAGAATGGGGTTTTTGAACATGCAACGTCGGCGCATCCAGCGCGCAGCGACTGTGGGGATCGCCACGGTCGCGATGGCTTCGTTTGTAGCCGCTTGCTCATCTTCGGGCGGTGGCGGATCCGCGAGCGGCTCATCCTCGTCGAGCGCAGCCCTTTCGGGCACTCTGAACGCAAGCGGGTCAACGTTCCAGCTCACCTTCCAGCAGGCGGCCATCCAGGCTTTCAAGTCGGTGCAGTCCGGAATGACGGTCAACTATGGCGGTGGCGGCTCGGGCAAGGGACGCACGGACCTGGCCTCCGGGACCGTCCAGTTTGCGGGCTCGGACTCGCCGATCCCGTCCGACGAGGCGTCGAGCTTCGCGGGCAAGCCCACGGTGCTGTACTTCCCCGTGATCGTCGGGCCGATCACCGTCTCGTACAACCTGTCGGGAGTCACCAAGCCGCTGCAGCTGACGCCCACGGTCATCGCGAACATCTTCCAGGGCAAGATCAAGAAGTGGAACGACCCGGCGATCGCGTCGCTCAACTCCGGGGTCAAGCTGCCCAGCACCGCGATCACCATCGCCCGCCGCTCGGACTCCTCGGGGACCACGGCGAACTTCTCGCTGTTCCTGGAGGACTCCACCAAGGCGTGGAAGCTCGGCAGCAGCTCGACCATTAACTGGCCGGCCAGCAGCCGGGGCGGCGACGGCAACGGCGGGGTGGCGCAGATCGTCAAGTCCACGCCGGGGGCGGTCGGGTACGTTGACTACGCCGACGCCAAGGCGTCGGGGCTGAGCTTCGCGAGTGTCCAGAACGCCTCCGGCAAGTACATCGCGCCCTCGACCACGGCGGCGTCCGCGGCCGCAGCCGGGGCCAAGGTCGCGTCCAACCTGACCTTCGCCGCGGTCTGGTCGGGCGACGCGACCGCGTACCCGATCACCTACCAGTCCTGGGACCTGGTCTTCGCGAAGCAGAAGAGTGCGAACGACGTCAAGATGCTCAAGGCGTACCTCGGCTACCTGCTCGGCCCTGGCCAGCAGCTGCTCCCCTCGCTGAGCTACGCGCCGCTGCCGGCCAACATCGACCAGCAGGCCAAGGCGCAGCTCAGCAAAATCACCTCCTGACTATGGTGAGCACCTTGGCGCATACTGATCAGATGGGCTCGCCACTGTGAGCATGACGACGAAGGCGGATCCGGCCGGCCCGGCCGGATCCGCCCGCCAGTTGTCCGAGCGGCGCCCGCTCGGCGACATCACCTTCCAGGCCGTGGCGCTCGCGGCCGGCCTGCTGGTGCTGGTGATCCTGGTCCTGATCGCCGTCTCCACCAGCCAGCAGGCCTCCTCGTGGTTCTCCAGCGAGGGCATCAAGATCTTCTCGAGTACCTGGAACCCCACGAACAACCAGTTCGGCGCGCTCCCCTTCATCTACGGGACGGCCGTCACGGCGATCATCGCGCTGGTGATCGCGGTGCCAGTCAGCGTGGGCGTCGCCCTGCTGCTGACCGAGGTGGTGCCGCGGCGCTGGGCACGTCCGATCGTGTACGTGATCGACCTGCTGGCCGTGGTCCCGTCGGTGGTCTGGGGCCTGTGGGGGATCCTGGTCTTCGCGCCCTGGATCCAGCACTACTACGCCTCGGTCAGCTCGGGGGTCAAGGGCATCCCGGTGCTGGACTCCCTGTTCGGGGGGCAGACGAGCGGGGCCTCGTTCTTCACCGCGGGCATCATCCTGGCCTTCATGATCACGCCCATCGTGACCTCCTTGTCGCGTGAGGTCATCGCGACGGTGCCGGCCATCGACAGGGAGGGCGCGTACGCGCTGGGCGCCACCCGCCTGGAGATGATCAACGGTGCCGTCTGGCCGCACAGCCAGGCCGGAGTCGTCGGGGCGGTGCTGCTCGGGCTGGGCCGGGCCATGGGCGAGACGATCGCGGTCGCGCTGGTCATCGGCTCCTCGGCCACGATCACGCCCCACCTGTTCGCCCCGGGCTACAACATGCCTGCGGTCATCGCGAACGAGTTCGGCGAGGCCACCGGGCTGTTCCGGGCCGCACTCATAGGGATGGGTGTGCTCCTGTTCGCGTTCACGATCATCATCAACGTCATCGCCCGCGTGATCGTGGAGCGTTCCGGCCGACGGCAGAGGGGTGCGTGATGGCTGCCACGACCGGGCAGAGCGTCGACCTGCGTGAGCCGCCGTCCTGGCGGCGCAGCAAGAACCGCATCGCGACCATACTCATGGTCATCTCGTTCGTGCTCGTGATCATCCCGCTCGGGTTCGTCCTGTTCACGGTGATCGCCAAGGGAATCTCGATCATCAGCTGGCAGTTCCTGACCGCCGACATCCCGCCGAACGTGCTGCCCGCCAGCATCGGCGGCATGGGGCCGGCGGTCGTCGGCACGCTGGAGATCACCGCCCTGGCCACGGTCCTGGCGGTCCCGCTCGGCGTGCTGGGCGCGATTTACCTCAATGAGTACGGCGGCAACAGGCTGCTGGCCAGGCTCATTGGATTCTTTTCGGACGTGATGACCGGCGTGCCCTCGATCGTCATGGGGCTGTTCATCTTCACGATCTGGGTGCTGCACTTCGGCTATTCGGGTCTGGCCGGTGCCCTCGCTCTGGGCTGCCTGATGCTGCCCATCGTGATCCGCTCGACCTACGAAATGCTGCGGCTGGTGCCGGACCCACTGCGCGAGGCGAGCTACGCCCTCGGGGCCAGCAAAGCCCGCGTGACGGTCACCGTAGTGCTGCCGACGGCGCTCGGCGGGATCGTCAGCGGCGCCCTGCTCGCGATCGCCCGGGCCGCGGGTGAGACGGCGCCGCTGCTGTTCACCATTCTCACGGTGACCACCGTGAACCGGAACGTGTTCAGCGGCGCCAACACCTCGCTGCCGTCGCAGATCTTCGCCAACGCGTCGTCGCCGTACGTGGGCGCGCAGGCTCGCGGCTGGGGCGCGGCCCTGACACTCATCGCACTTGCGTTTATCCTGATGGTCGCGGCCCGTCTCGTCACTGCGCGATTCGCCAGAAATTTGCAGTAGGGAAATAATGGAAACTCCTGAGCAGAACATCGTGGCCAACCTTCCGCTGACCGACTCTGCTGTGCAGCCGCAGCAGGAGGTATCACCAGAGTCTGGCGTATACACCCCGCCGGGCGAATCTGTGTTCGAAACGAAAAGCATCTCGATCTACTACGGAAGTTTCCGGGCCGTCACTGACGTGTCGCTGACAATTCACGAAAACGAGATCACGGCGTTCATCGGCCCGTCCGGATGCGGCAAGACGACCGTGCTGCGGACCCTTAACCGGATGAACGACCTCGTGGTAGGCGCCCGGGTCGAGGGTGAGGTCCGGTACCGGGGCGCGCCGCTGTACGCCAAGGATGTCTCCCCGATCGCCGTGCGCCGGCGCATCGGCATGGTCTTCCAGAAGCCGAACCCGTTCCCGAAGTCGATCTACGACAACGTCGCCTACGGGCCGCGCATCAACGGTGAGCGCAACAAGGGCAGGCTGAACGAGATCGTCGAGCGCTCGCTGCGCCAGGGCGCGCTGTGGGACGAAGTGAAGGACCGGCTGAACAAGTCGGCCCTGGGCCTGTCCGGCGGGCAGCAGCAGCGGCTGTGCATCGCCCGGACGCTCGCCGTCGAGCCGGACGTGGTGCTCATGGATGAGCCCTGCTCAGCGCTGGACCCGATCGCGACCGGTGCCATCGAGGACCTGATGCAGGAGATCAAGTCCAAGTACACGATCGTCATCGTCACCCACAACATGCAGCAGGCCACCCGGGTCAGCGACCGTACCGCCTTCTTCTCGGTGCTCATCAACGAGCACAGCGACACCCGCACGGGTGTGCTCGTCGAGTACGACCGGACCGCCAAGCTCTTCCAGGACCCGCGCGACAGCCGCACCAAGGCCTACGTCACCGGCCGGATGGGCTGAGCGGGGGAAGGCCGCGGGACCTGGCCGGGGCCGGGTGAACGGGCATGACGGTCAGCGGCGGATGACGGCAGCCCGGCAGGCATTGCCCGGCGAAGAGCGTGGCGTGAATGGTCTGACATCCACCCCGGCAATGATTCCGGCCTTTCAGTGCCCAGATTCCTGCTCTAATCTCCTAAATACCAGCGTAGGCGTGCCTGTCGGCCGGGAAGACCGGGCGGAAGGACCCGGGCATCCAGGACGCCGGGCCTGGCCTGCGTGAACGGCCCGACGTCGGCGCACGCTCCGCACCTGAATTCCTCTCCATTCGGGGGAGCACATCTTTCCCGGGCCTCCCACGTTCGCCGTGCACCCGGCCATTTTTGCGGGTGCCTGGACACGAGCCGCCGCGGACTGGGAGCCTTTACCCGAGATGCCTGCCTCTGCGACGGCGACAGCGGACCGCGACCCGCGCCGGGCCCGCCCCCTGAGCCCGGGGGATACCCCACGGCGCGGTGAGCTGGCCGCTGCACTCGCGGCGGCCGGGCTCCTCGCCCACTTATTGCTGGCCCAGCTGACCCTGCTGCTGGCCGTCACGCTGGACCTGACCGGGCGGATGGCCCGGTGGCGTCCGCTGTGGCTGGCCGGCCCGGCGACGGCCGGGTTCCTGTGGGTGCTGGCTATCGGCCCGGGGCACGCCCTGGCCGGCTTCACCGACGGCCCGCACCAGGTGCTGGGCTACCTGGCCGGGGCGGCCGGGCAGCCGGCCCGCGTCCTGCATCCGGCCCGGGCCTTCGCGGGGATCGGGCGCTGGCTGCCCCGCCAGGCCCCGTTCGCGCTGATCCTGGCGCCGGCCGAGGTGGCGGTCGCGGGCTGGCTGCGCGCCCGGCAGGCGGGCGAACGAGGCTTACCGCCGCCGCGCCCCGGCCTCATCGTGGCGCTCTGGCGGCTGGGCACCGTAGCCTGGGTCCGCTCCGGCGGAGTGGTCACCCGGACCGGGGCCTGCCTCGGGGCGGACTGGCGGACCGGCCGGCCGGCCGGGATCAGCTGGCCCTCCGCCGAAGGCGGGGTGCTGGTCACCGGCGCCGCGGCCGCGGAGGTATCCGCGGCCAGCTTCCAGCTGGTCCACGCGGCCATCCGGCGCCGCAAGCCGGTCCTGGTCGTGGACCTCGGCGGGCCGGACGCACAGGGCGGCCAGGATGGGCCGGACGGGCCGGCGGGGCTGGCCGGGGCGCTCGTCTCGATCTGCGCGGACACCGGCGCCCCGCTGCACGTCTTCGGGCCAGCCGGCCAGGGCTGCTATGAGCCACTGCGCGGCGGCGACCCGGCCCGCAAGGCCGCGCTGGTGATGGGGATGATCGACTGGGGCCCGGTGGCTGATCACGCCCGGCGGACCTGCGGCGCGTACCTGAATGATCTGTTCGCGGTGGCGGCCGCGGCCCCGGGTGATCCGCGCGTGCCGGTGCTCGACGACGTGGCCGCGCTGCTCAGCCCGGCCGCGTTGCGGGCCCGGATGAGGCAGGTGCCTCCGTACCACCCCCGGCGCGTCCCGCTGGGTGAGCGGGTCAGGATCTCGGCGGGCCTGCTGGAGACCGACCCCGGCCCGGCCTCGTTCCTGGCCGGGGAACTGACCGGGTTGCGGGCCTCGGCCCTGGGCCACTGGCTGCGGCCCGCCAGCGGCCGGGCGGCCAGCGCCGGTGCCGGTGGTGCCCGTGCTGCCAGTGCCCGCGCTGCCCGTGCCCGTGGTGCCGCTACTGGTTCCGGTCCCGCGCAGATCAGCCTGAGCGCCGTGATCCGCGAGCGCGCGGTGGCGTTCTTCCCGCTGGACCAGTCGCGGCACGGCCGGTCCGCGCGGATGATCGCGAATCTGGTGGCCCTCGACGCGGCGGCCGTCTTCGCCGAATCGCGGCGCCTGGGCATAGCCGGCGACGGGCTGGCCTGGTTCGGCGACGCGGACGCGATCGCCGCGCCGGCCCTGGCCCCGCTGCTCAGCACCGGCGCCCAGGCCGGGCTGGCCACCGTGCTCAGCACCGTGTCGGCCCCGGCCGCGGGCCAGCTCGCGGCGCTCGCGAACGTCCTGGTGATCCGGGGTCCGGCCGACACCTCGCTGGCGGCCGGCGACCCGGCGGCCACCGTCCTGGCCGGCACCACCCTGGACGGCACCGTCTTGGCGGGGGACCAGTTCACCCTCGTGATCAGGAGCCCGCAGCAGCAGGTGGCGCGGGGGCGGTTCGTACCGGGCAGGCTGCCATGACCCCGCGGCAGGCGGACCGGGTGTATCTCGGCTGGGAGTACGCGGTGCTGCATCCGCACCCGGGGCCGCCGCCCCGGCGGCCCGTACCACCCGGCCAGGAGCGGCTGGATCCCGGCTGGGTGGCAGCCCAGCAGCGGGAGGAACGCCGGCTCAGCCTGCCGCTGAAGGCCGGCGCGGCGGCCAGCGCCGGGCTGGCCGCGCTGAGCGGGGCCCTCGGCGCCGCCAGCGTCCTGACCCCGGCGCTGACCACGACCGGGGTGGTTGCCTGCCTGGCCGTGACGGTGTGGTGTGCACGCGGCGTCTGGCGTGGCGCCCGGGAACTCCGCGACCGGGTGGCGGCCGAGGATCAGCGGGTGGCCCGGGCCCAGGCTGCGCAGGAACGCCGGCTGGCCGGCTGGCAGGAGGAGCACGCCCAGCGGTTCCGTGACTGGGAGGCCCGCGGCCGGGTCTTCGCGACCCAGCGGCAGTGGTACGGGGTGGCCCTGCCCACCGGGATCGACCGGGTCGACGTCGCCGGCGGCACGCTCGCCGGGTGGTCGGCGCTGATGGCCCTGCTGGCCGGCCTGAGACTGGCCGCGGGCGGGCAGGTCACCGTGCTGGACCTGTCCGAGGGGGCGGTGGCGCAGGACCTGCTGGCCCTGGCCGCCGACGCCGGGGTGGATCCACTGGTCTGGGTCCTGCCCGGGGACCTGCCCCGGCTGGACCTCGGGACCGGGCTGACCGGCGAGGCGCTGGCCGACATGCTGGCCGTGGCCGCCGCCCCGGCCGCAGACCCGGCCCGCCCGCCTGACCCGGTACCGGACCGCGCCATCCTGGAGCGCATCGCGCGGGTCCTCGGCGATCAGCCCAGCATCGGGCAGCTGACCGCGGGGCTGCGGAGCCTGGCCCAGCTCGGCGATCCGCGCGACGATATCCGGCGCGGGCAGATCAGCGCGGCGCAAGCCGAGGCGATCGCCGGGCTGTACGGCCGGGCGGCCAGCGGCCAGGTCATCACCGAGCGGGCCCTCGGCCTGGAGGCCAGGCTGCGCACGCTGGAGACGCTGGGGTCAACGCCGGCCACGTTGCCGCCGAGCCCCCTGCGCGTGGTGGCGCTGGACCGCGCGGCGGACGTGACCCATACCCAGGTCCTCGGCGCGTACGTCACCGCGGCCCTCACCCACCTGCTGCGCCGCCAGCCGCGCGGCCCGGCCTGGCAGCACACACTGCTGGTCGCCGGGGCCGAGAAGCTCCGCGGCGACCTGCTGGACCGGCTGTCGGACGCCTGCGAGGCCAGCGGCACCGGGCTGGTGCTGACCTACCGCTCGCTCCCGGCCCACATCCGGGAGCGGCTGGGCCGGGGCAACGCCGCGGTCGCGTTCATGCGGCTGGGCAACGCCGACGACGCCAAGGCCGCCAGTGAGCAGATCGGCACCGAGCACCGTTTCGTGGTCTCCCAGCTCACCGACACCGTGGGTGACTCGGTCAGCGACACGGGCAGCTACTCCTACACGAGCACCGTGGGCACGGCGGATTCCGTGGCCGTATCCGCCGCGGAGAGCCAGGGCCGCGGCCACGGCCGAGGGCACGGGCAGAGCTGGTCCGGGCTCGGGGCGTTCGCGCCGCGGACCGCGTCCGGGCACCAGGAAAGCAACTGGTCGGAGGGGACCAGCGAGTCCCGGTCCTGGACCGGGAGCAGCAACGCCAGCACCGCCTGGGGGCTGCAGACGGCCCGGGCCGTGGCGGCCAGCACGTCGGTCGCCCGGACCAGCCAGCGGTCCCGGGAGTTCCTCGTCGAGCAGCACGAACTGCAGCAACTCCCGCCCAGCGCGATGATCGTCAGCTACGCGTCGGCGGCCGGGCGCCGGGTCGTTTTCGCGGACGCAAATCCCGGCATCCTGACCCTGCCCACTGCCACGCTGGCCAGCCTGGACGAGGCCCGGTCCGGGGCGCCGACCGCAGGCTGGCCGGCCCGGCCGGCCCGCCCATCCCGCCCGCCCCGGCCTCCCCGCCCAGCCCGTCCCGCCGGCAGGGCCGGTACGGCTCATCCGGCCGACCCGGCCGCGGCGCCCTGGCCCGGGCCGGTCCCGCCGCCGGCCCGCGATCCGGCCGAGGCACCGCTCAGCTGGCGGGACGACGGGCCGCCGCCGAACCTGGGCCCGCCGCCTGAGCCGCTCGACTGGCGCCGCGAGCCATGACGGACTCCCAGCCGGGTGCCTGCTGAGCTTCCGCTCAGCCTGCGGTGGGCCGGACCGGTGCCGCCGCGGGCCGTGGGCCGGATAGCATCGTCGGCCATGGGCAAGCTTCCGATCCGGGCGCGCGCCGCGACCACGCTCGGCGGAGCCGCGGGCCGGATGTCACGGCTCGCGGGCCGGGGCGACGGGTCCGTGATCGGCGGGGTCATCGGCCTGCGGGTAGAACCGGGCCTGTTGTCGCTGCTCGCGGCCGACCGGCAGATCGTCCTGGTCACCGGGACGAACGGCAAGACGACCACCACCCGGCTCATCAGCTCGGCCCTCAGCGCCACCGGGCAGGAGGTGGCCTCCAACGCGTTCGGCGCGAACATGGAGGCCGGGCTGGTCGCCGCGCTCGGGCAGGCACCCGAGGCGCCGTACGCGGTGCTGGAGGTGGACGAGAAGTACATCCCGGCCGTGCTCCGGGCCACCCACGCGCGGGTAGTGACGCTGCTCAACCTCAGCCGGGACCAGATGGACCGGGCCGCGGAGATCTGGCTCGTCGCGCGGCGCTGGCGGGAGGCGTTCGAGGCCGCGCCGGACTGCCGGGTGGTGGCCAACGCCGATGACCCGCTGATCGCCTGGGCGGCCAGCGGGGCACACCACGTCACCTGGGTCGCGGCGGGCCAGCGCTGGCACGAGGATTCCTGGTGCTGCCCCCGGTGCGGATCGCACCTGCGGCGTGACGATCTGGGCTGGCGGTGCGGCGAGTGCGAGTTCAGCCGGCCCATGGCCCGCTGGGTGCTGGATGGATCCTCGGTGATCGACTCCTCGGGCCAGGTCACGGAGCTGGCCCTGGCCCTGCCGGGCCGGGCCAACCGGTCCAACGCCGTGATGGCGCTGGCCGTCGCGGAGGTGTTCGGGGTCAGCCCGGCGGAGGCCCTGCAGAAGATGCGCTCGGTAACGTCGGTGGCCGGCCGGTACACCCAGGTCCAGCGGAACGGCCGCAACGTCCGGCTGCTGCTGGCCAAGAACCCGGCGGGCTGGCTCGAAGCGTTCGACGTGCTGGATCCCGCGCCGGTGCCGGTGCTGCTGTCCGTCAACGCGCAGGTGCCGGACGGCCGGGACACCTCGTGGCTGTGGGATGTGGATTACCGCGTGGTCCGCGACCGGCCGGTGCTGGTGTCCGGGGAACGCGGACTCGACCTGGCCGTCCGGCTGGAAGCCGACGGGGTGGGATTCGAGCTGGTCGGCGGGATCGACGACGCGGTGAGCCGGGTGAGCCCGGGCGGGACCCTGGACGTGATCGCCAACTACACCGCGTTCCAGCAGATCCGCACGGCCGTCGGCCGGGCGGCGTGACCCCCGGGAGGACCGCATGACGTCGATGGGACCGGCCGACTGGGACTCGGGCCGCCGGGACCGAGGTCACCGCGACCCTGGCCGCCGGGATGCTGGCGACCGGAGCCGGGCACCGGCCAGCGGGCGCCGCGGCGCCCACGCCCGCGGGCCTGCCGACCTGCGCCTGGTCTGGGTCTACCCGGACCTGCTCAGCACCTACGGGGACCGCGGCAACCTGCTGGTCCTGGAACGGCGGGCCCGGCTGCGCGGCATCGGGGTCGAGGCGATCAGTGTGAACTCGGACCAGCCGGTGCCCCGGCAGGGCGACATCTACCTGCTGGGCGGCGGTGAGGACCTCCCTCAGGTGCTGGCCGTCCGCCGGCTGCGCACGGACGGGGGCCTGGCCGCCGCGGCCGCTCAGGGCTCGGTGGTGCTGGCGGTCTGCGCCGGCTATCAGCTGATCGGCTCGGAATTCGGCGGGGAAGAGGGCCAGCCCGTGGCGGGCCTGGAAATCCTGGACATCCGCAGCAGCCGCGGCGAGCGGCGGGCGGTCGGGGAGATTCTGGCCGACGTCGATCCGGCGCTGGGCCTGCCCCGGCTGACCGGGTTCGAGAACCATCAGGGCGTGACCCAGATCGGCCCCGGGGCCAGGCCGCTGTCCCGGGTGCTGACCGGGGTGGGCAACGGGAACGGGACTGAGGGTGCCTACGCGGGCCGGGTGCTGGGCACGTACCTGCACGGCCCGGCCCTGGTCCGCAACCCCGGCCTGGCCGACCTGCTGCTCAGCTGGGCGGTCGGGGCGCTGCCGCCGGTGGACCCGGAGTACGAGACGTGGACCACCCGGTTCCGCGATCAGCGGCTGGCCGCCGTGCCCGTGTAGTAGACCTAGTAGACCAAGGCCTGAGCTCCATCGGCCATGACCTCCGCGACGAAGGTGGACGCGCCCGCGATGCGCACCCCCTGAATCACGTCCTCCGGGGCGATGTCGCGCCGGGCCGCACACTGGGTGCACAGCGAGACAGTGCCGCCCGCAAGGACGCTGGCCAGCAGATCAGCGAGGGGGGGAGCATGCGGCAGGGCGAAGTCGCCGGCCCGGCCCGGCAACGCGAACCAGGACGCCTCCCCGGTCAGCCACAGCGACGTGGGCACGCCGCTGACGACCGCGGCCGCGGCCACGTTGAAGGCCTGATTGCAGCGCTCCGGGTCGTCCTTGCCCGCAGTGATCTTGATGACGAGGGTCCTCGCGGTCATGGACGCACCTTAACGTGACGTGTCCGGGTCGGCATGGCGGACACCCGCCATTGCGGCGCGGTCCGTACACTGCTCTGGTTGGGAGGCCGGTCATGCAGGGAATCGTCAGCGGGATCCTCCTCGTCGCCGCGTTCGTGGCGGTGGTGGCGGCGGCCGCGGTGCTGTCGGTGCGGCTGCTGCGGGCCACCCGCGAGGCCGCTTCCGGGGAGAAGCCCCATGCCTAGCGGAGCAGATCCCCGCGGAGAGCAGCCCCGTGGGGTAGATCCCGGTGAGGTAGCGCCGCGCGGTGACGGGCCCGGTGGGGTCAAGCCCGGCGGCGCCGGGCCCGGCGGCTGGTACCCGCCGGAGCTGCACCCCGACCTGGCCCCGCTGAGTTTCCTGCTCGGCCGGTGGGAAGGCGCGGGGGTCGGTGGCTACCCGACCATCGAAAGTTTCCGGTTCGGCCAGGAGATCTCGTTCAGCCACAACGGTAAGCCCTTCCTCATCTACGCCAGCCGGAGCTGGCTGCTCGACGAGGACGGGAACCTGGTCCGCCCGCTGGCGACCGAGACCGGGTACTGGCGGCCGCAGCCGGGCGGCCAGCTCGAGCTGATCCTGGCCCACCCGACCGGGATCGCCGAGATCTACGTGGGCGAGGTGACCGGCACCAAGATCGAGCTGCGCACGGACGTGGTGGCCCGGACCACGTCGGCCAAGGAGGTGACGGCCGGCCACCGGCTCTACGGGCTGGTCGGGCCGGACCTGGACCTCGGCTGGGCCTACGACATGGCGGCCATGGGCCAGCCGCTGCAACCGCATCTGTCCGCGCAGCTCAAGCGGGCCGGGAGCTAGCGGGCCGGGGGCTGAGGTCAGCTGGCCCGGAACCAGTAGACGCTGAACGCCTGTCCCTGGCCGACCGAGGTGGGCTGGGCCGCCAGTTTGCGGCTGGACTCGCCCACCCCGACGATCTGGTAAGTCTTCCAGTACCGCGAAGTCAGGCCGCTGCGGTGCCCCTTCGAGGTGGTCAGCGTGATGCTGGAGAAACTCGCCGCCCGGTAATTCGCCAGCGGCAGAATTCCCCCTGAGCTGCTCGACGGAGCCTCGCTGATCACCTCGGCTGAGGAGCGCAGGCATATTTTAGCGGCGCATTTCAGGGTCCGGGTGAAATGCCTTCCGGTGCTGATATCACGCAGCATCAGGACGAATTTCCTGGCTGACCTCTTATAGGTAACGCTGGCCCGGACCGCATTACCTGCGTGTACCGTGAAAGCGACAGACACGGGCTTGGGGTACATCTCGTACCACGCGTAATACCGCGGCGTCGATCCGGCGCAGTCGGCCTCGATGCCCACCTGCTCCACGGTGGCCGACCCCAGCCCGTCCAGGCCCACCCAGTGCGAGGAGTAGGACTTGGGGGCGGCCGCGCAGTCCAGATACGGCACCTGGAACGCGGCGCTCACGTAACGGAACCTGGTACCCGCCCGGTTGCCGGCATAGCCAGCCCAGTTCAGCGAGTGGATGATCGCGCGCCCGGGACGGGCGGGGCCGTCCGGGGCGGCGCGCCCGGCGATGACCATCGGGCCGCCCGGTGACACCGTGACGGTGCTCCGCGTCCCTTCCCGGGTGAACGCGCTGACCGTGAGCACGAGGGACAGGACCGCGACGGCGGCGCCGGCGCGATGGAGCTTCCGCATCTATCGTCCTTTCCTGGGCGGGGACCCCCCGACATTACGCGGAGCCGGGCAGCACAGGAAGTAAATGCAGCGGAAAGTGACGCTCATTTCTATGAATAACTTGCCGCGCGCACCTGATGAAGTAATTTATGTCAGCGCTATGGAGTGCCAAAGCAAGAGGTTCACCGCTATAGCGGGCGTCTGCAGGCTAAATAATTCCGAATGCCGGTGCAATGCGGAAACCCGGAAAAGGGGAAATTAAAACCCCCGGGCGGCTCCCTGCTGGCTCGGGATGAGCCACCAGGGGACTGGTTGGACGGACCAGTCAGCCCGGGGGTCCGGTGTCTGCCGAGTATTCGCCGGCCGCCGCCTTCGCGGCACGCAGGGCCACGTACCTCACGGCGCAAGCCGCAATGGATGGAGCCCCACGCTCGGGCCGGTGACCGCACGGCGGGCCGGGCCACAACAGACCGGGTACGCCAGTGCGTCGGCGGGACGGCGGCTAGCGGACAGCCACCTCGCGAGTCCTACTGCTATGCATGCTGTTGGACCACCTCCTTTCCCGCGTTGAGATGAGGCTATGTCAGCTGCCCGGGGGCAGGCAAATACGTTTGTTCGCGGTCCCGCCAGCGCGGGGTTAGTCTCGGCCCATGGAGCAGGCGTGGGACGAGGAGTTGCGGGCCCGCGGCTATCGGGTCACCCCGCAACGCCAGCTCGTGCTGGAGGCGGTCACCAAGCTGGAGCACGCCACCCCGGAGGAGATCTGTGCCTCGGTGCAGCAGACCGCGCGCGGGGTCAACATCTCCACGATCTACCGGAGCCTGGAGCTCCTCGAGCAGCTGGGGCTGGTCACCCACACCCATCTCGGCCACGGCGCGCCGCGCTACCACCTGGCCGCCGAGGCCGAGCACGTGCACCTGGTCTGCGCCGAGTGCGGCCGGGTCACCCAGGTCGGGCCGGACGCGGTCCAGGCGCTGGTGACCGCGCTGGCCGACCACCATGGCTTCGAGACCGACGTCGGGCACCTGACCGTGTTCGGCCGCTGCACCGACTGCCGCGGGGCCGGCCCCGGGGGGCAGAGCGCAGGAACCCCGCACCACACGGCATAGATTGACGCCATGGACAGTCCGTTGCTGAACACCCCCGGCGCCGTGCCCGGCGACGCCCCCGACGCGGGGGTCGCCGCGCACTACGGGAACCCCTACGCAGAACAGCGGGCGCTGGCCGCGGGCACCGCGATGGTGGACCGCTCGCACCGCGGCGTGGTCGCGATCACCGGCCCGGACCGGCTGTCCTGGCTGCACAGCCTGAGTACCCAGGATCTGGAGCACCTCGAGCCCGGGCAGTCCGCCGAGACGCTGATCCTCAGCCCCCAGGGGCACATCGAGCACCACCTGGCCCTCACCGACGACGGGGACGCGCTGTGGGCGCACGTAGAGCCGGGCACGGCCGGGGCCCTGCTGGCCTTCCTGGAGTCGATGCGGTTCATGCTCCGGGTCGAGCCGGCCGACGTGACAGATGACTACGCGGTACTCACGGTGACCGGTGCCCTCCCCGGGGACGGCGCCCCGGAAGGCTCTGCGCCGCCGGGCACGGTCGCGGCCGTGCGTGGCGCGCTCGGCACCGATCTGCTGGTCGCGCGCGGCGACCTCGACCGCGCCGCAACGAAATTCGCTCACGGCGGGCTGACCCTGGCCGGGATGCAGGCGTACGAGGCGCTGCGGATCGCCGCCCGGCGCCCGCGCTTCGGCCTGGACACCGACCACCGGACCATCCCGCACGAGGTCGGCTGGATCGGGTCCGCGGTGGCTCTGGACAAGGGCTGCTACCGGGGCCAGGAGACGGTCGCCCGGGTGCACAACCTCGGCCATCCGCCCCGGCGGCTGGTCTTCCTGCACCTGGACGGCAGCGAGGACCGGCTGCCCAGGCACGGTGACCCGGTCCAGCTGGAGGAGGCGACCGTGGGGTTTGTCGGCTCGGCCGCGCGGCATTACGAGCTGGGGCCGATCGGGCTGGCGCTGATCAAGCGGACCACGCCGGTGGACGCGACCCTGCAGGCGGCGGGCCTGCCGGCGGCGCAAGAGGTCGTGGTGCCGCCGGACGCCGGCGCCAATGTCAAGGTGACGCTGAAGCGGCGGCCCGGGCTGGTGCGTTAGCCCGGCGGCCCGTCGCGTGAGAACTGGAGGACTCAACGGTGCTACGGCGCACGTTGCTGGCCGCCTCGGGCAGTGACCGAGCGCGGCGCCTGATCAGCTCGGCTCCCCTCACCCGGGGCGTCGTGAACCGCTATGTGGCCGGGGACACCACCGCGCAGGCGGTGCAGGTCACCCGGGAACTGCTGGAGCGCGGCCTGCTGGTCAGCCTGGACTATCTGGGTGAGGACACCACCGACCCGGAGCAGGCCGCCGCGGTGACGGCCGAGTACACCGGGCTGCTGGCCCAGCTGGCCGGGGCCGGGCTGGCCCAGGGAGGCCGGGCGGAGGTCTCGGTCAAGCCCACCGCGGTCGGCCTGGGCCTGGCCGAGCACGGGGAGAAGACCGCGGCGGAGAACGTGGCCCGGATCTGCGCCGCGGCACGGTCGGCCGGCACCACGGTCACGCTGGACATGGAGGACCACGCCCGGGTGGACCCGACGTTGCGGATCGCCGCCCAGGTCCGGACGGACTACCCGGACCTGGGCGTGGTCATCCAGTCGTCGCTGCGCCGGTCGGTGGCGGACTGTGCCGCGCTCGCGCAGGCCGGCTCGCGGGTCCGGCTGTGCAAGGGGGCCTACGACGCCCCGGACGAGGTGGCTTACCCGGCCCGTCACGACGTGGACCGCAGTTACGCCCGCGGGTTGCGGGTGCTGATGGACGGCCCGGGCTACCCGATGATCGCCACCCACGACCCGCGGCTGCTCCGGATCGCGGCCGCCCAGGCGGAGCTCGGGGCCCGGACCCCGGACAGCTACGAGTACCAGATGCTCTACGGGGTCCGCCCGGCCGAGCAGCGGCGGCTGGCCGCCACCGGGGCCCGGCTGCGCGTGTATCTGCCGTACGGCCAGGACTGGTACAGCTACCTGGTCCGCCGGCTGGCCGAGCGGCCCGCGAACGTCGCGTTCTTCGCCCGCTCCCTGGTTTCTTCCCGGTGAGAGGGGTGTCGTCCCGGTGAGAAAGGAAGACGCCGTGATCGGGATCTTCGGGGCCGGGAAAATGGGCGAGGCGCTCATCTCCGGGCTGCTCCGGGCCGGCCGGGCGCCGTCCGGGGTGGTCGCGGTGGTGCGGCGCCCGGAACGCGCCGAGCAGCTCCGCGCCGGGTACGGGATCGCGGTCGCGAGCGCGGCCGAGGCGGCCAAGACCGCGGACACGCTGATCATCACGGTCAAGCCGCAGGACATGCTGCCGATGCTGGACGAGATCGCGCCGCACGTGCCCGCGGACAAGCTGGTCATCTCGGTGGCGGCCGGCATCACCACGGCGGTGATCGAGCGCCGCCTCGGCGTGGACGTGCCGGTGGTCCGGGTCATGTCCAACACGCCGGTCCTGGTGGACGAGGCGATGAGTGTCATCTCGCCGGGGGCGTTCGCCGGTCCCGGGCATCTGGCCCGGGCCGAGGAACTGCTCCGCCCGGTGGGCAAGGTGCTGCGCATCCCGGAGTCCCAGCAGGACGCGGCCACGGCCCTGTCCGGCAGCGGCCCGGCCTACGTCTACTTCCTGGTCGAGGCGATGGTGGACGCGGGCATCCTGCTCGGCATGCCGCGCGGCACGGCCATGGAGATGGTCACCCAGGCGGTGTTCGGCGCGGCCACCATGCTCCGGGAGACCGGGGAGCATCCGGTGATCCTGCGCGAGGCGGTGACTTCTCCGGGCGGGACCACCATCGCCGCCATCCGCGAGCTGGAGCGGCACGGGGTCCGGGCCGCGATCCTGGCCGCGATCGAGGCGGCCCGGGACCGGGGACGCGAACTGGGGAGCGCATGACACCGAGCACCCTTGCCGTGCGCGTGAGAAGGATGGTGCCCTAGTGACCTGCACGCTGCACGTGGCCTGGGACGACCGGCTGACCAGCTACGACTTCGGCCCGGGGCACCCGCTCGCGCCGGTCCGGGTGGAACTCACCATGGCCCTGGCCCGGTCGATGGGGGTGCTCGATGCGGCCGGCGTGAGCCTGGCGGTGCCCGAGCCCGCGACCGCCGAGCAGCTCGAGCTGGTCCATGACCCCGAGTACATCGACGCGGTGCGCCGTGCGGCGGCCGATCCGTCGTTTGGCCTGGGCACCCCGGACGACCCGGTGTTCCCCGGCATGCACGAGGCCTCGGCGCTGGTCGCCGGGGCTACGCTGGCCGCGGCCGCCGCGATGTGGACCGGGCAGGCGGCGCACGGCGCCAACGTGGCCGGCGGCCTGCACCACGCCATGCGCCGCTCCGCCAGTGGCTTCTGTGTCTACAACGATCCGGCCATCGCGCTCCGCTGGCTGCTGGAGCAGGGTGCCCAGCGCATCGCGTATGTGGATATCGACGTGCATCACGGGGACGGTGTCCAGGACGCGTTCTACAACGATCCGCGGGTGCTGACCATCAGCCTGCATGAGCACCCGATGACGCTGTTCCCCGGCACCGGCCTGCCCAGCGACACGGGCGGCCCGGACGCTGAGGGGACCGCGGTCAACGTGGCGCTGCCCGCCGGCACCGGCGACGCCGGCTGGCTGCGCGCGTTCGACGCGGTGGTACCGCCGCTGCTGCGCGCGTTCCGCCCGGAGATCCTGGTCAGCCAGCATGGCTGCGACACCCACCGGCTCGACCCGCTCGCGCACCTGGAGCTGACCATCGACGGCCAGCGGGCCGCGCACCAGGCCCTGCACGAGCTGGCGCACGAGGTCGCCGGCGGCCGCTGGCTGCTCACCGGCGGCGGCGGATACGCGCTGGTCCAGGTCGTGCCGCGGACCTGGACGCACCTGCTCGCGGTGGCGGCCGGCCGGCCGGTGGACCCGGGCCTGGCCACCCCGGCGGACTGGCAGGAGTACACGCTGGCCCGCACCGGGGTGCCCGCGCCCGGGCAG
Source organism: Streptosporangiaceae bacterium (assembly GCA_035642895.1). GTDB lineage: Bacteria > Actinomycetota > Actinomycetes > Streptosporangiales > Streptosporangiaceae > RYN-230. The sequence continues at coordinate 17,781 of DASQRM010000174.1, read as the reverse complement.
ATGACCGACGGCAGCGCGGCCGCCTTCACCCCGTTTGAGTCCGGATACGACCCAGGTGACGCGATCGACCGGACCATCATGGCCACCCGCAGCGCCGTCTTTCCGGTTCACGGCCTGTTCCCGGGCCTGTGACCCAGAGTGCGTACCGCGCCGGGGTTGCCCTTTTCCACACAAGACTTACGCTGGGGACGGAGGTGACTGATGCGCTGAATCCGGCCAGGCGCACTCGGCTCCGTGCGGAAGAGGTAAAGCAGATGGCTGCAGGCGAAACCCCGCTCAGCGACGTCAGGTTCCTGACCGTGGCCGAAGTGGCCTCGATCATGCGCGTATCCAAGATGACCGTCTACCGGCTGGTGCACTCGGGGGAGTTGGAGGCGATCCGGGTGGGCCGATCATTCCGCGTTCCTGAGCAGGCGGTCAATCGGTACCTGAAAGGGTCATTCGTCGCCGCTAGCTGATGGCGTTTCCCCCAGGGGGCATCACCGGGGCAGGCGTGGGGCAGGTACCCTGGGGCGTTGGCGTGGGCCCAGCCGGCTGGCATCGGGCGAATACGTCGCAAGCCTGTTTGCCTGAATCCCGAGTGAGGGTGGTGTCGTGGGCTCCGTTATCAAGAAGCGTCGCAAGCGAATGGCCAAGAAGAAGCACCGCAAGCTGCTGCGGAAGACCCGCGTGCAGCGGCGGAACAAGAAGTAGCGCCGTGCTGGCCCCCGCGGTCGGGATGCTGGCGGCAGGTCCGCTGGCGGCCGGCCCGGGGCGCTGCGGCACGGCGCGGCGGAAAGGAAGACCGTGGGCTGGGAGGGGAGCACGGGGGAGCTTCCCGGTGCGATACGCAGCGCGAACGGCTCTCCTGCGAAGGCACGCAGTACGAATACAGGAAGTTCGAACGGGAACGGCGCGGACGGGCAGGGTCCCAACGATCATGGTCCCAATGGTCACATCGCGACCGGCTCCGGGCCCGGGGTGACGCGCGTCGGCCCCGTCCACGATGGCGGTGCCCAGGCCAACGGCGCCTCTTCCGGGGAAGCCGGCGATGACTGGCGCGGCCGGCTGAGCGAGACGCTGCGGTTCGCCCGGCGCCAGGTCACCGGCGAGGGCCAGGTCGACGAGTTCGGCTTCGACCCGGAATTCAACACCCGGCTGCTGATGCCGCTGGCCCGGCTGCTGTACCAGCAGTGGTTCCGGGTCGAGATGCGCGGACTCCAGCACGTGCCGTCCACCGGGGGTGCGCTGCTCGTCGCGAACCATTCCGGGGTGCTCCCGTTCGACGCGATCATGCTGCAGACCGGCCTGCACGACGAGCATCCCCAGCACCGGAACCTCCGCCTGCTCGGCGCGGACCTGGTCTACGAACTTCCTGGCCTGGCGTACCTGGCCCGGCGGGCCGGCCACACCCGGGCCTGCCCCGCGAACGCCGGCCGTCTGCTCCACGACGGTGAGCTGGTCGGCGTGTTCCCGGAGGGGTTCAAGGGCATCGGGAAACCATTCAGCGACCGATACCAGCTGCGCCGTTTCGGCCGGGGCGGGTTCGCGGTCACTGCTCTGCGGGCCCGGGTGCCGATCGTGCCCTGCGCGATCGTCGGCGCCGAAGAGATCTACCCGATGGTCGGCAACGCCAGGGCGCTCGCCCGGCTGCTCGGGCTGCCCTATTTCCCGATCACGCCCTTGTTCCCCTGGTTCGGCCCGCTGGGCGCGGTCCCGCTGCCGTCCAAGTGGATCATCGACTTCGGCCCGCCGGTGGAGACCTCCGGGTATCGCGAGGGCGCGTGGCGGGATCCGGCGGTGATCGCGGAACTGACCGGCGCGGTCAGCGGCAGTATCCAGGCGACGCTGGACGACCTGATCGTGGAGCGCGGCCCCGCGTTCGGATGAGCCTCGCGGGAACCAGCCTCGCAGGGACGAGCCTCGCGGGGACGAGCTTCCCGGGAGGGCCCTCGCGGGGGGTCGGTGGGATCAGCCCTGGCTGTTGCGCTGGTGCCGGCGGTGCAGGGCCAGCCCAGCCGCGATGCCGCCGGCCACCGCGCCGAGCCCCGCCGCGGCCGGGAGCGCCATCAGGGTCGCCTTGCGGCCAGACCGGAAATCATGCACCGGCCAGCCCTCGCGGCGGGCCACGGCGCGCAGCTCGGCGTCCGGGTTGACCGCGTTCGGGTGGCCGACCAGCTGGAGCATGGGCAGGTCGTTGCTGGAATCGCTGTAGGCCGAGCAACGGGTCAGGTCGAGCCCCTCCCGCTCGGCGAGTGAGGCCACGGCCGCGGCCTTGGCCTCGCCGTGCAGCAGGCCGCCGACCAGGCGGCCGGTGTACACGCCGTCCGCGGACTCCGCGACGGTGCCCAGCGCGCCGGTCAGCCCGAGCCGCTGCGAGATGACCGTGGCCAGCTCCACCGGCGTCGCGGTGACCAGCCACACCCGCTGGCCGGCCCGCAGGTGGCCCTGGGCCAGCTCGCGGGTACCCTCCCAGACCCGGTCGGCCATGGTCTCGTCGAAGATCTCCTCGCTCAGGCTGATGATGTCGGTCACCTTTTGACCGGCCACGAAGGTCAGGGCGGCCTGGCGCAGGGCGTTGATGTGCTCGGAGTTCTCCGCCCCGCGGAGCCGGAAGTACACCTGGCCCCAGGCCACCCGGGCCAGGTCGCGCGGGCCGAACATGTCCCGCGCGGCGAGCCCGCGGGCGAAGTAATAGATAGAAGCGCCGCGGATCAGCGTGTTGTCCACATCGAAGAACGCGCCCGCCGTGGGGTCTTCGCGGGGTGGCAGCTGGACCACCGTGGCCAGCGCTGCTGAAGCGGCCCCGGCCAGCTCCGCCTGTTCCCGGCGCACCCGGGCCGACTTGCGCAGCCCGCGGGGTCTGGCGCCGCCAGGAAGCTGGTCCCGCAGCTGCCTCATGCGGCGAGTCTACAAACCGGTCCTGGTCCCGTGGGGCTGGTCGCGGATCTGGTCCCGTGGGGCTGGTCATCGATCTGGTCTCCATCATCGCCGCCCGTCGTGCACCATAGGCTGCAATGTCTATTTCGTTCGCCGCCGCCCTGGCCGGGACTGTGCTCGCCGCGGTCGGCACCGGCCTGGCCATCCGGCTCTGCCTGCGAAAACCCCGGGCCGACCTGGTGGCCTGGGTCATCGCCCTCGCTGGCCTGACCGTGGGGCTGGCGGCCCAGGCCGCGGGCTACCGGCGCGGTTTCGTGCCCACGACGTTCCGCGTCACCCAGCTCGGCGCGGCCCTGGTCGCGCCCCTGGCGCTGGCCTGGGGCATGGCCGAGCTGGCCGCGAAGGGGCTGGTCGCGCGGTTCGCCGCCCGGCTCTGCCTGGCCGGGCTGTTCGTCGTGGTCGCGGTGATCCTGGCCACGGACGTACTGAGCGCACGAGGGTTCACCCAGCAGTGGCCCGCCCCGCGCGACCACTTCCAGTACGTCTCGCTCAGCCTGCTCGCCCTGGTCGCCGCCGTGGTCGTGCTGACCGTAATCACGACGCTGATCACTACCGGGCTGCGCAGCCGCCACCATCCCGCCTGGCGGGGACCCCTGGTCGCGGTCGCGCTGGCCGGGGTGGCTGCGCTGGCCACCCAGGGCCTCCTGGTCAAGCTGCCCGCGAACGTGGCGTATCCGGGCCTGACCCTGGTCGCCGCGGTGGCGGCCTGGCTGGCCGCGAGCCAGGCGGCCGGGGTAAACGTGGGCCAGCTCCGGGCCGGGGCCAGTGGCCCCGGCGGTCCGCGGTCGGCCGCGGATCCCGGCTACGGCGGTGACGACTCGCTGGATCTGTACCGCGATGGCTACCGCCACTTCGACGACAGCGCGGCCTTCGCCGCGTACGTCAACAGTGGCTACGACACCGGAGGCTCCCGCGCCCCGGGCGAGTCCTACGGCGGCGCCGGAGAACGCGGCGGCGCGGGGTACGGGGGCGCGGGAGAACACGGCGGCGGCGCGGGAGGTGGCGCCACCGGGTACGGGGGCGCGGGCGGATCCCAGGCCGACGGTTACCCGGGCCCGGAGGACACGGGCGGCTTTCACGCCGACCCGGTCGAGCCGGTCACCGGGGCCTTCGACCCGCTGTTCCGGCCGGGCACATCCCCGGCCCCCGGCCAGGCCGCCGGACGTCCCGGCAGCGACGCCGCCACCCTGAACCGGGCGTCCCCGGCCCTTACGCCCGGAGAGGACATCGAGTTCGCCACCGGCATGCAACTGCCCGCCATCGACGACGTGATCGAGGCCGCCGTCGCCGGCGCGGGCGCGGTGGACACCGACCGCCTCTACGGCCGGATTGCCATTTACACCTTGCTGGACGCGGGCGCGGAGGAGTTCGACCTGCTGGCCGAGCAGGTGGTTGAACAGGTACAGACCGGTGAGCCGGGCACGCTCGCCTACGTGGTGCACGGCGTGCCGTCCGCGCCGTTGCAGAGAATTCTCTACCAGCTCTATGCCGACCGGGCCGCTTACGACTGGCATCAGGAGCGGCCCTACGTGGCCGATTTCGAGGCCCGCCGCCGGCCGCTGGTGCTGGCCACCAACGTGATCGAGCTGGGCGTCCGGCAGGCCAAGGTCGCGGCGGTCACGCCGCGCCGGGTCCCGTGACCGGGGTGGCACCGTGATATCCGGCACCGGGATATCCAGCACCGGGACGTCCGGCGCGCACGCGATCACCCTGCTCGCCAAGCCGGGCTGCCACCTGTGTGACAGCGCCCGGGAGGTGATCGCGAGGGTCGCCGCCGACCTCGGCGTGCCCTGGGAGGAACGCGACATCACCAGCTCAGCCACGGATATGCAGGAGTACTGGGACAAGATCCCGGTCACCCTGATCGACGGGGTCCAGCACGACTTCTGGCGGGTCAGCGAGGAACGCCTGCGGGCGGCCCTGGCCCGGTGATCCGGGCCGGCCGACTTTGTGCAAACGTTCACAAGGGCGTACCGTTAAAAACCGCAACCCTTCGGCGGGCGTCTGGGCCGTCCCCAGTCCAGGTTGACTCGTGCAGGTCGATCCCTCAGGAGCGTCGGCGCATGTCACGGCGTGCAGTATCCGCGAACGGCAGCCAGGGCATCCCGGAGGCCACCATCGCCCGCCTCCCCGTATACCTGCGTGTCCTGTACGCCTTCGCGGAGCAGGACATCCCGACCGTGTCGAGCGAGGAACTCGCGGCCGCGGCGGGGGTTAACTCGGCCAAGCTCCGCAAAGACCTGTCCCACCTGGGCTCCTATGGCACCCGGGGCGTGGGATACGACGTGGAATACCTCGTCTACCAGGTATCCCGGGAACTGGGGCTCACCCAGGACTGGCCGGTGGTCATCGTCGGCGCCGGGAACCTGGGCCGCGCGCTCGCCAATTACGGCGGGTTCGCCTCGCGCGGGTTCCGCATCGCGGCCGTGCTGGACAGCGACCCGGAGGTGGTCGGGACCCAGATCGCCGGGCACGGCGTGCAGGATGTCGAGCAGATGGAGCAGGTCGTGGCCCGGCACCGGGTATCCATCGGGGTCATCGCCACGCCCGCGGGCACCGCGCAGGCCGTCTGCGACCGCCTGGTCGCGACCGGAGTGACCAGCATCCTTAACTTCGCGCCTGTGGTGCTTAATGTGCCCAGTGGCGTAGACGTGCGTAAGGTCGACCTGTCCATCGAGTTGCAGATTCTCGCTTTCCACGCGCAGCGGAGGTCGGTGGTGCGCGTCCCGCAGGATGCCGAGGCGGTCGGCCGATGAGCGTTCTCGTGGTTGGCCTGAGCCACAAGAGCGCGTCGCTCCCTGTCCTGGAGCGGGCGGTCGTCAGCGGTGACACGCTCAGCAAGCTGATCCGCGACGTGTCGCAAGCCCCGAACGTGGGCGGCACGTTCGTGGTCTCGACCTGCAACCGGGTGGAGGTCTACGCCGAGGTCGACAAGTTCCACGGCGGCGTGTCGTCCATCTGTGACCTGCTGGCCCGCCACTCCGGCATCCCGCTCAGCGAGCTGACCCCGAACCTGTACGTGCATTACGAGGACCGGGCCGTGCAGCACCTGCTCGCCGTGGCCTGCGGGCTGGAATCCATGGTGGTGGGCGAGAGCCAGATCCTCGGCCAGGTCCGGCAGGCCCTGTCCGTGGCCCGCGAGCACGGCACGCTCAGCCGCGGCCTCGGTGAACTGGGCACGCTCGCGCTGCGGACCGCCCGGCGCGCGCACGCCGAGACCCGGATCGACCAGGCGGGGGCGAACCTGGTCAGCATCGGCATTGCGATCGCGCACGGCCGGCTGACCACGGCGCAGGCCCAGGCGGAGGCCGGGCCGGCCCCCGCCGCCGATCCGTCCCGGCCGCTGGCCGGGCTGTGCGTGCTGGTGGTCGGGGCCGGCTCGATGAGCTCGCTGGCCGCCACCACCGCGGCCCGGATGGGCGCGGCGCACATCGTGGTGGCCAACCGCACCGCCGACCGGGCCGGGCGGCTCGCCGCGTCGGTCGATGGCACCGTCGCCGACCTTGCTGACCTGGCTGGACCGGTCGCCCAGGCGGACCTGGTCATCTCCTGCACCGGCGCCGCGGGCGTGGTGATCGGCGTGGACCTGGTGACCCAGGCCCTGGCGCGCCGGGGCCAGCCCGGCCGGCCGCTGGTCCTGCTGGACCTGGCCATGCCCCGCGACGTCGATCCGGCCGTGGCCGGGCTGCCCGGGGCCCATCTGGTCGGCCTGGACACGCTGGGGGACCGGCCCGCCGGGCCCGCCGGCGAGCTGGAACTGGCCGGCCTGGCCACCCGGGACGCGGATGTCGACGAGGTCCGGGCGATCGTGGCCGAGGAGTTCGCGGCCCGCGTGTCGGCCGTGCACGCGGCCCGGGTCGCGCCCACCGTGGTCGCGCTGCGGACCAAGGCGGCCAAGGTGGTGGACGCCGAGCTGGCCCGGCTGGCCGGCCGGCTGCCCGCCGACCACCGCACGCTGGATGAGGTGGAACGGGCCATGCGCCGGGTGGTGGACAAGCTGCTGCACGCGCCGACGGTGCGGGTCAAGGAGCTGGCCGGGTCCCCGGGCGGCGACGCTTACGAGGACGCGCTGCGGGTGCTGTTCGATCTCGACCCCGCCGTCGTCGCCGCGGTCACGCTGGCCGACACCGATCCGGGCGCCGCCAGCCCCAAGCCGGACAGTGCGTCTGGTACCGCACAGACTCAGGAGGACACGTGAGCAGGCCGCCGCTGCGGCTCGGCACCCGCAAGAGCCCGATGGCCATGGCCCAGTCCGGCCAGGTGGCCCGGCTCATCACCGAGCGCACCGGGGTCAGCGTGGAGCTGGTCGGTGTGACCACCTTCGGCGACGTGACCCGGGCCGACCTGGCCCAGATCGGCGGCACCGGCGTGTTCGCCAGCGCGCTGCGGGAAACCCTGCTGGCCGGCCAGGTCGACCTGGCGGTGCACTCACTCAAGGACCTCCCGGTGGCCCCCGCCCCCGGGGTGGTGCTGGCCGCGGTCCCGGCCCGGGAAGACCCGCGGGACGCGCTGGCCGCCCGGGACGGCGCCAAGTTCGCCGACCTGCCCCCCGGGGCCATCGTCGGCACCGGCTCCCCGCGCCGGGCCGCCCTCCTGCGGCTGCTGCGCTCCGACATCCGGCCGGTGCCGGTCCGCGGTAATGCGGGCACCCGGCTGGGCCAGGTCGAATCAGGTGAACTGGACGCGGTGCTACTGGCCAGCGCCGGGCTGGCCCGGATCGGCCGGCTGGACGCCGTGACCCAGATCTTCGAGCCGGAAGAGATGCTGCCCGCGCCCGGACAGGGCGCGCTGGCGGTGGAATGCCGGGCCGGCGACCCCGACCTGGCCGCGCTGCTGGCCCAGGTGGATGACCGGCTCAGCCGGGCTGCGGTGACCGCGGAACGGGCCGTGCTGGCCGGATTGGCCGCCGGCTGCAGCGCGCCGGTAGGTGCGTATGCTGCAGGAACGGAGATACTGCAGCTGAGAGCGGTTGTCGCGGCCCTGGATGGGGGGTCGGCGTTGCGCGCCAGCGCGACCGGCCCCGCGGCTGAGGCTGGACGTCTCGGCCGCGACGTCGCCGCCGAGTTGCTGCGCCAGGGCGCGGCGGCCTACGCGGCAGGGTCTTCGGAATACATCAGCAACGGGGACGATGCATCGTGAGTGTGACTTCCACGTCGAAGAAGGACGCGCCCGGCCAGTCCGATCAGGACGGCGCCGCAGCGGCGAAGCGGGCGGCCCAGCCCGGCCTGGCGGCTTTCGTGGGCACCGGGCCTGGCAGTGCGGAGCTGCTCACGGTGCGCGCCGCCGGGCTGCTGGGCCGGGCCGACCTGGTGTTCGCCACCGCGGAGGTGGCCGACCGGGTCCGGCATCTGATCCCCGCCGGGGCGCAGGTCCGCGACCGGTCCGAGCTGGACGCCGATCCGCGGCCGCTGGTCAAGGCGGTTAAGGCCGGCCAGCTGGTGGTGGTGGCCTACGACGGCGATCCGCTCCTGTTCGGGTCGGCCGCCGGGGGTGCCGCCGCGTGTGCCAAGGCCCGGGTCCGGTTCGAGATCGTGCCCGGCATGCCCGCCGCCACCGCGGTGCCCGCCTACGCGGGCATCCCGCTGACGTCTGACTCAGGCGGGGATATCCGCATCGTTCATGCCGCTGAGGTCAGCCGCCTGTCCGCGGAGACCCAGCCGCCCCGCAGCCTGGTCATCCTGGGCGTGGAGGCCGGGCCGGCGGATCTGGCCAAGATGCTCATGGCTGGCGGCTGGCCGGATCGCACCCCGTTCACCATCACCTGGAATGGGACCACGACCGAGCAGCTGACCATCCGGTGCGCGCTGGGGTCGGTGTCCGCGGACCTCAAGGCGGCCGGGGTCAGCCTGCTCACCGAGACCGGGCCCGCGGTCGGCGTGGTGGGCGAGGCGGCCGGCACGCAGCAGGAACTGTCCTGGTTCGAGACCAAGCCGCTGTTCGGCTGGCGGGTCCTGGTGCCCCGGACCAAGGACCAGGCCGGCTCGGTCTCCGAACGCCTGCGCGCCTACGGCGCGGTGCCGGAGGAGGTGCCGACCATCGCGGTCGAGCCGCCCCGCACCCCGCAGCAGATGGAGCGCGCGGTCAAGGGCCTGGTCACCGGGCGGTACCAGTGGGTCGCCTTCACCTCGGTCAACGCGGTCCGTGCGGTCCGCGAGAAGCTGGAGGAGTACGGGCTGGACGCGCGCGCCTTCGCCGGGGTGAAGGTCGCCGCGGTCGGCGAGCAGACCGGGCGGGCGCTGCTTGACTTCGGCATCAAACCCGACCTGGTGCCCGAGGGTGAGCAGTCTGGTGAGGGTCTCGCCGCAGCCTGGCAGCCCTACGACAGCGTGCTCGACCCGATCAACCGGGTCCTGCTGCCGCGGGCCGATATCGCCACCGAGACGCTGGTCGCCCGGCTGAACGAGCTGGGCTGGGAGACCGAGGATGTCACCGCGTACCGGACGGTCCGCGCGGCGCCGCCGCCCGCGCCCATCCGCGAGGCGATCAAGGGTGGCGGGTTCGACGCCGTGCTGTTCACCTCGTCTTCGACGGTCCGGAACCTGATCGGCATCGCGGGCAAGCCGCACGCGGTGACGGTGATCGCCGTGATCGGCCCGCAGACCGCCAAGACCGCCGCGGAGTTCGGCCTCCGGGTGGACGTGAAGGCGCCCAAGCCCTCGGCCACCGGCCTGGTCGACGCGCTGGCCGAGTACGCGGCCGGGGTGCGGGAGGCGGCCATCACGGCCGGGGAACCGGTACGCAAGCCCAGTGAGCGCCGCCGGGGTGCCCGGCGGCGGCTCCGCTAGGACGAGACAGGAGAACCGGTGACGGCTGAATTCCCCACCGCGCAGTTCCCTAAGGCGCGGCCACGCCGGCTGCGCCGGACCGCGGCACTGCGCAGGCTGGTCGCGCAGACCAGCGTCCGGCCCGCGGACCTGGTGCTGCCGATGTTCATCAAGGAGGGGATCAGCGAGCCCCAGCCGGTGGTCTCCATGCCCGGCGTGGTCCAGCACACCCGGGACAGCCTGCGCAAGGCCGCGGCCGAGGCGGTGGACGCCGGGGTGGGCGGGCTGATCCTGTTCGGAGTGCCGGCGGTGAAGGATGCCCGGGGCTTGGCGGCCGACGACCCGAATGGGATCTTCGCCCTCGCGCTCCGCGATCTGGCCTCCGAGGTGGGCGACGCCACCGTGCTCATGGCGGACCTGTGCCTGGATGAGTACACCGATCATGGCCACTGCGGGGTGCTGACCGGCTCCGGCGAGGTGGACAACGACGCGACGCTCGAGCGGTACGGGTCCATCGCGGTCGCCCAGGCGGCGGCGGGCGCGCACGTGGTGGCGCCGAGCGGGATGATGGACGGCCAGGTCGGCGCGATCCGGGCGGCCCTGGACACCGGCGGGTACCCGGACGTGGCGATCTGCGCGTACTCGGTCAAGTTCGCCTCGGCCTTTTACGGACCGTTCCGGGACGCCGCCGAATGCGCCCCGCAGTTCGGCGACCGGGCTTCCTACCAGCAGGATGCGCGCTCCGCCGACGCGCTCCGCGAGGTGGCCCTCGACCTGGCCGAGGGCGCCGACATCGTGATGGTCAAGCCGGCGCTGGCCTATCTGGATGTCATCACCCAGGTGGCCGCGGTCTCACCGGTGCCGGTGGCGGCCTACCAGGTCAGCGGGGAGTACGCGATGGTCGAGGCGGCCGCGGCGCACGGCTGGCTGGACCGGGACCTGGTTATCGACGAGACGGTGACCGCGATCCGCCGCGCGGGGGCGAGCATCATCCTGACCTACTGGGCGGCCGAACTCGCCCGGAGACTGGCCTGACCCCTCGTGGGGCCGGTGTGGCCTGGGAGGCCGCAGTGCCCTGGGGGACTGTGCGTTCGGCAACATGTCGGTATCTCACCGACCGGTATCCTGCGCGCAGAGCACTCGACCCGTCATCATCTGTAAGGAGAGCACGACTTAGTCAGTTGGTAACGCTGTGGAGTTGGAGCACTGAATGGTCGCACCGGTACTGCGCCGGGGCCGGCGCAGGGAGAGCGGGCGGCTGGCTGCCGCGGCCGTCGCCTACGCCGAGCTCGGCTGGCCGGTGGCCCTGGGTGCGTACCCGCGGGGCAACGCGCGGAGCGCGGGGCGGGCCTGCTCCTGCGACCGGGTCGGCTGTCCGGCCCCGGCGGCGCATCCCATGTCGCCGGCCTGGCAGATCCAGGCCACCAGCGATCCGGGGAAGGCCCGGCAGCGGTGGGCGCGCTACCCCGAGGCGAACGTGATCCTGCCCACCGGCCGGGTCTTCGACGTGCTCGACGTGCCGGCCGCCGCGGGCCTGGCTGCTCTGGCCATGATGCAGGATGCCGGGGTGGACACCGGGCCGGTCGCGGTGGGCAGCGGGCGGACCCAGTTCTTCGTGGCCACCCGCGGCGCGCCCGACAACGAGGACGAGTGGTGGTCCTGTCACCTGGACTGCGCTCCTGAGGATGTGCGGGAGGTGGTCAGCCTGCGCTGGCACTGCCGGAACAGTTACGTGCTGGCCCCGCCGTCCCGGGACGGCGTCGGCCCGGCCGGGCGCTGGCTGCGGTCGCCCGATGAGCACGGCAGCCGCTCGCTGCCCGACGCGGTGCGGCTGCTCGAGGTCCTGGCCGACGCGTGCGATGAGGAGACCAGGTGAGTGGACCCGGCCGATCCGGTGAGCTGTTCAGCCGCGCCAGCGCGGTGATCCCGGGCGGCGTGAACTCGCCGGTCCGGGCGTTCGGGACGGTCGGCGGGGTGCCGGTGTTCATGGACTCCGGCCGCGGTCCCTATCTCACCGACGCCGATGGCCGCAGCTATGTGGACCTGGTCTGCTCCTGGGGTCCGATGATCCTCGGGCACGCCTACCCCGCAGTGACCGAGGCGGTGACGGCCGCGGCCGCCAAGGGCACCTCGTTCGGTACCGCGACCGCTGGTGAGGTGGCGCTGGCCGAGGAGATCGTGGCGCGCACGCCGGTGGAAAAGGTCCGGCTGGTGAACTCCGGTACCGAGGCCACCATGAGCGCGGTCCGGCTGGCCCGGGCCTTCACCGGGCGGCGGGTCATCGTGAAGTTCGCCGGCTGCTACCACGGGCACGTGGACTCGCTGCTCGCCGCCGCCGGCTCGGGGGTAGCCACGTTCGGGCTCCCCGACTCACCCGGTGTCACCGGCGCGGCCGCCGGTGACACCCTGGTGCTGCCCTACAACGACGCGCTCGCGGTCCGGCAGGCGTTCGTGGATCACGGGCCGCGGATCGCCTGCGTGATCACCGAGGCCTGCCCGGCCAACATGGGCGTGGTCCCGCCGGTCGGCGGGTTCAACGAGATGCTGGCCGAGTTGTGCCGGGACAACGGCGCCCTGCTCATCATGGACGAAGTGCTCACCGGCTTCCGGATCACCGCCTCCGGCTGGTTCGGGCTGGAGGGCGTGGCCGGGGACCTGACCACATTCGGCAAGGTGATGGGCGGCGGGTTGCCGGCTGCCGCGTTCGGCGGCCGGGCCGAGATCATGGACCGGCTGGCCCCGACCGGCCCGGTCTACCAGGCCGGCACCTTGTCCGGTAACCCGCTGGCCACGGCGGCCGGGCTGGCCACCCTGCGGGCCTGCACGCCCGAGGTGTACGCCCGGGTGGACGAGGTCGCCGCCGCCGTCGCCAAGCTGGCCAGCGACACGCTGTCGGCCGCGGGGGTGCCGTTCCGGCTGCAGCAGGCGGGCAGCCTGTTCTCCGTGTTCCTCGGCACCGAGCAGCCGGTCCGCGACTTCACCGAGGCCCGCGGCCAGTCCGTGCCCGCCTACGCCGCCTTCTTCCACGCGATGCTGGAAGGGGGCGTCTACCTGCCGCCGTCGCCGTTCGAGGCGTGGTTCGTATCCGCGGCGCACGACGGCGAGGCGGTGGAGCGGATCGCCGCCGCGCTGCCCGCCGCGGCCCGCGCAGCCGCCGTGACCCTGAGCTGACCCAGGCCCTCCGTGCCCCACCCCCACCGTCATCATCAGTCACATTGATCATGGTTCCGGCGACTCTTCCTGCGAACCGGGCGTTATGGCGGGTGATTCGTCCGGTTTGGGCGCACCGTGCGCAGGAAAAGTCGCCCCAGTCCCCGGGCGGTCCCGGGCTCAGCCGACGGCGATGCAGATGATGCCGGCGGCGATCGCGGCCGCCGCGGTGAGGCGGCGGGCCAGGCCGCCCTCGCCGAGCAGCCTGCGGCCGAGCAGCACCCCGGCCAGCACGCTCACCTCGCGGGCCGGGGCGACCGCGCTGACCGCGGTGAAGCTCATCGCGATCAGCACCAGGATGTAGGCCAGCGGCGACAGCACCGCCGCGCCGGTCACCTGGCGGCGGTAGCCGCGCCAGACCCGTATGGTCCGGCTTCGCTGGCGCAGCGCGGAGGGGGCCAGGACCAGGGCCATCACCGGGAGTGAGGCGTAACCCTGGATGAGCGGCGGCACCTTGAGCGTGCTCACCGCGTACTTGTCCCAGAGTGTGTAGGACGCGATGAATGTGCCGGTCACCAGCGCGAAGACAATCGCCCGGGAGAGCCGTGGGCGGGCCGGGGCGGCCGGCCGCGGCGGGGTTCCGGGACGCGGCGGAGCGGGGGAGTCGCCGTCGCGGCCTGGTGCGCCCAGCACCAGCACGCCCAGCACGACCAGGACCATCCCGGTGATGCCCGCCGGGCCGGGCCGCTCGCCGAGCAAGGCGATCCCGGCCAGGGCGGCCAGGAGTGCGCCGCTGCCGCGGCCCAGCGGGTAGACCAGGGACAAGTCGCCGAGCCGGTAACCGGCCTGCAAGAACAGGAAGTACCCCACCTGGAGCAACCCGGTGCCGGCCATGAAGACCCAGTCCAGGAGGGTGAGGCGCGGCGGGCTGAGCAGCACGCTCACCGCGACCACCGGGGCGTACAGCCCGGCGGCGGCCAGCGACATGAGCCAGACGAAGGAGGAAGCGCCCGCCGCCGACGCCTGCTTGCTGAACAGGTTCCAGGTGGCGTGGGCGACGGCGGCGACGAGGATGAGGGCGAGGGCGGTGGCGCTCACTGGGGCGGCTCCAGGTCCGGGCCCTGGGAGCCGGCTAGCGGGTCCCCAGGGCAAGACGAACTGAGAGCCCTCGAGGTTTCTATCCCGTCAGGTGTGGGCGCCGGAGGCGCCTGGCGCCGCTCGGTCCAGCCCGCCTCGTCCTGATTATGTGGGGGCCGGTGGGTCCTCACCGGTGCGGACGAAGCGCGGAACCCTAGGCGCAGCCACGAGCTGGCCGGAGTTTACTCGCTGTTCACCTGCTCCGGTGCCCGCGCCGGGATCAGCGCAGATGTCCCGGTAGGCTGTGGCCGCCATGACTGAGACGAGCGGGGCGAATGCGGCAGACGGCGGAGCATCATCCGGGCCGTCCGCCAGCACCGTGGTGCACCTGCTGCGCCACGGGGAGGTCTACAACCCGGGCGGGATCCTCTACGGCCGGCTGCCCGGCTTCCACCTTTCCGAAGAGGGCCGCCTGATGGCCAAGGCCGCCACCGGATTCCTGGCCGGACGGGACGTGGTGCTGCTGCGCTCGTCGCCGCTGGACCGGGCCCGGGAGACGGCGGCGCCGCTGGCCGCGCAGTTTGGTCTCGAGGCGGACATCGACGAGCGGCTGATCGAGCCGACGAACCGGTACGAGGGCACCACGTTCGGCGTGGGTTCTGGCGCGCTGCGCCACCCGGCGGACTGGCGCTACCTGTACAACCCGTTCCGGCCATCCTGGGGCGAGCCTTATAAGGCCATCGCCGTCCGGATGCTCGCGGCGATGGCGGACGCGGCGCGGGCCGCGCGAGGCCATGAGGTGGTCTGCGTCAGCCACCAGCTGCCCATCTGGACCGCCCGCCGGGCCATCGAGGGTCAGCACCTGTGGCACGACCCCCGCCACCGGCAGTGCGCGCTGGCCAGCGTCACCACCTTCCGCTACACGGGGGACACGATCACCAGCGTCACCTACTGCGAGCCGGCGGGCTCCGGGCCGCCGCAGACGGCCGGTGCTTGAGGGGGCGGTGCCCGGTCGGCCGGGCACCGGTGATCAGCCTGGCCGGCGGATGCCGCCCAGGCCGCCCCGCCGTGGGCCGGCTGACGCCGGTCAGGCACAATAGGGCCTGGTACTACTGCCTGTAGGAGAGTCTTTCCCCGTGTTCCCTCTCGCCCGCCGGACCCGCCGCCCTGCCGGGGCGGGACGCGGCGTTGCGGCGGCCGCTCTCGCGGCCGCGTCGGCGCTGGTGGTGGCGGGCTGCACCACGGGCAGCATTGCCGCGAGCACGCCGGCCAGCAACGGGCAGAGTTTCGTGGCCGGGGACCCGGGGACCACGGTGTTCAAGAGCGGGGCGGGGCCAGTGGCCCCCCCGGTCAGCGGCCCGCTGGTCGGCGGCGGGAAACTCGCGCTGACCGCCTACCGCGGTCACGTCGTGGTGCTGAACTTCTGGGGCTCATGGTGCACGCCGTGCCGGGAGGAAGCCCCGGGCCTGGCCGCGCTGGCCGCGCACTTCAAGGCGTCCGGGGTCCGCTTCCTCGGCATCGATATCCGGGACAGCCCGCCCAGTGCCCAGGCCTTCATGAGTGATTTCCGGATCAGCTATCCCAGCCTGAACGACCCCAGCGACACCCTGGCCCTCGAATTCCGTAATACGGTGCCGCCCGCTGGAATCCCGACCACACTGGTGATTTCACGCGGTGGCCGGATCACCGCGCGGGTGATCGGCGGGGCCACGTACAACGGGCTGAAGACCCTGGTCCAGCGGGCAGCGGCGGAGCCCGGATGACCGCGACTCCCACGCACCTCGACCTCGGGTGGTGACCCGATGACCGGACTGCGCGTCCCACCCGGGCCAGCCAGCGGCGCCCGGCCGGATGATGGTGCCACCACGGGCGCGCCGGCCCCGCCCGCCGGGCACGCCAGCTCGTTCGGCCTGGTCGGCTGGGCACGCTGGGGCTGGCGTCAGCTGACCTCGATGCGTACCGCACTGGTGCTGCTGTTCCTGCTGGCCGTGGCCAGCGTTCCCGGCTCGCTGCTGCCGCAGCAGGGCATCGACCCGGCGGCGGTCCAGCAGTACTACGTTTCGCATCCGGCGCTGGCGCCCTGGCTAGCCCGGCTATCCCTGTTCAACGTGTTCGCGGCGCCCTGGTTCGCCGCGATCTACCTGCTGCTGTTCGCCTCCCTGGCCGGCTGCGTGGTGCCGCGCAGTGTCCGGCTGGTCCGCTCGGCCCGGGCGCTGCCACCGCCCGCCCCGCGGAACCTGGCCCGGCTGCCCCAGTCCGTCCGGCACGATGCCGCCCTCGACCCGGCGGCCGCCCTCGACGCCGCCTCGGCCGTGCTGCGCCGCCGCAAGTTCCGGCTCCGGACTGGTGACGGCTGGGTCTCGGCCGAGAAGGGATACCGCCGCGAACTGGGCAACCTGGTATTCCACCTGGCGCTGCTGGCCCTCCTGGGCGCGGTGGCGGCGGGCGGCCTGTTCGGGTACAAGGCCAACCGGCTGCTGGTCAGCGGGACCTCGTTCGCCAACACGGTGACCGCGCTGGACGAGTTCCGCCCCGGCCGGCTGGTGTCGCCGTCGGACCTCCAGCCGTTCACGATGACGCTGAACCGCTTCACGGCCTCCTACGTCACCTCCGGCCAGTCGCGCGGCCAGCCGCTGTCGTTCAACGCGTACGTGAGCTACTCCGCGCAGCCGGGCGGCGCGATCCACCACGACAACCTGCGGGTCAACCACCCGGTCAACGTGGACGGCGTGCGCGTCTTCATCATCGGCCACGGATACGCGCCCGTCTTCAAGGTCACCGACGGGACCGGGAAGGTGGTCTTCGACCAGCCGGTCCCGTTCATCGCGGTGGACACCACCGGCCTGACCTCCGAAGGCGTGGTCAAGGTCCCAGACGCGCAACCCGACCAGCTCGGGTTCGCCGGCGTGTTCCTGCCCACCGCGGTCGACGTCGGCGGGCAGCTGGAATCCGCCTTCCCGGCCCCGCTCGCCCCCCGGGTCAGCCTGGTCTCGTATAAAGGCAACCTGGGCATGGACAGCGGTCCGCCGCAATCGGTGTACCAGCTGAACACCGCCGGCCTGACCCAGCTGCCGGTCGCGCCCCGCCCGCTCGCGGCCGGGCAGTCGATCAAGCTGCCGGGCGGCGCCGGCACGCTCACCTTCGCCGGGTACCGGCAGTGGATCAGCCTGGCCATCACCTACGACCCGGGGCAGCTGCCCGCGCTGATCGCGGGCCTGGCCGCGCTGGCTGGCCTGCTCCTGTCCTTCTTCGTCCGGCGCCGCCGGGTGTTCGTCCGGGCCTACCCGGGTCCGGACGGTCAGACCGTCGTGGACGTGGGCGGCCTGGCCCGCTCCGACCCGGCAGGCGGCTTTGATGAGGAGTTCACCGGCCTGGCCCGCGCCCTGGGCCATTCCTACCGGGGCAGCACCGAAGCCAGCCCTGATCCTGGGCCCGCTACCACCGGGACCCCGTCCCTCACCGCGACCACCGAGGGGAAGTCAGACTGATGCCCGACAACCAGGGCCTGTCCCATCTCAGTGATCATTTCCTGATCGTCGCCGTCGTGCTGTACTCGCTGGCGGTGGTCGCGTTCGCGGCTGACTTCGCCTTCGGGCGGCGCAGCCCCGTCATCTCGCGGGCCAGGGCCGGCGTCCGCTACCGGGTACCCGCGGCGGTCGGGGCGGGTGCCGCCGCCACCGACGGCGGCGCCGGGGACAGCGCCGTGGTGGACAGCGCCGTGGTGGACAGCGCCGCGGTGGACAGCGGGGCCGCGGACAGCGGCGCGCCGGGCAGTGGTGCCGTGGACAGCGGCACGGCAGGCGGCGGTGCCGCAGACAGCGGCGGTCCGGCGGGCGCCAATGCCGTAGCCGGCGTCCAGCGGGGCGCACCG
>DASQRM010000173.1:0-27302 GCA_035642895.1 Streptosporangiaceae bacterium | reverse complement strand
GGGCGCTGTGCCAGGCCGTGGAGACCAAGGACTTCTACACCCGCGGGCACAGCGACCGGGTGTCCCGGGGGTCGGTCATGATCGCGCAAGAGATCGGCATGCGGGGCGAGCGGGTCGAGGCGATCAGGTACGCGGGCATGCTGCACGACGTGGGCAAGCTCGGGGTGCCGACCAAGGTGCTGCAGAAGACCGGGCCGCTGACCGAGGAGGAGCTGGCCGCTATCCAGCTGCACCCGATGCGCGGCCTGGAGATCGTCCGGCAGATCGGGTTCCTGACCGAGGCGCTGGACGGCATCATGCACCACCACGAGCGGATGGACGGCAAGGGCTACCCGATGGGCCTGGCCGGTGACGAGATCCCCGAGTTCGCCCGGGTGATCGCGGTCGCCGACGCCTTCGACTCGATGACCTCCACCCGGTCCTACCGCGGCGCCCGGAGCGTCGAGGAAGCCGTCGCGGAGCTGCGCAAATGCTCCGGGATGCAGTTCGATCCGGTGCTCGTGGACGCGTTCATCGCCGCGCTGGGCCAGGAGCACTGGGAGTCCCAGGCGGCCGGCCAGTCCCCGCCCGCGGCGCTGCCGGCCGACTTCCCGGCCCAGGTCGCGGCCCAGGATCACGACGACCCCACCGCGCCGCTGCGGGTCGTCGAGAGCCGCTGAGGTGAGCCCGCGGTGACGACGCAACGGCACCTCGCCCGCCAGTCCGCGTGGCAGTCCATCGACTCCGGGCAGCTGCTCCTGGTCGCGGCCGCGGGCATGCTGCTGGTGGCGGCCGTGGCCCAGACCGCCGTGGCCGGCCTGGTGCAGCCCCGGGCCGCGCTGGCCTTCGGGGCCCTGATCGCCCTGGGCGAGCTGCTCCGGCTGTCCCTCCCCGGTGACCGGGAGGCCGCCCCCATCGGCAGCGCCGGGGCGCTCGGTTACGCGCTCGCGAACGGGATCGGCACGGTCCCCGCGCTGCAGCCCGCGCTGCAGGTGGTCGCCGTCACCGCGGTCGCGATGATCGTCGGGGCGCTGCCGCACCTGGCCGCCGGGCGGCCCGCCGGGGTGGCGGGGATGGCGTCCCGGCTGCTGGCCGTGGCGTTCGTGGCCATCGCCTACCGGCCCCTCGCCCACCTGGCCGTCCTCGATCATCATGTGTGGCTCAGGCTCGCCGTCATGGCCGCGCTGATCGTGGCGGGCTGGTTCGCGGAATGCGTGATCAAGGGGCTGATCCGGGCCGACGCGTTGCGGGCCCGGTTCGTCGTGTCGCTGGCCGACGAGCTGCACATCCAGGTGCCGCTGGGTGCGGCGGTGGGCGCCTCCGCCCTGCTGATCGCGCTCGCCACCGAGGCCATGGGACTGGTGGCGCTGGCGCTGCTTATCGCGCCGCTGCTGGTCACCCAGACAGCTTTCCGCCGGTATGCTGGCATCCGCTCCACCTACCTGCAGACGGTCCGCGCCCTGGCCCGGGTCACCGAGGTCGGCGGGTACGTCGAGGACGGCCACTCCTACCGGGTAGGCAGGCTCGCCGTCGCGGTCGGCCGCGAGCTCGGGATGAGCGAGCCCGACCTGCTGGAACTGGAGTACGCCGCGCTCATGCACGACATCGGCCAGCTGTCGCTGGCCGATCCGATCCCGGGGGGCGCGACCGTGCTGGCTTCCCCCGAAGATCAGCAACGCATAGCCGGCCTCGGGGCCAGCGTCATCGAGCAGGCCGGGGTGCTGGACGGGGTGGCCGAGATCGTCCGCCGCCAGTGCCAGCCCTGGCGCGGACATGATCCCGAGCCGCCGATCGGCAGCCGGATCATCCGGGCCGCTAACGCCTTCGACGACCTGGTCGGCGCGTCACCGGACCGGGACCGGTCAGCGGCCGCCCTGGAACGGCTCCGGCTGGACACCGCGGCGGAATACGACCCGCGGGTCGTGGAGGCACTCACCAACGTGACGGGACGGTACTACCCCGGCCACCTGTAGGCTGCCGCCGTGTCCGATACCGCCGTGCCAGATCCAGCTGGGCCCAATCCAGCTGGGCCCGATCCCGCTGGCCCTGATCCCGCGGGGATCGAGTCGGTGCTGGTCGCCAACCGCGGCGAGATAGCCCGCCGGGTGATCGCCACCGCGCGGCGGATGGGCATCCGGGCGGTGGCGGTTTACTCCGAGGCCGACGCCGAGCTGCCCTACGTCCGCGAGGCGGACGAGGCGGTACCGATCGGCCCCCCGCCGCCCGCCCGCAGTTACCTGGATGCCGCCGCCATCCTGCGCGCGGCGCGGGATACCGGGGCCCGCGCCATTCACCCCGGGTACGGCTTCCTGTCCGAGAACGCGGGTTTCGCCCGGCAAGTCACCGAGGCCGGGCTGACCTGGGTGGGTCCTTCGGCGTCCGCCATCGAGCAGATGGGCGACAAGATCAGTGCCCGGAACCTGATGGCCGCCGCCGGGGTGCCGGTGGCCGACGGCACCACCACGCCGGTGAGCGACCTCGAGGCGGCGCTGGCCGCCGCGGCCCTGATCGGCTACCCGGTCATGGTGAAGGCCGCGGCGGGCGGCGGCGGGATCGGGATGAGCGCCGCCGCCGACCCGGAGCAGCTGGTCGCGGCCTTCGAGACGGCCCGCTCCCGCGCGGAGCGGTTCTTCGGCAGCCCCGCGATCCTGCTGGAACGCTACGTGACGCCGGCCCGGCACGTCGAGGTGCAGATCCTCGGGCTGGCCGACGGCCGGGTGCTCGCCCTCGGCGAGCGGGACTGCTCGGTGCAGCGACGCCACCAGAAGGTGGCCGAGGAGACCCCGTCGCCCGGGGTCGGCCCGGGCCTGCGGGCCCGGATGCTGGACGCCGCGGTCCGGGCCGGGGAGACGGTCGGCTACCAGGGCGCCGGGACGGTCGAGTTCCTGGTGGACCAGCGGACCGGGGACTTCACGTTCCTGGAGATGAACACCCGGCTTCAGGTCGAGCACCCGGTCACCGAGATGGTGACCGGCATCGACCTGGTCGAGCAGCAGCTGCGGATCGCCGCCGGCGGCGGCGTGAGCTTTGACCCGGCGGCCGTCACCGCCACCGGGCACGCGATCGAGCTGCGCGTGTACGCCGAGGACCCGGCCCGGTTCCTGCCCAGTCCGGGCACGATCACGGCCTGGGACGAGCCGGCCGGCGAGGGCATCCGGGTCGACGCGGGATATATGGCCGGGAACCAGGTCACCCCGTTCTACGATCCGCTGCTGGCCAAGCTGTGCGTGTGGGGCCCGGACCGGGACGAGGCGCTGAGCCGGGCCCGGGCCGCGGTGGCGTCGTTCCGGATCACCGGGCTGAAGACGAACCTGCCGTTCCACGCGGACCTGCTGGACAGCGGGGAGTTCACCGACGGCGGCTACGACACGCTGGTGATCAGCCGGCTCCGTCCCTGACTTGACACAATGAGGACGGGGCCGCCGGCAGGCGACCCGGTGAGTGAGAGGAGCGGCGAGTGGCCGAAGTCCGCGCGGAGATGGTGGCCAACGTGTGGAAGGTCGTGACCGCCGAGGGCGAGGAAGTCTCCGACGGCTCCACGCTGGTCATCCTCGAGTCGATGAAGATGGAGATCCCCGTGCTGGCCGAGGAGCCAGGCACGGTGACCAAACTGGCGGTGGGCGAGGGCGACGTGGTCCAGGAAGGCGACCTGATCGCGATCATCGAATAACCGCCCCGCTTACGCCCCGGCGCCAGACCCCCGCCGCAGCCCTCGCGCCGGTGCTCGCGGAGGCCCGGCGGGCACTCTTCCCGCGGAACGTGTGCCCAAACCCCCACAAAACACCCACCAGCCCGCACGTTCTGCGGGAAAAGTGCCTAGGGGTGTGACTGGCGGGGCTGGTGGGACTAGTGGTACTGACCGGGGAGGCGCGGGGGCCGGGCCGGGGTGGCGCGGGCTGCGGGCGGGCCGGGCGGTCAGGTGCCGGTGGTTGCGTGGGCCGCGGGGTCAGATGCCCGTCGTGGACCTCGGGTAGGCGACCGCGGGGTCGGTGATCACGTTGACCAGGTAGGGCACCCCGGACTCGAAGGCCCGGCGCAGCGCGGGGCCGATATCGTCTGGCCGGGTGACCAGTTCCCCCGCACCGCCCAGCGCGCTGACCACCTCGTCGTACCGGCACTGCGGCTGCAGGTCGGCGGCCACGTCGTAGCCGTAGATGGCGTGCATAGGGTGCTTCTCCAGGCCCCAGATCCCGTTGTTGCCGCAGACCATGACGACGGGCAGCCCGTGCCGGACCAGCGTGTCGGCGTCCATCAGCGAGAACCCGGCCGCGCCGTCCCCGAGCAGCAGCAGCACCTGGTCCGCGGGACGGGCCAGCCGGGCCGCGATCGCGTAGCCCAGCCCGGTGCCCAGGCAGCCGTACGGACCCGGATCGAGCCACCCGCCCGGGCGTCCCGGCTCGATGCACTTGCCTGCGTAGGAGACGAAGTCCCCGCCGTCGCCGATCACCACGGCGTCGTCGTCCAGCACCCGGGCCAGCTCACCGTAGATGCGCATCGGGTGGATCGGGCTGGCCTCGCTGGCCAGCAGCGCCCCGTCCGCCGCTATCGCCTGGCGCGCCGCGTCCTGCAGCCGCGGCAGCCAGGACTCCTCCCAGGCCGCCCGGGGCGGCCGGGTCGGCCAGGCGGCCGGGTCGACCAGGGCGGCGAAGAACGCGCCGAGGTCACCGGCGTAACTGGCCGCCAGGGGGGCATGCGCCGCCACCTGCCCCGGCGCGTCGGCGACATGAACCACGGCTGGTTTTCGTTGCGGATCATTCTGGTCACCGAACGCGCCATAACCGAGCCGGAAGTCGAGCGGCGTGCCCACCACGACGACCAGGTCCGCCTCCCGGAACGCGGCCGACCGGGCGCGGGTGACCAGCAACTCATGACCCCGGGGCAGGATGCCGCGGCCCTGGCCGTTGGTGATGACCGGCAGCCGCAGTTCCTCGGCCGCGATCCGGGCGGCCTGCTCCGCGCCGCCCATCCACACGTCCGAGCCGAGCACCAGGACCGGGCGCTGGGCCGCCGCGATCAGCCGCGCGATGGCCGCGGCCGGCTCGGGATCACCCGGCGCCGCAGTGCTAGCCAGCCCGGTGTTAGTGAGCAGGGGGTCAGCCAGTCCGGGCCGGGCGGCCCGCACCGGTGTGCCGCCCGGCCCGAAGCCGCCGGCCGGCCCCGGCTCCCGGGGAGCCGGGCCGAAGAGGGCCTCGAGGGCGATGTCCACGAAGACCGGGCCGCGGTGCGGCGCGGTGGCCAGCCGGAACGCCTCATCCACCCCGGCGCCGATCTTCGCGGTCTCGTGCTCGGTCCAGGCGGCCTTGGTGATGGGCCGGAGCAGTTCAGGGTGGTCGAACTCCTGCAGGCTGCCAGAGCCCCAGCGACCATCCGGGGCCCGGCCGCCGAGGATCACCACCGGCGAGCCGTTGAACTGGGCCGTGGTGATGGCGCTGACGCCGTTGGTTACCCCGGGCCCGGCGGTCAGCACGGCCAGGCCGGGGAGCCGGGTCAGCCGGGCGGTGGCCTCCGCGGCGAACACCGCGGTCTGCTCGTGCCGGACATCCAGCAGCCGCATCGGCGGGTCCATGTGCACGGCCGCGTCATACAGCGGGAACACGTGGCCGCCGGACAGCGTGAACATGGTGTCCGCGCCGTTGGCCCGGGCCGCGGCCGCCGCCAGCGTGCCCCCGTGCGCAGTTTCCTCATGCCCAGTGCCCTCGGTCATGCGGAGATGTTACCAGCTAGTAGCTTCCGGAAACAGGTGCCGGGCCCGGAGGGGGGTGGGCGGGCCCGGCACCTGGGCCCGGATCAGCCGACGTCCGCCGCCCCGGCCACGACCGGAACCTTCTCCGCGGTGGCGGGTTCCGGGTCGGCCACGAACTCATGCGGCCGCGTCTCGTCCGACCCGTCCGGCACCTTGAACGCCCGGAAAAGCAGGGTCAGCAGGGTCGCGATGACCAGGTTGATGACCAGCCCGGTGAGCCCGATGTAGATGGTGTGGTTGATCACCGGCACCGTGTCCGTGGACGCGCCGAAGTGCGTACCCGGTTTGCCGGGGGCCGGCAGCCGGTACGCGGCGATGGTGCCGAACACCATGGCCACCGCCCAGCCGATGATCAGCGCCCAGCGGTGGAACCACCGGGTGTACAGGCCGGCCACGATGGCCGGGAACGTCTGCACGATCCAGATCCCGCCCAGCAGCTGGAGCTGGATGGCGTACGTCGAGTTCACGAAGATCACGAACAGCAGCGCGCCCAGCTTGACCACGAGCGATGCCCACTGGGATACCTTGGTCTGCTCCGAGTTGCTGGCGTTCGGCCGGATGTACTCCTTCCAGATGTTGCGGGCGAACAGGTTCGCGGCGGCGATGGCCATGATGGCCGCCGGGACGAGCGCGCCGATGACGATGGCCGAGAAGCCGATGCCCGCGAACCAGCTCGGGAAGATCCGCTGGAACAGGAACGGCACCGCCAGCTGTGCGTTCGCGCCATGGGCCTTGACCTCGGCGGGCACCCCGGGCGCGGCCAGGGCCATGTAACCGAGCAGCGCGATCAGGCCGAGCACCAGCGAGTAGGCGGGCAGCGCGGCGATGTTGCGCCGGATCACGTTGCGCCGATTGGCCGCGAATACGCCCGTGATGTTGTGCGGGTACATGAACAGGGCCAGGGCCGAGCCCAGGGCGAGCGTGGAGTAGGCCCAGAACCCGGCCGGTTCCAGGATCAGGCTGCCGTTCGGCTTGCCCGTCTTGGGATTGGTCGCCTTGAGGTGGGTGTCGGCGACGCTGAAGATGTGCCCCCAGCCGCCCACCCGGATCGGGATGTAGATGATCGCCACGATGATCATCACGTAGATCAGGGTGTCCTTGATGAACGCGATCAGCGCCGGGGCCCGCAGCCCGGAGACGAACGTGTAGCCGGCCAGGACGAGGAAGGCGATGATCAGCGGCAGGTCGTGCAGGAACCCGCTGGTGGAACTGCCGCCGACGCCCATCACGGTCAGCACGGACTGGATGCCGACCAGTTGCAAGGCGATGTAGGGCATGACCGCCAGGATGCCGGTGCAGGCCACGGCGAGGGACAGCCCCCGGGAGCCGTAACGACCGTGGATGAAGTCCGCCGGGGTGATGTAGCCGTGCACCCGGGCCACGGACCACAGCCGGGGGAGGAACACGAACACGATCGGGTAGACCATGATCGTGTAGGACAGGGTGAAGAACCCGGCCGCCCCGGTGCCGAAGACCAGGGCCGGCACCGCGATGAATGTGTAGGCAGTATACAGATCGCCGCCGAGCAAGAACCAGGTGACAAAGGTGCCGAAGCCCCTGCCGCCGAGCCCCCACTCGTTGAGATGCAGTACGTCCTCGGCCCGGCGCCACCGTGCCGCTGCGAACCCGACCACCGTGACCAGGGCGAACAGGAAGATCAGGATGCCGAACGAGACCCAGTTGATGTTGCTCACAACGCCTCCCCGCTGCCGCTCATGGGCGGCGAGGAGGGCCGGCGGTCACCCGGCGGGCGGGCGACCCGGGTGGTGATCAGGTAGCAGATCGTGGTCAGCAGCGCGACCACCGGGACCCAGATCAGCTGGTACCAGTAGAAGAAGGGGAAGCTGCCGAGCTTGGGGGCGCTGCGGGCGTAGATCGGGACAATGAGGGTCCCGAGCACCGCAACTAAAAGCAGGACTGTGACTAAGATCCAGGCGCCGGTGCGGCGGGTGGGGGGGCCGGAGTGCGTCATCGCTTCGTCTCCCTGTGTGGGTCGTCCACGTGCCTTCCGCCGGGCCACGGCGTGGGGCGGGCGGCGCGCGCGTGACGTATGTCACGGTGTTGACGTATATGGTGCGACGAAATGACCCAGGCTGCAATGGTTTGCGAATCAATGATCCCAGCGGATCAGGGTCGCGGTGGCCTGGTAGTCCTTGCCCGGTCCCTGCACCTGCCAGCGCTCTTCCATCGCGTTCTCGCTGAGCACGAGGTAGGTGATCTCGTAGCGGTCCGCGCGGCACTGGTGCACCGCCACGCAGCGGCCGGAGCGCAGATCCAGCCGGTAGAAGAGGTGGCCGTCCGTGAACCGGACGTCGACCGTGCCGTCGGGCCGCCCCTGGTAGCAGAGGGTGCGGGTGGCCGGGCCGGAGTGCGTGCCGAAGCGCAATTCGCCGGTCTCCAGATAGCGCAGTGCTGGCCTGGACGGGGTCGGCCCAGGATCGTCCGCTTTGCTGAGCGCCGGGTCGCCGGGCACCAGTTCGCCGGGCACCAGTTCGCCGGGCGCCGGGTCGCCGGGCGCCGGGTCGCTGAGCGTGGCTGAGCCGGTGAACCGTCCCTGCGTGCCCGAACGGTGGTCGGCCAGCACCCGTTCGATGCGCCAGTGTCCCGCCGCGAAGGCGAGCGTGTCGCTTACCCGCATAGTTCAGCATTGTGACCGCTCCTGAGGCCCAACCGGCCACCCGGTGCCTTGGACGGTTCCGGTCATCTTGGTATCGTCCCCTCGGCTACCAGTACGTTTCCCCCGCCTGAGGAGTCCTCCCATGTCTGATGCGGCCGCGCTGCGCCAGCGTTCCCCCCTGGTGCTTGCCGACCTGCTGCCCGGTGCGCTGGTCCGGGACACGCTCCTGGTCGCCGGGGCGGCCGGCTTTATCGGGCTGCTCGCCCAGATCTCGATCCACCTGTCCTTCACCCCCGTGCCCATCACCGGGCAGACCCTGGGTGTGCTGCTGGCCGGCACGGCGCTGGGCTGGCGCCGGGCCGGGGCGGCGCTGGTCCTCTACGCGGTGGCGGGGCTGGCCGGGGTGCCCTGGTTCGCCGGGCAGGCCAGCGGCTACGTGGGTGCCTCCTTCGGCTACGTGCTCGGCTTCATCGCCGCCGCGATCCTCTGCGGCTTCCTGGCCGAGCGCGGCGCGGACCGTTCGGTGCTGCGGTCGGTGCCGGCCATGGTCGCTGGCGAGGTCGTCATCTACGCGTTCGGGGTGACCTGGCTGGCGCTGGACCTGCACCTCAATGCTGCACAGGCGCTGTCAGAGGGCTTCACCCCGTTCGTGGCAGGCGACGCCATCAAGGCCGCCATCGCTGCGGGACTGCTGCCCGCGGCCTGGTGGCTGACCGGGTACCGGCGCAACCGGACGACGCCCCCCGCCGGCGAAGCCGGCTGACCTAGTAGGGCCGGCGCAGCCGGGTGACCAGCTTGTAGCGGTCGCCCCGGTATTTGGACTGAGCCCACTCGACCGGCTCGGCTGAGGCGTCGAACGCCTGCCGGGACAGCAGCAGCAGGGGCATGCCGACATCCACCCCGAGCAGCCGGGCGTCCTTGGGGTCGGCCAGCACCGTCTCGATGGTCTCCACCGCCTCGGTGAGCTGGACCCCGTACGCCGAGGCCAGCGCCTCGTACAGGGACGCGTAGCGGTCCAGGTTCCGGCGCAGTCCCGGGAACCGGCGGGCGGGCAGGTGGGAGGTGTCGGTCGACATGGGTTCCCCGTCGGCCAGCCGCAGCCGGTGGATGCGCAGCACCCGGCTGCCCGCCGGGATCGCCAGTAGCTCGGAGAGCTGCGCGTCGGCGGGCACGTAGCTGGTGTCCAGGATCCTGGTCTGCGGGTGCAGCCCGTGCGCCCGCATCCCCTGCGTGTAGCTGGCCAGCTCGAGCAGCTGGGCGACCTTGGGCTTGGCCACGAAGGTCCCCTTGCCCTGCAGGCGCAGCAGCCGGCCTTCGACCACGAGCTCAGCCAGGGCCTGGCGCACCGTGGTCCGCGACGTTCCGTAGTGCTGGGCCAGCTCGCGTTCCGGGGGCACCGGGCTGCCGGGGGCCATGGCCTGCGTCAGTTCGAGCAGCTGGCGCTTGACCGCGTAGTACTTGGGGATCCGGGGCGGCGTCGGGCCGGGCGTCGCCCCGCCGGGCGGGGCGGGCTCACCGTCGCGGATGGCAGGGGACGCTGTCACGGGTCACTTCCTTCCGCAGCAAACTGCGTTCCGGACATGATCCCTCATCAGCGGCGGGCTCGCTTCCCCAGGCCCGTCAGGTGGCCCGGATAAGCGATGATGGCAGGGTGCCCACGCTGAATGACCTCGCCCGCCGCCACACCGCGCTGACGTCGGCCGACATCGACTGGCTGCACGCCCTGGTGTCCGACTGGCAGCTGCTGGCCGACCTGTCCTTCGCTGACCTGGTGCTGTGGGCGCCGTTGCAGGACTCCTCCGGCTGGGTGGTGCTGGCCCAGATGCGCCCGACGACCGGGCCGACCACGTTCCACGACGACGCGGTGGGCACGTTCGCGCCCACCGGGGCCCGGCCCTTTCTGGAATCGGCCCAGCGGGAGCGGCGGATCTGCCGGGAAGGCGACCCGGAATGGACCCGCGGTGTGCCGGTCCGCCGCGAATCGATTCCGGTCACCCGCGAGGGCCAGGTCATCGCCGTCATCGAGCGGAGCACCAACCTGAGTTCGGCGCGCACCCCGAGCCGCCTGGAGCTCACCTACCTCAAGGGCGCGGACGACCTGGCCCAGATGGTCGCCTCGGGCATGTTCCCCTGGCCGGGCCAGCAGCCCGCGCTGGTCCGTTCCCCGCGCGTCGGGGACGGCCTGCTCCGGCTCGGCCGTTCCGGCAAGGTCAGTTACGCGAGCCCTAACGCCCTCTCGGCGTACCGCCGGCTTGGCCTGGCGGCCGATCTGGTGGGGGCGGAACTGGGCCCCCTGACCGCCCGGCTCTGCGCGCCAGGCCGGCCGACCGACGACTCCCTGATGGTCACCGCCAGCGGCCGTGCCCCGCGCGAGACCGAGGTGGAGGGGAACGGGTCCGTGGTCCAGCTCCGGGCCATCCCGCTGGTGGTCAACGGCCTGCGCACCGGCGCGCTGGTCATGGTCCGGGATGTGACCGAGTTGCGGCACCGCGAGCGCGAGCTGATGACCAAGGACGCCACCATCCGGGAGATCCATCACCGGGTCAAGAACAACCTGCAGACCGTGGCCGCGCTGCTGCGGCTGCAGTCCCGGCGGCTGGACGAGCCGAAGGCGCGGGCCGCGCTGGATGAGGCGGTGCGCCGGGTCGGCTCCATCGCCACCGTCCACGAGACGCTCTCGCACGCTCCCGAGGAGATCGTGGACTTCGACGACGTCGCGGAGCGGGTCGCGGCCATGGCGGGGGAGGTGTCCGCGGCCGAGGCGCGGGTTAAGCCGGTCCTGCTCGGCCGGTTCGGCCTGCTCCCGTCCGCGGTGGCCACGCCGCTGGCCCTGGTCCTGGCCGAGTTGCTGCAGAACGCGCTGCAGCATGGGCTGGCGCCGTGCGGGCCGGAACTGGCCCCGGGCCTGGACGGGCTGCTCGAGGTCTCCGTGAACCGCAGCCCGGAGCGGCTGACGGTGATTGTCCAAGATAATGGCGTCGGATTGCCGGAAGAATTCGATCTGGATTCGGCCACGAGCCTGGGCCTGCAGATCGTCCGGACGCTCGTGGTCTCCGAGCTCGGCGGCCGGCTGGAGGTCAAGCCGAGGGCGGGCGGCGGTACCAAGGCCGTCGTCGACCTGCCGCTGGACGCCGGGGCGCCATTATCGGCCCGGGCCGCCCCGATACGTCCGCTTGGCCCGGCGGATCCTGCGGGTTAGCCAGCCCCGGTTAGCAGCACGGGCTGGCCAGCATGGGCGTGCGCCGGGATAGAGCGGCCACCCCCCGGCTCGCGGACGGTGGCGCTCATGCACGCCGGGCCCTCAGGCGCAGGCGCGCTCAGGCGTGGGCGCGAGCGCGGATCCGGCTGGCCCGCCGCTTGAGCGCGCGCCGCTCGTCTTCGCTCATGCCGCCCCATACCCCGGCATCCTGGCCGCTCTCGAGCGCCCACTGCAGGCAGGCCTCAATCGCTGGGCATCGGCGGCATACCTGCTTGGCCTCGTCGATCTGGAGTAGCGCGGGTCCGGTGTTCCCGATCGGGAAGAACAGCTCCGGGTCCACGTCACGGCAGGCGGCGTCGTGGCGCCAGTCCATGCGGTCCACTCCTCCTATGGCGTCCGGGCCGAGGCCCAGGGTAGTGACCCGCCCGCGAGCTTGTGAACGAATTCACGAGCCAGGTCATATGTCGGGAGCCGTGTAGCTTCCCGGGGGTTTGTACAGTCACACACATTCGAGCCAGCGGCCCCCACTGGACTCCGGTCCGAAGCCTTGGAATCAGGACACCAACGCCAAGACCTGCAGGATGTCGGCGCATGGCACCGCTCACCCGAACCGGGTTCTAGCCTGTCAAGCACCCGAATCAAACGCAAGACTATTCGGCAAAGGTTCAGCCGGATTTCGGTGTCTGATAGGTCACATCTTGCCCTGTTCCGGGCGACTCAGGCAATTACCCGCAGAGCGCTCGGAACAGCGCGAAACGTGACACTCTCATGCTCGCCCGCGTACTCGCCGTCCACCTGGAGCGCGACCGGCTGGTCTGACCGGAGCGTGAAGACGGGGTGGTCGTGCAGGCTGACCACGTCCCGGCCCCGGGGTGGCTTGCCATCCTGGGTGAACATCTGCCGGAGCGCGTTCAATGTTCCAATCGTCCGCATTCGCCGGAGCGCGAAGATGTCGAGCCCGGTGTCGAAACTCGCGCCCGGGCTCGGATTGACCGGCCGGCGGCCCAGGTAGGTCCAGGGCGACGTGTTGGAAATAATGCCGAGGAACAGGTGCCCGAGCGGGGATTGGCCGTCCCGTTCCAGGGTGAGCCGGGGGTGACGGCGGTCGGTGACCCGGTAGAACTGGCGCAGCGCGGTCCGCAGGTACAGGCCGGGGGTCAGGGTCCGGCCGTGCTCGCGCATGCCCTCGATCACCCGTACCGTTTCGGCGTCCAGGCCCATCCCGGCGTTGAAGGTGAAGTAGCGGTCCAGGCTGGCTCCCGGGGGAGCGCCCGGACTGGTGTGGCCGGGACTGGCACAGCCCAGGCCGACGCGCCGGTCGCGGCCGGTCCGCAGCGCCTCGAGGATCCGCCCGGTCGCGTCGACCGGGTCGGCGGGCAGGCCCAGCGCACGGCTGAACACGTTGGCGTTACCACCCGGGACGGGGGCGAAGGCCGGGTCCGTCCCGGGCTTCAGGCCGTGCAGCAGGCCGTTCACGGCCTCGTTGACTGTGCCGTCCCCGCCGAGCGTCACAATGAGCTGGAAGCCGTCTGAGGCGGCTTTGCGGGCCAGGGTGGCCGCATGACCCCGGTAGCGTGTTTCCGCGACTTCCAGTTCCATCTGGGATGCGAGAGCATGCGTGATGACGTCCCGGCGCAACTCGGTGGTGGCCGTGGCGTGCGGGTTGACAATCAGGAGCGCGGGCACGGGCTCAGGTTAGCGACGAGGGGTACCGGAGATGCAGCAGAGGCCGCCGAGTTTGCTCGGTGCGGCTGGAGTGCAAGCCGCTGACGCCCTCATCGTGCTGGCCGCCAGCGTGCTGGCCGGGGTCGACACGGCCTCGGGTAAGTCCTACCAGCGGGGCAGCGGGATCGCGCTGACCCTGATCGGGCTGGCCACGGCGGCCGCGCTGGCCTGGATCGCCGTCGGGCTGTCCCAGGGCCGCCGGTGGAGCCGCACTCCAGCGGCGCTGACCCAGCTGTTCGTCGGCATCGTCGGCATCTACCTGGTGCAGGGGCACCGGTACGAGTGGGGGATCCCGTCGCTGATCCTGGCGGCCGCCGGGCTCGTCCTGCTGTTCATGCCGGCCAGCTTCCGCGCCCTGGCGGGGAAGCCGCCGGACGACGGCCCCGGACATCAGGCACCGCCGCCGGCCAAGACGGGCCCGGCTAAGAAGCCGCCAGCCAAGCCGAGGACTCCAGCCAAACCAGGGAAACGGCCCGCCCGCAGCTAGCTCGCCGGCGAGGCGGGGCCCGCCGCAGGCGGGTTCCCTCCGAGCCAGCGATTAACCCGGTCAGGCGCAGCAGACGACATGCCTGCGGAGCGGGCCGTTGGGGGTCCGGGGGCTCGGGCCCCCGGGCTGGCAGGGCGAGGGGAGGCACGCCGCAGGCGTGTCCTCGCCGAGTCGGCGACCGACCCGGCACCCGGCGCAGACGAAGTGCCTACGGGGGCGGGCAAGTTGGGGGTTCCGGGGGCTCGGGCCCCCGGGGTAGCACAGCCCCCGGGCAAATCTAATCCTCGGCAGTCAGGCCGTCGCGGAGCTGGGCGAGGGTCCGGGCCAGCAGCCGGGATACGTGCATCTGCGAGATCCCCAGTTCGCTGGCGATCTGCGACTGCGTCATGTTCCCGAAGAACCGCAGCAGCAGGATGCGCTTTTCGCGGCTGGGCAGCTGTTCCAGCAGGGGCTTGAGCGATTCCCGGTACTCGACCCCTTCCAGGGCGTCGTCGAGCATGCCGAGCGATTCGGCCACTGCGGGCGCGTCGTCGTCGCCCGAGTCCGGGGCGTCCAGCGACACCGTCGAGTAGGCGTTGGCCGACTCCAGGCCCTCCAGGACCTCTTCCTCGGTCATCTGCAGGTGCGCGGCGATCTCGGCCACGGTGGGCGCCCGGCCCTCGCGCTGGGCCAGGTCCCCGATGGCCTTGGTCAGGGCCAGCTTGAGTTCCTGCAGCCGCCGGGGCACCCGGACGGCCCAGCCCTTGTCGCGGAAATGCCGTTTGATCTCGCCCACGATGGTCGGGGTGGCGTAGGTGGAGAATTCCACCCCGCGGCCCAGGTCGAAGCGGTCAATGGACTTGATCAGCCCGATCGTCGCCACCTGGGTGAGGTCGTCGAGCCATTCGCCGCGGTTACGGAACCGCCGGGCCAGGTACTCCACCAGCGGCAGGTGCAGCTCGACCAGCTCGCCGCGGATGCGGAGCCGCTCGGCGTCGCCGTCGGGCAGCACCGCCAGCCGCTCGAACAGTTCCCGCGCGCGCCCCCGGTCCGGGACCGCATGCTGGATCCGCGGCGGGGGGGCCACCTCGCTCAGCGGCGCCTCAACTCCCGGGACCTCGATGGCGGCCGCCCCGGCGGCATCGATCTCCTCGGCCACCCGGGCATCGACTTTCCGGGGCACCCGGACCTCGATTTCCTCGGTCACCCGGACCTCGACAGCTCGCGGGTCTTGCGCAGCATGACCGTGAGTTTGCTGCCCGGCCCGGCCCAGGCGTCCACGCTTCCGGCCAGCGCCGCGAGCACGGTCCAGGCGAAGGTGTCACGGGCGGGGAGCTGGGCCCGCTGGGTCTGCACGGACACCGTGATGGTCACGCTGTCCTCGCCGAGGGTGAAGTCGCAGTCCAGGCTCGCCCCCGGCGAGGCCTGGCTCAGCAGCAGGCCGCACGCCTCGTCCACGGCGATCCGCAGGTCCTCGATCTCATCGAGGGTGAAGTCGAGGCGGGCCGCGAGACCCGCCGTGGCCGTGCGCAGCACGGACAGGTAAGCGCCCTCAGCCGGCATCCGGATCGTCACGCGATCCTCGGCGTCCCGCGGCGCATGGTCGCCGCGAACCGCCGTGGGCACGGCCGCAGCAGTCGGCGCGGTCGTCTCTTCCGTCACGATTGTCCTCCAGTACCGTCAGCCGTACTGCTGCTGGCGGCCGTCGTGGTCTTGCCATGCAACCTACCGTCCGCGGCGTGCACCGCTGACGCGCCGCCCCGGGCGCTGCCCGTCAATTCCCTTTTGACCAGCGCGGATGCGCTGGATCGTCCGGCCGATTCCAGGATGCCGGCGAATCCCGGGAGGCCAGCAAAACCCGGGCGGCCAGCGAGTCCCGCGATGGCCAGAGGCCGCGCAGGGCGGTGCCTGCGCGGCCTCTGGCCATCGCGACGTGCTGAGCCGGGAGGTCAGCCCTGCTTGGTCTCCCAGAAGATCTTGCTGATTTCGTCGATCTTGGCCAGCAACTGATCGGCCGCGGCCACATCGGTACTGCTCTTGGTGCCTCCCGGGCCGCCGCCGGCCAGCTTGGTGGCCTCGTTGAACAGCTGGTTCAGCTGCGGGTACTTCTCGAAGTGCGGCGGCTTGAAGTAGTCGGTCCACAGCACCCACAAGTGATGCTTGACGAGTTCGGACCGCTGCTCCTTGATCAGCAGGGCGCGCGTCTGGAACGCCGGGTCCGAGCTGTCGTGATACTTCTGGATGATCGCCTTGACGGACTCAGCCTCGATCCGTGCCTGGGCCGGGTCGTAGACCCCACAGGGCAGGTCGCAGTGCGCGTGCACGGTGGCCTTTGGTTCGAGGAGACGTGTCAGCAGTCCCATAGGTCCCCTTCTCTCATGTCGGATCATGGGTTACCGGTGACCGACACTACCCCCCGGGCCCGGGAACGAACCTAGGAGGGCCGATGCACTGGCCGCTATGGCGGGTTGCGGTCGTGGAGCGGTCCATGGAGCCCGCCCTGCACCCTGGTGACTGGCTTCTCGTCTGGCGCGGAACCAGGGCCGGGCGGGCGGTCCGGGTCCGCCCGGGACAGCTGGTCATCGCGCGGCACCCGGGCCGGCCGGAGCTGCTCCTGGTGAAGCGGGCCGCGCGCCGCGAACCCGGCGGGTGGTGGCTGAGCGCGGACAACCGGCCAGCCGGTGCCGCGGACAGCCGGACGTTCGGCGTGGTCCCGGCCGGGCTGATCGAGGGCCGGGTGCTGCTCCGGTACCGTCGCGCCCGGGCCTGATTAGCAATCAGATAACGAAAACCCCCGGCCGCCAGGGCCGGGGGTCCTCGTACTGCGGTTTGCTGATCAGAACCAGGCGATCAGACCGGGTTCCGCTCCGGCGGCTCGATCCCGGACTGCCGCTCGACCAGGTTGAGCATCTCCGCCCTGGGCAGGCGGGTAGCCATCGCCCAGAAGTAGATCACCAGGCTGAACGCGGCCACGATCACCATGTCCCACCAGAACGGGATGTGGTTGGTGTTCACCGGCGCCAGTTCGGCGCCTCCGCTGAACTGGCCCTGCCAGGAGATGATGCCCATGCCGACCAGGTAGACCGGCAGCCACACCGCTGACTTCCAGTCCAGCGGCGGGCGGTTGTCGTCGAACGCCATGCAGATGCCGATCAGCACGTAGCCGATAATGATCACCAGGCCGAGCTTCCAGATCGTCTCGAAGCCCGACCAGTAGATGAGCAGGTTGGCGATGATGAACGCGAGCGGGGCGATTACCTCGCCCGCGGGCACCTTGTAGGGCCGGTCGGCGTCGGGAACCTGCCGCCGGAACGCGCCCATGGCCAGCGGCGCGCCGGCGTACATGAGCACGCTGGCTCCCGTCACCAGGGCGACCAGTGAGTGCCAGCTGGGGAAGGGCAGCAGGAAGAACAGCCCGGCGACGAACGCCACGATCAGGGAGACCCAGGGGACGCCGTTCTTGTCGACCTTGGTGAAGACCTGCGGGAAGTAGCGGTTGCGGCCGAGGCCGTATCCGACCCGCGAGCTCGAGGTCTGGTACATCAGGCCGGTGCCGAACGGGGAGACGAAGGCGTCGATCCGCAGGACGACGGCCAGCCAGGCGAACCCGACCAGGCCGGCCAGGCCAGCAAACGGCCCGGCCAGAACGTTCGGGTCGCTGATCTTCGCGAACCCATGGGTGAGCTGGCTGGGCGGCAGCGCGCCGATGAACGCTACCTGCAGCATGACGTAGATGATGATGCCGATGAGTACGGCCAGCATGATCGCCCGGGGCAGGTTCCGCTGCGGGTTCTTGATCTCCGCCGCCAGCTGGTCGGCCTGCTCGAAGCCGAGGTAGGCGAAGATGATGCCCGCCGACGGGATGGCCGCGAACAGGGCCTTGACGCCGTAGGGCATGAAGCCGCCGCCCGCACCGAAGTTGCTGGAGTGGAACTTAAACAGCAGCACGATGATGGCGAGGACCGGGATGGCCACCTTCCACCAGGTGATGCCCGCGTTGACCTTGTTGAAGATGCGCATGGCCAGGAAGTTCAGCGCGGTGAAGATGATCAGGAGGACGACCGTCATCGCGAAGCCCAGCCCGGTGACGTTGCCGTTCCCGCCGGCCGCGTTGACGTCGAACAGGCCATGCCAGTAGTACGAGGCGTACTGCATCACCGCGAAGCACTCGATGGGGGCCACCGTGATGGCCTGTACCCAGGAGAAGAACCCGAACGAGATACCGGCCACGCTGCCGTACGCCAGGTGCGGGAACCTCGCCGTGCCGCCGGAGACCGGGTACATCCCGCCCAGTTCGGCGTGGACGAGGGCGAGGAAGATGACTGCGACTCCGCCGATGACCCAGCCCAGCAGGGCCGCGGTCCCCGCTGCCTGCGCGGCGAAGAGCGCTCCGAACAGCCAGCCCGATCCGATGATGGAGGTCTCGGACGCCCAGGTGGCGCCGATCAGCCCCATCTCTCGCTTGAGGCCGACGTCCGACGGCGCCGTTGTGGGAGCCGCTACGGACTCAGTTGCCATGGTTCCGAACCTTCTTTCCGGTCCGCATACGTTGGCCATACGGCCTGTGAGTAGGCCTCATGGTAATGATCGTCAAACAGCCTGAGAAGAAGTCAGCGGCTTCATTTCGGTAACGCAGATCACGATAAGTCCTCAGGGTGACACGGGCCGCTGTCTTTCTACGGGGGACTTCCCCCGCAACAAAACGGGTGGAGTTCCCCGTCACCAGAGAGGAAACATGAGACGGAAGTGGAACCGAAGCCAGGAAGCGGGCGGCCAGACCGGGCAAACGGGTGGCTAGACCGCCGCGGTGGAGGCCTTCTCGCTCGGGCTGCGCCGGCGCTCGTGCAGGGCCGTCACGCTCGCCTTGGCTGCGCAGCGGTCACCGCAGTAGGCCTGGGACCGGTCGGGAGTCGTGTCCACCAGCACGTTCGGGCAGGACGGGGCCTCGCAGTGGCGCAGCCGCTCGGTGCCCAGGTTGGTCAGGACGATGGTGAGCCCCAGCACGGCGCCTGCCGCGTAGCGGTCCGCGACCGAGCCGCTGTCCGCGTGATGCAGGTGCCACGCGCCGCCGTCGTGCCGGGCGATCTCCGGGTGAACGGGATGCCGGGCGAGCAGTGCGTTCAGCCGCGCCACCGCACCGTCCCCGTCGCCCGCGGTGCAGGCCGCGAAGATCAGCCGGAGCTGGGACCGCAGTTCCCGCAGTGCGTCGAGGTCAGCCGCCGTGGCCCGGGCACACAAACCAGCCCGGTCCGCCATGAGGCCTTGGTAGGCCTCTATGGTGGCGAGCTCATCCTGGCGACCGCCGGCGTCGCGCGTGTTGACCAAGCGCACCGCCAGCTCGGCATAGGAGTTGAGATCCACTCCAGTCCTTCAGCTGCTGGGGGACATGGGGGTCCGCTTCCCCGCACCGAGTATGGCACAGACCGTCTGGCCCGGCCCGGCCTTCTGCCGGGTCGCCGGTACTGCTAGGTAGCTTAGTGTAGCGAACTGGATCCGGGCCGCCACGTGGCGGGGCCTGATCATCCATCAGCGGGCCGCCAGGCGCTAGGGTGCGGCCATGTTCGCTGTCACCGCCGCACGCATCGATGCCGATGACCCGCTGGCCGGGCTTGAGCTGGGCGAGCGCCCCGATCCCTCACCCCCGGACGGGTGGACCACGGTGACCGTCCGGGCCGCCGCACTCAACCACCACGATGTCTGGACCCTGCGCGGGGTGGGCATCTCGCCCGAGCGGCTGCCCATCGTGGTGGGCTGTGACGCGGCCGGGGTGGACGAAGACGGCAACGACGTGATCGTGCACGCGGTAATCGGGGACCCGGCGGCCGCGGGCGGCGACGAGACCCTCGACCCGCGGCGGTCGCTGCTGTCCGAGCGCTTCGACGGCACGTTCGCTGAGCGGGTCGCGGTGCCCCGGCGCAACCTGGTGCCGATGCCCTCGGCGCTGTCGTACACCGAGGCCGCGTGCCTGCCCACCGCGTACCTGACCGCATACCGGATGCTGTTCACGCGGTCCGGCCTGCAGCCCGGCGCCACCATCCTGGTCCAGGGGGCGGGCGGCGGTGTCGCGACCGCTCTGGTCGTGATCGGCCGCGCCGCGGGCTTCCGCGTCTGGGCGACCAGCCGCGACGAGGAGAAACGCCGTCGCGCGCTGGAACTCGGCGCCGACCAGGTCTTCCCGTCCGGGGCCAGGCTGCCCGGGCGGGTCGACGCGGTCATGGAGTCGGTCGGCCAGGCGACCTGGGCTCATTCGCTGCGCGCCCTGAAGCCGGGCGGCCGGATCGTCGTGTGCGGAGCGACCAGCGGTGCCGCGCCGCCGGCCGACCTCAACCGGGTCTTCTTCCTGCAACTGTCGGTGGTCGGCTCGACCATGGGCACCCGGGATGAGCTGGAACGGCTGGCCGTGTTCCTCGAGCAGACCGGCGTGCGGCCGAAGATCGACCGGATCATGCCGCTGGAGCAGGCCAAGGACGGCTTCGCGGCGATGATCGAGGGCGACCTGTTCGGGAAGGTCGTGTTCACCGCCTAGGTGCTGCGGGCCCAGCGGCCTGACCATGCGGTCAACGAGCTGGCCGGGACCGGCCCGGGCCCGTGAGACCCGCTCCGGTGCTGTCCTACTGCTGGTAGGACTCCAGGAAGGTGCTCAGCCGGCCGATCGCGTCGTCCAGCACGTCGATCCCGGCCAGGAACACCATCCGCAGGTGGTCGGGGGTGTCCAGGTTGAACCCGGTGCCGTGGGTGAGCAGCAGGTGCTGCTGCTCCAGCAGGTCGATGACCAGTTGCTGGTCGTCAGAGATCTTGTGGACGTCCGGGTCGAGCCGGGGGAACACGTACAGCGCGCCCTGGGGCTTGACGCAGTCCACGCCCGGGATCTCGTTCAGCTTCCGCCAGGCGTGGTCCCGCTGGTCGCGGAGCCTGCCGCCCGGCTGCAGCAGCGCGGTGATGCTCTGCGGCCCGCCCAGCGCGGCCTGGATGGCGTACTGGCTCGGCACGTTGGGGCACATCCGCATGTTCGCCAGCAGTTCCAGGCCCTCCAGGTACCCGGCCGCCTCCCGGCGCGGGCCGCTGACCAGCAGCCAGCCGGTGCGAAATCCAGGCGCCCGGTAGGTCTTGGACAGCCCGGACAGGGTCAGCACGACCAGATCGGGAGCCAGCGCGGCGGTCGATTCGTGCACCGCGCCGTCGTAGAGGATCTTGTCGTAGATCTCGTCGGCGAGCACCAGCAGGCCGTGCCGGCGGGCCAGGTCGAGCAGGCCGAGCAGGGTTTCCCTGGAGTACACCGCCCCGGTGGGGTTGTTCGGGTTAATGATCACCAGGGCCCGGGTGCTCTCGGTGATTTTCGAGGCCACGTCGTCCAGGTCGGGCTGCCAGCCGGTCTGCTCGTCGCAGCGGTAGTGTGCCGCACGCGCGCCGCACAAGATCACTGCCCCGGTCCACAGCGGGTAGTCGGGGCTGGGCACGAGGACCTCGTCGCCTGGGTCCAGCAGCGCCTGGAGGGCCATCACGATGAGCTCGGAGACCCCGTTGCCGAGATAGACGTCGTCCGGGCCGACGTCGGGCACACCGAGCGTGGTGTAGTACTGCGACACCGCCAGCCGGGCCGAGTGGATGCCCCGGGCGTCGCTGTACCCCTGGGCCTCGCCGATGTTCTGGACCAGTTCGGTCACCACACTGTCGGGGGCCATCAGCCCGAACGGTGCCGTGTTACCGATGTTGAGCTTGAGGATCCGGTGCCCCTCGGCTTCCAGCTGCCGGGCCCGGCGCAGCACCGGGCCGCGGATGTCGTACCGGACGTTGTTCAGCCTGCTGGCCTGCGGGACCATTTACCAGGTACCTCCTGATCCGGGGCTGTGCTGTCCGCCGGCGAACCGCACAGCGGCGATCACGGAACGAGACAAGAGCTTATCTTCGCCCCACCGCGCCCCGTCCGTGAACCGGTTTTAGCGCGGGTCCCCGTGGGAGCGGTCCCGGTCCTCGCGGTCGTGGGCCCCGTGGTTGCGGTCCCGGTCGACGTGGTCCTCGTCGTCGTGGTCCCCGGTCCGGGGAGCGCCACCCGGCCCGGACGCGTCCGCAGTACCGAAGACCTCGGCCTTGATCCGGTCCAGCGCGTCGTCCAGGATGGTCCGCAGGTCGCCCACGGCGTCCTCGCTCACCGCCTGGGCGTGAGCTGCCGCCGTCCGCAACTCCCGGGTGAAGTGGCGGGCCAGCTGCTCCAGGTCCCGGTAGCTCCCGGGGTCAGCCCAGCCGGATCCGCCCGGCGGCCAGGCCCGCCAGCCCGGACGGGGACCATGGGCCTGGCCCGCCTCGTCCCGGCCCGCGCCCGCTTGCTCCCGCTGCGCCTGGTCGCCCTGGGTTTCCTCGCGCTGTCCCTCTTCGTGCTGTGCTTCTTCGCGCAGGGCCTCATCCCATGCGGAGGCGGCACCGGGTCCGCGGCGGGGGGGTGCGGGGCCGTTGCCGCGCGGCGGGGCCTGGTGGCCGGGCGGGGTAGCGCTGGAGGGCGCGGCCGTGCTGCGCGGTGGCGCGGTGCCGCGGGGTGGCGGGGCGGGGCGGGGTGGCGCGGTGCCGCGCCGGTGCATGTCCCGCGCGGCATAGGTCAGTTCCTCGCGCAGGTTGCGCACGGTCTCCCGGACGTCCTCGGTGACCTCACGGGCAATATCCCGGACCGACGCGGTGATCTCGTCCTCGAGCTCGCTGAGGTCATCGGAGCGATTGCGGAGTTCCTCCCGGCCCTTGTCGGTGATCCGGTAGACCTTGCGCCCGTCGGCTTCGTCGTGGGTGACCAGGCCCTCTTCCTCGAGCCGGGCCAGCCGCGGGTAGATGGTCCCGGGGGAGGGGGCGTAGACGCCCATGAACCGGTCCTGGAGCAGCCGGATCACCTCATACCCGTGGCGGGGTGACTCATCGAGCAGCTTGAGCAGGTACAGCCGGAGCCTGCCGTGCCGGAAGACGGGGCTCATCGGCTGCCGCCCGCTGCGCCGGCCGCCGCCTGCGGCGTTCCAGGCTGTCCCCGCTGGAGCAGCGTGACCTGGCCAGACATGGTGCTGACCCGGACCACACCCGGACGCCCCGCCGGACCCAGGTCGCCTTTGACCGTGCTGGCGCCCGGCTTCTCACTGTGCTGCAGGCCCGGGAACTCGCTCAGCACCCGGCCGGTGGCGGACCGCAGGTCCACCCGGGCGCGGGCGTCGGCGGGAAGCCGGATCGCGACCGGCCCGGACACGGTGGCCACCCGCAGTGCGGCGTCCTGATCGAGGTCGATGTCTGCGGTGACCCGGCCACTCACCGTCTTGGCATCCAGCCGGTCCACCGAGCCGTCAGCCAGGGTGAGGTCGCCGGACACCGAGTTGAACCCGATGGTGCCGCCCAGGCCCTGGGCTTCGATGTCGCCGGACACCGTCCGGGCGTCGACCGCTCCGGTCACGCCGTCCAGGGTGATGGCCCCGGACACGCTCTTCACCGAGGTCGCCGCGGTGATCCCGGACACGACGGCGCTCGCGGTGACCACACCGAGCTGGACCGGGCAATCCTTCGGCACGGTGATGGTGATGGTGGCGGCGGTCCGGTCCGGGCGCAGCCAGCCGAGCAGCCCGTCCCAGCTCAGGTCCTCGTAGCTGACCGTGAGGGTGCCGTCGGAGTGACTCACCACTAGTGGCTGGCCGCTGACGGCCGAGATGTCCAGGCAGGCGCGCTCGCCGGTGCTGAGTACCGCCACGGTGCCGCCGAGCGTTCGGACACGCAGCGCGTCCACCCGGTCGAAGTCGTACGTAGCAGGAGCGTCAACGGTCCAGCGCGGCATGTCGTGATCCTCTCACCCCGGCCCGGCGGCCGGGCGTTTGCAGCACTCATACGATATATCGCGTTGACCGAAAGTCAAGATGTATCGCGTATTGCGCGAGGCGCATGAAGCCGTGGCCGGGCGACCCGGTGGCCTGCCAGGCCGGTCCCGTCTCGGTCCTGGTCCTAGTCCGGGTCGTCCTCGTCGAGCCGGGCCAGCCACGTGGCCAGCCGCTCTACCGTCGCCTCGGCCTCGGGGAACTGGTCGACGAACTCGCGCAGCCGTTCCGCCAGCCAGCCCAGGCTGACCTCGTCATCCGCGCGCCGGTCGAGCAGTTCCTCGATGCCGCGGTCGGTGAAGTACATGCCTACGCTCCCGGCAGGGCCTCGTCCACCAGATGCTGGTGCTCGGCTTTGTGTGCCGTCGCCGAGCCCACGGCGGGCGGACCGCTGGCCGGCAGCGAGATCACGCCGACTCCGCGCCCCGCGATCGCGGGCAGGTTCAGGGCCATGGTCGGCCAGGCGCCCATGTTGGCGGGCTCCTCCTGGACCCAGGTGATCTCCTCCACCCCCGGGTAGCGGCCGAGTTCCGCGGTCAGTTCCTCGGCCGGGACCGGGTAGAGCCGCTCCACGCGGATGATCGCGGTGTCGGTCCGCTCCTCCGCGGCCCGGCGCTGGGCGAGGTCGTAGTAGATCTTGCCCGAGCACAGCAGCACCCGGCGGACACTGGCCGGGTCGGGTTCTTGCGGGTCGCCGATCACCGGGAGGAACGAGCCGGTGGCGAAGTCGGCCACCGCCGAGACCGCCTCCTTGAGCCGGAGCATGGACTTCGGCGTGAACACCACCAGCGGAGCCCGCCGCGGCGACAGGGCCTGCCAGCGGAGCAGGTGGAAGTAGTTGGCCGGCGTGGTCGGCAGCGCCACGGTCATGTTTCCCTGCGCGCACAGGCCGAGGAAGCGCTCGATCCGCGCCGAGGAGTGGTCTGGTCCCTGCCCCTCATAGCCGTGCGGGAGCAGCAGCACCACGCTGGACCGCTGGCCCCACTTCTGCTCCCCGGAGCTGATGAACTCGTCCAGGATGGTCTGTGCGCCGTTGACGAAGTCACCGAACTGGGCTTCCCAGCAGACCAGCGCCTCCGGCCGGGCCACCGAGTAGCCGTACTCGAAGCCGACGGCCGCGAACTCCGACAGCAGTGAGTCATAGGTATGGAACCGGGCACTGGCCGAGTTGAACTGGCGCAGCGGCGTGTATTCCGCCCCGGTGTGCCGGTCCACCAGGACCGCGTGCCGCTGGCCGAATGTGCCGCGGCGGGTGTCCTGACCCACGAGGCGCACCGTGTGCCCGTCCATCAGCACCGACCCGAACGCGAGCAGTTCCCCGGTCGCCCAGTCGATGGCGTTCTGCTCGACCATGGTGGCCCGGCGGGCCAGCAGGGGCTGCAGCCGCGGGTGCGGGGTGAAGCCGTCCGGCATGGTGAGCTGCGTGTCCACGATCCGCTTGATCGCCTCTTCGGAGATGGCCGTGGGCACGCTGCGGTGATCGATGGGCTCCAGGGTGGTCTGCGGGCGCACCACGGCGCCGGGGTCCATCGGCCGCTTGGACGCCTCGCGGGTTTCGGTGAAGGCCCGCTCCAGATGCTGCTGGTAGTCGCGGAGGGCCTGCTCGGCCTCTTCCATGGTGATGTCGCCCCGGCCGATCAGCGACTCGGTGTAGAGCTTGCGGGTGGACCGCTTCGCGTCGATCAGGTCGTACATCAGCGGCTGGGTGAACGAGGGGTTGTCCGCCTCGTTGTGGCCCCGCCGCCGGTAACAGATCATGTCGATGACGACGTCCTTGCGGAACGCCTGCCGGTAGGCGAAGGCGAGCCTGCCGACCCGGACGACCGCCTCGGGGTCGTCCCCGTTGACGTGGAAGATCGGCGCCTGGACCATCCGCGCCACGTCCGTGGAGTACACGCTGGAGCGGGACTCCGCGGGGGCGGTGGTGAAGCCGACCTGGTTGTTCACCACGATGTGCACGGTGCCGCCGGTCCGGTAACCACGCAGCTGGGACAGGTTCAGCGTCTCGGCGACCACGCCCTGGCCGGCGAACGCGGCGTCCCCGTGGATCAGCAGGGGCAGCACCGTGAAGCCGGGCTCGCCCATGTCGATGACGTCCTGCTTGGCCCGCACCACGCCCTCGAGTACGGGGTCCACGGCCTCGAGATGGCTCGGGTTGGCCACCAGGGACGTGGGAATCGTGGTGCCGTCGCTGGCGGTGAACACGCCCTCCGCGCCCAGGTGGTACTTGACGTCGCCGGAGCCGTGCGTGCTGCGCGGGTCCAGGTTCCCCTCGAACTCCTGGAAGATCTGGGCGTAGGACTTGCCGATGATGTTGGCCAGCACGTTGAGCCGGCCCCGATGCGCCATGCCCATCACGGCCTCGTCCAGCGAGGCCCTCGCAGCCTCGGTGAGCACCGCGTCCACCAGCGGGATCAGCGCCTCCGCGCCCTCCAGGGAGAACCGGCGCTGGCCGACGAACTTGGTCTGCAGGAACATCTCGAACGCCTCGGCCACGTTCAGCCGGGACAGGATCTGCATCTGCTCGTCGTGGCCGGCCCGGTCGTGCGGCCGCTCGACCCGCTCCTGGATCCAGGCCCGTTCCTCCGGGTTCTGGATGTGCATGTACTCCACGCCGACCGTGCGGCAGTAAGAGTCCCGCA
Source organism: Streptosporangiaceae bacterium (assembly GCA_035642895.1). Classification (GTDB taxonomy): domain Bacteria; phylum Actinomycetota; class Actinomycetes; order Streptosporangiales; family Streptosporangiaceae; genus RYN-230. Next base: position 1,101 of record DASQRM010000173.1, on the reverse strand, counting down.
GCACGCCCAGGATCTCCCGGAGCTTCATCAGCGGCTTGCCGCCGAAGCCGCCGGTGGCGAACACCCGCTCCAGGTCCCACAGGGTCAGCCCGTGCTGGTTGATGTCCAGATCGGGGTGCTTGCGCTGCCTGTACTCCAGCGGGTCGGTGTCGGCCATGAGGTGGCCGCGCACCCGGTAGGCGCGGATCAGCTCGTGCACCCGGGCCGACTTGGTGATGTCGTCCTCGTGACCGGCCGGGATGTCCCGCACCCAGCGGACCGGCTCGTAGGGGATCTTCAGCGCCTGGAAGACCTCGTCCCAGAAGCGGTTCTCGCCGAGCAGCAGCTCGTGGATCTGGCGGAGGAACTCCCCCGATTGGGCCCCCTGGATGATCCGGTGGTCGTAGGTCGAGGTGAGGGTGACCGACTTGCTGATGGCCAGCCGGGTCATGGTCTCCTCGGCCGCGCCCTGGTAGGCCGCCGGGTACTCCATCGCGCCGACACCCACGATGCAGCCCTGCCCGGCCATCAGCCGCGGGACCGAGTGCTCGGTACCGATCGTGCCCGGGTTGGTCAGGCTGATCGTGGTGCCCGCGTAGTCGTCCACGGTGAGCTTGCCGGCCCGGGCCCGGCGGACCACGTCCTCGTACGCCATCCAGAACTGCCGGAAGTCCATCGCCTCCGCGGCCTTGACCGCCGGCACCAGGAGCTGGCGCGATCCGTCCTTGGCGGTCACATCGATGGCCAGGCCCAGATTGACGTGCTCGGGCTCGACGATCGCGGGCTTGCCGTCCAGCTCCGTGTAGGAGTAGTTCATCGCCGGGACCCCGCCCAGCGCCTTCACCACCGCGAACCCGATCAGGTGGGTGAACGACACCTTCCCGCCCCGGCCGCGGGCCAGGTGGTTGTTGATCACGATGCGGTTGTCGATCAGCAGCTTGGCGGGCACGGTCCGGACGCTGGTCGCGGTCGGCACGCTCAGGCTGGAGACCATGTTGACCGCGGTCCGGGCGGCCGCGCCGCGCAGCCGGGAGGCCGGTACGCCCGGCGCTGCGGGAGGCCCGGCGGTGGGGGGCGTAGCCGGGGCCGGGGCCGCGCCCGGCTTCGGTGGCGCGGGCGCCG
>DASQRM010000172.1:0-2510 GCA_035642895.1 Streptosporangiaceae bacterium | reverse complement strand
TGCTCGACTTGATCCAGCAGCGTGTCCACCGATACGCCGCGCCACACGGTATCGAGCTTGGACCAGCGCGTCACGCAGTGGATGTCCACGGTGGGGGTCTCGGCCGGCAGCGCCTGGAATTCCTGCCAGGTCCAGGACTTGAGCGTCTCGCCGCCCTGCCGGATCGAGAACGTCCAGTCCGGCAATGGCGTATGTGGCGTCGGGCCGGCCGACAGCACTGGGAAGCCTTCGGTCACGTACTGACCCGGCGGCACCCGGCCCTCCTGTTCAGCTGAGGGACGGCGCAGGTGGCGAAAGCCACGCGAGATGGGGCTCATAGCCAGTTAGCTCCTTTCCGTCAGCGGGCTGTTCTTCGTCATGCGTTCATCTTCGCCGCGCCCCTGGCCCTTCACACCGTCAGAAGTGCTAGTCCGCGCCGCAGGACTCGCGCTGGAAGGAGCTACCAGACTTGGTGGTGCGGGGACACAGGTGAGGCGGCCAGCCTTGGCCGGACAGGACGCTTATTGGGGGGATGCGGTGAGCCCAGCGGACAACCTGAGGGTGACACCCGATCCGGAGACCGGGCTCAGCTACACGAGCGGCCCGGGGACGCTGGGTTGCTGGCGACCGTTTTGGGATCCGCGATGGCCTCCATCGACGCGACCGTGGTGGGCATCGCGCTGCCGGCCATTGGCCGCGATTTCGGCGCCAGCCTGACCGTGCTGCAATGGGTCGTCACCGCGTACACGCTCACCCTGGCCGGGCTGCTGCTGTTCGCCGGGACGCTGGGCGACGGGTACGGCCGGAAGCGGATCTTCCTGGCCGGCGTCGTATGGTTCGCGCTGGCCTCGCTCCTGTGCGGACTCACCCCGGCCGCGGCGGTCCTGATCGGGGCCCGTGCCGTGCAGGGAGTCGGCGCCGCGTTGCTGACGCCGGGCAGCCTGGCCACATCGAGGCCTCGTTCCGTCCTGCCGACCGCGGCAAGGCGATCGGCGCTTGGTCAGGCCTGTCCGGTGTGGCCACCGCGATCGGGCCGTTTCTCGGCGGATGGCTGGTGCAGGCTGTGTCCCGGCGGCTGATCTTCGTGATCAACCTGCCGGTCGCCGGCATGATCGTCGCGGTGAGCGTGCGGCACCTGCCGGAGTCCCGGGATCGGGGAATGACGGGCAGGGTCGACATAACCGCCGGGATCCTTGCCACGCCCGGGTGGCCTGGCCGGTCATGTCACCCGCCAGTGAGCCGTCCGCGGTCAGCCCTGATGTCCCTGAGACCACGATCTGGTCGTAGCCGGCGGGTATCCGCATGGCATCGGCGTAGCGCCCGATCTGGCGGGCGATCCCGGCGTCGAACGATTCGGTTGCGGTCATCTGGTCAGGCCCTCCTGTGGATTGTCCGACCATTCGGCTGTCCGGCCGAAGTACGGGAATCGGCCCGGATAAGCGCCGGGTCGGGAGCAAGGCCCTCGCCGGGCGCCGAGTTGGCCCTCAGGGACAGCATGACATCCATGACGTCGCCGCTGGCCAGCGCCCGCCCGTTGAACCCGGTGTAGTCGAACGAGGCCGGGGCGCCGAGCGGCAGGGCACGGTCAGCGCGCCGAGCCGGCCAGGAACCGCTGGGCGCAGTTCGCCGGATTGGCGGTCGTGCCCGCCCGCCGCGTGATCTCCCGGGCCGCGTCGGCGATCTGGGCGGTAAATCTGTCGTTATCGGCCCAGGGACGGGTGCGTTGAAGCCCTCCCGCATCTGTGCCTCCCGCATGAACGGGTGGGTGAGAAGGGGCAGCCCCCAGCGGGCGACCAGCGTCTCCAGGCGTGCCCGGACAGCGAGATGGTGGCCCAGCCGTGCACTAGCCCTTCCCGATCAGTCCGGTGGGAACCTGCGAGACGATGACCGCGACGTGGCGGGCCTCGAACAGGTAGGCCGCCAGGGCCGAGCCGTTCGTCCGCGAACACGTCCCGGGCCACGCCCGCGAAGGCGTGGACGCCCTGGCCTGAGCCGGTGACCTCGGAGGTGGCGCCGTTAGTGAGCGGTTCGCCGCCGGGACCCGCGACAGCGTCCGGGCCGACGGCCCGGCGAACTTGGTACGTATGCCGGTGACCGTTTCCGCCGCGGCCATGGCCGCCCGCACCGAAGCTCGCCCGGGGGTAAGACGCATGCACCCGCGCACCTTGCTTTCATGCCCCGAAATTATTTCCGCACGTTCGAGGCCGCGGGGATCTTCTGGTCGAGACCGCGTGACTCCCGGCCCCACTTGATATGCGGGTAATGCGCCTCGAACGCGGGCCGCTCGGACCTGATCCTCGGGATCCGGTAGAAGTTGTGCCGCGGCGGCGGGCAGGACGTCGCCCACTCCAGCGAGCTGCAGTAACCCCACGGGTCCTCCTCGGTCACCTTCACCCCGTGCCGCCAGGTCACGTACACGTTCCAGAGGAACACCAGGATCGACAGGGCCAGGATCCACGACCCCACGGAGGAGATGACGTTCAGCGTCGTCACGTTCCCGGGCAGGTCCGGGTAGTTGGCGATGCGCCGCG
>DASQRM010000171.1:0-8686 GCA_035642895.1 Streptosporangiaceae bacterium | reverse complement strand
GGCGCGGCGATGACGGGGGGCAGCCCGGCGGAGGGATCGGTGACCCCGGCGGCGCCGTCGCGGCCCGCCGGGCCGCCGTTCGCCGGCCCGCCATCCGCGGCGGCCCGGGCCGGCCCGCCATCGGTTGCGGGGCCCGCCGGGCCGGTGACGGTACCGGGTTCCTGCGGGGGAACCGGGACCGCCCCGCCGGCCTTGGCCGTCTGCTCCGAGAGGGCCTTGAGGGTCATCTTGGCCTCGGCGGCCTGCTCGGCCTGCGCGACCTGGCGGGCGTGCAGGACTTCCAGCCTGCTCTGCACGTCGAACGGGACGATGGTCGCGGCGGCGTGCGGGATCCGGCTCACCACGGCCGCGATCTTGTCGGCGGTGCGGTCGTGCAGCAGCCGGCCGATCAGCGGCGAATAGCTGCGCCGGGGCAGGACCACCGTGACCTGCGTGCCCGGCTGCGCCGCCTCCGCGCTGGCCAGTTCGGCCGCGGCCCGGGCGATCCTCCGGTCGGGACAGTCGATGAAGTCCAGCACCACGTCCATGCCCGCCCGGGTCCACTCCTCGCGCAGCGCGTCGGCCACGGCGGTGTCGATGACGAAATGAACCGCGCGCAGGGTCGTGGGGCGCAGGCTGCGGGCGTAGCGCAGCGCGGCGATCGTGGCCAGGTCGAAGCTGTCCACGAAGACGAACACGGTCCGCCGGCTGTAGTTCGGCGCCGCGGGCGGCTTGGGCCGGTCGCTGATCCGCTCCAGGACCTGGGCTTCCATCCCGTACTCACGGTTGAGCCGGATGAACGCGAAGACGAAGATCGGGAAGACCAGCAGGACGAGCCAGGCACCCTCGGTGAATTTCACGATGGCGAAGATCAGGACGACCAGGGCCGTGTAGACGCCACCCGCGAGGTTGATGGCCAGCTTCCGCCGCCAGTACGGCTCCCTGGTTCTCCTGTGGTACTTGGCCATGCCGAAGCCGGCCATCGAGAAGCCGGTGAACACGCCGATCGCGTAGAACGGGACCAGGCTGTTGGTATTGGCGCCCACCCCGAGGAGCAGGCACAGGGCCAGGACGGTCAGCACGATAATGCCGTTGGAAAATACCAGGCGGTGACCGCGCTTGCTGAGCCAGCGGGGCAGGAACGAGTCCTCGGCCACGAAGCTGGTCAGGAACGGGAACCCGCTGAAGCTGGTGTTGCCGCCGGTGAACAAGATCGCGGTGGCGCCGAGCTGGAGCACGTAGAACATGATCTGGCCTGCGAGGGACGACCCGAAGATGAGCTTGGCCTCCTGGGACACCACGGTCGGGAACCCGTTCTTGTACGGGACCGCGTGGGTGACATGGGCCAGCCAGGAAATGCCGGCGATCAGGAAGGCGACGATGGTGCCCTGGATGACCAGCAACTGCCGGGCGTTGCGGCCCTCGGGCGGGCGGAGCGCGCTTACCGCGTTGGACACGGCCTCGATGCCGGTCAGCGAGGAGCCGCCGTTCGCGAACGCGCGGCCCAGGTAGAAGATGGCCACCCAGGTGAACAGGCCGCTGTGGTGCCCGATGGGCACGGTCCCGGCGTGCCACTTCACGTGCGGCAGGCCGCCGAAGATCTCCTGGCCCACGCCGAGAATGATCATCAGCGTGAGCGACCCGGTGAACCAGTAGGTGGGGACGCCGAACGTCTTGCCGTTCTCGCGGACCCCCCGCAGGTTCCCGTAGCACATGATGAGAGTGGCGGCCACGGCGATGACCAGCAGCGTGGTGGTGTCGCCCAGTGGCCGGGCCAGGGCCGGGAAAGTGGACAAGATCGCGGCGCTGCCGGCTGCCGTCTGCACGGCCACTGTGACCACGTAGTCGACCATGAGGGCCACGGCCGCCACCTGGGCGACGCGGGGCCCGAAGTTCTCGCGCGCGACGACGTAGGAGCCACCCGCCCGGGTGTAGACGGAGACCACCTCGCGGTAGGACAGCACCACGAGCGCGATGCCCAGGATGATCACCCCGGTCATCGGAAGCAGCAGCGAGAACGCGGCCAAGCCGAAGAACGGCAGCAGTTCGTGCAGGATCAGTTCGGAGCCGTAATTTGCCGAGGAGATCCCGTCACAGGACAGCACGCCGAGGGCGAGTGGCTTGGACAGTCGCTCCTCGCTGAGTTGCTCGTTCACCAGGGGCGGCCCGAGCAGCCGGCGTTTCAGCGTGTACCCGAAACCCTCCGGCAGGTTATCGGCCCCGCCGAGAAAGCCCACTGCCCTGCGCATCGCCAACTGAGGTGCCCTTCGCTTGCCTGACCTGGCCTTCATACCACTGCCGGGAAGCAGCCCTGACCAACGGGGCATACGCCGGGCATACGGCTGATACCCCCGCGAGATACCGGTTAGCCCGGCCTTAACGCAGCCTTAGCGGGGCCGCCTTGACCGTCCCGTCAACCGATGCCGAAGAACCCCAGCACGGTCGAGCCCAGCAGCAGCAGGCTCATGCCCGAGATGGCGACCACGCAGACGGTGGCCGCGATGCGGAACACGGGGCCGTTGGCCGCCTGGCCCAGCACGCTGCGCCGGTTGGTCAGGATGAGGATGTAGGCCAGGACGACGGGCGTGACGATGCCCTGCAGCACCTGGGTGCCGATCAGCAGGGTGATCAGGTTGATCGGGGTGAGGGCCAGTGCGGCGCCGATGATCACCTGCACCGTGAACAGGCCCAGGAACAGCCGGGCCTCGGTGAACCGGCGGGAGATGGAGCGCTCCACCCCGACCGCCTCGCTGATCGCGTAGGCGCTGGACAGCGGGACCACGGCGCCGGCCAGCGCGGACGCGCCAATCAGGCCGAACGCGAACAGGAGCTCGGCCCCGGCGCCGGCCACCGGGCGGAGCGCCTCGGCAGCCTCCTTGGCCGAGGTCAGCGGGCCGCGGCCGCCGATGGCCGCCGCGGTCGCGATGATGATGGTGATCGAGATGATGCAGGCGAAGATGGCGCCGGAGATCGCGTCGATCCGGGCCCGTGGGTAATCGGCCACGTCGGCGCCCTTGTCCACCACGCCCGCCGCCGCGTACAGCTGCATGTACGGGCTGACTGTGGTGCCGATCAGTGCCACGCCCAGCAGCAGGAAGCTCTTCGTGTACAGGAAGTGCGGGATGACCAGGTTGGTGCCGACCTGGGCCCAGTCGGGGTGGCCCAGGATCGCGGCGATCGGGTAGGCGAGGAACGCCAGCGACAGGATGAGGAAGATCCGTTCCGCGTACCGGTAGGAGCCGAACACCACCAGCGCCCAGATGGCCACCGCGGCGATCGGGATGATCACGTACCGGCTCACGCCCAGCAGCTCGAACGCCGCGCCGATCCCGGCGAACTCCGACACCACCAGTCCCGTGTTGGCCAGCAGCACGCAGAACAGCGCCACCCCGGTCAGCCGCAGGCTGAACTGCTCCCGGATCAGCGCGGCCAGGCCCTTGCCGGTGTGCGTGCCCAGCCGGACGGCCATCTCCTGCACCAGCACCAGCGCGAACGTCACCAGGACCATGAAGAACAAGGTCCGGTAGATGAACTGCGACCCGGCCGAGGCGTACGTGGCGATCCCGGCCGCGTCGTTGCCGGCGTTGGCCGCCACCACCCCCGGGCCGGCGATGGCCAGGATCATCCAGATCCGGCCCCTCCGGGACCGGATCAGCCGTACCCCGCCCGCCCGGACCCGGGTCAGTGAGGTCATCCCGCCGCGCGCCCGGGGCCGCGGCGAGTCCAGCTCTGGGGCGGCATCCTCCTCGCGGGTGCTCACCGTGTCTCCCGGGACGTTCGCGCCGTCCGGAAGCAGGCGCTCACTGCAGCAGCCTCGGGAAGTGCAGCCGCCCGTGCCCGGGCACGAGGGCGTCCAGCACGTCGTCGGACAGGATGCGCCCCAGCGGGTGGCCGTCGTCGTCCACCACCAGCAGTGACGAGCGGCGCGACTCGACCAGTTCGGTGGCGACCGCGTCCAGGTCATCTTCGGGCCGCAGGGTTATCAGCGCGTTGTCCGGGTCGATCAGATCGCCGAGGCGCCGGGCGCCGTCACTGACGAGCAGGTCAAACGCGGATACATCACCCAGCAGCCGTCCTTCCCCGTCGAGCACCGCCACCGAGTCAATCTCGGTCCGGTGCCGCTCCTGCTCGGCCAGCCGCTGACTGACCTGTGCCACCGTCTCGTCTGGTGATGCGCAGGCCAGCACCGTGGTCATGATCCCGGCCGCCTCGTCGCCTGGATACCCGAGCAGCCGGACCAGTTCGCGCTGGACCTGCTGCGGCATCCGGGCGAACAGGACGCTCTGCTCCTCCTCACTCAGGTCACGCAGCGCGTCCACCGCCTCATCCGGTTCCATCCTGGCGATGAGCGCGGCGGCCTGGTCTGGTTCGACCTCGCGCAGCAGCGCGGTCAGTTCCTGCGGTTCCATCTCCTCCAGCGCGTCCGCGGCCAGATCGTGGCCCAGGCTCTCGATGAGCTCCTGCCGGCCCGGCCGGCCCAGCCCTTCCAGCACGTCCGCGAGTTCGGAGGGGCGCAGCTTGCGCAGCGCACTGTGCGGCGCCCGCAGCTTCACCGCCGACGGTGACTCGGCGGAGTCGGACCCGAACGACTCGATCGCGGCCCAGTCGATCACCCGGTCCGGAGTCGGATGCCAGCGGAACCGTTTCGGGCCCAGCCTGCGCAGCAGCGTCTGCAGGCTGACGTCCACGCCAACCAGGTGGATGGCGTCGCCCACCTGGGCCAGGTACAGGTCCGCGGCCCGGATCACCTGGATCTCGTCGGTGTCCACGAGCTGATGGTCCAGGATGTCCCGGGCCAGCAGGACTTCCCCGTCACGCCGCTGGAACTCGCGCAGGTCCAGGCGGGCGGTGCGCAGGGTGACAGAACGGCGGTGCAGCCGGTCGATGGCTGACGCGTCGAGGAAGGCGCGCCGCCGCCCGACCCGCATGACGACGCCGGTGACGAGCGGGTAGGTCTCCCCGCCGTGTACCTTGGCCAGCAGGTCCGCCACCCGGCCCACCTCATCGCCGGCCTGGTTGAGCACGGGGCGGCCGATGAGCCCGGCCAGGGACACGATGTCCTGCCTGAGCTGGCGGGAGGTGATGGTGCGCTCGGACGGCTGCATCAGGCGGCGGGCCAGCGGTGTCCGGTCACGCCGCCGTCGGGCAGGGTCGCGGTGATTGAGGAAGAACCGATCGGACACAGCAGCCTCCTGGGCCCGTCGGCTTGGCCCAGCGGCTAGGGGGTTCGCCCCAGCCGCGGATAGCCGGCGAGCGGTAGGTGGGATCGGGAGGAGTGCCGCCCGGCGACCCGGCCCCTGATGCTGGCCGCGATCGCCGGGGGTGTACTGGAAGGATCGCCGAGCACGGCCGTCACCTCCCCGCTTCCGCTGCGATCAGTCTGGCTGTATGCCACCCCGGCGACCATACCTCGGACCGCGCCGAAAATCGGAATCAGGGGCGGCCCCAGGCACTACGAGATTTTCGCGGAAGGGGCTGGCGGCTGCGGTTTCCGGATGGTGGCGCGCGCTTTAGCGGTCTGGACGGCCTCACTCAGCGCGCCGATGTCGTAGGCGCCGTAGTGTCGGAGGCCGTTGATGAAGAAGGTAGGTGTGCCCGATACCCCGGACAGGTCGGCGGAGTCGACGTCTTCGGCTACTCGCGGAGCGCCTGCGCGCCGGGCGAGGTGATCGCGGAACCGTGCGGTGTCGAGGCTGAGGTCGCCGGCGTAGCGGACTAGGTCCCGCATCAGCAGGTCGCCCTGATGGGCGAGGAGCAGGTCATGCATCGGCCAGAACTCGCCCTGGTCCGAGGCGGCTTCCGACGCCTCGGCGGCGAGCTGCGCATGGGGATGGACATCATTGAGCGGCAGGTGGCGCCAGACGTACCGGACGTCGCCGCGGCCGGCGAGCAGTTCCCGGATGACCGGCTCGGCCTGGCCACAGTAAGGGCATTCGAAGTCCCCGTACTCGACGAGGGTGACGGGTGCGCGGGCGGGCCCGCGGATGTGGTCGCGGCCGGGATCAACCGGCGCGCCAAGGTCGGTGACGGTCTCGGCGGTGCCGAGCACGGCGCGGATCTGGAGACGGCGCGGCAGCAGTGTGGTCGCACGGAACACCAGCCAGGTGATGAGCGGGGCGGCGACCACGGTGCTCAGCACGCCGAGCTTGGCCTCCTGCAGCTGGATGCCGCTGAAGGCCAGGGTGGCAATCAGGATGGAGACAGTGAAGCCGATGCCCATGATCGAGCCGACGCCCGTGACGGCGGCCCACCCGACGGGTGGCCGCAGCCGACCGCGGCTGAGGCGGGTCAGCAGCCAGGACGCGGCTGTGATGCCCGCGGGCTTTCCTGCCACGTAGCCGATGAGGATGCCCAGGGTGACCGGGGAGGTGTAGGCGCGGGCCAGGAAGCTGCCGCTGATCACGATGCCGGCGTTGGCCAGCGCGAAGAGGGGCACGATGACGTAGCTGGTCCAGGGATGGTAGAGCTGCTGAAGCCGGTCGTTGGGCGAGAGCGCCGAGTTGAGCCCGATGCTGGCTGAGCGGGCCAGTTCCGGGGTCGGCTGCTCGCGGAAGCTGCGGAACGCGTCGCTGGCGCGTTCCAGGTCGGTGCGGGCGGCCGGGTAGGCGTAGGTCAGCAGGCCCATCACCAGGCCGACCACGACCGGGTCAATCCCGGACTTCAAGACGGCCACCCAGGCAGCGATCCCGAGCAGCGCGTAGACGATGCCGTGGCGGATCCTGGCCCGGCGCAGGACCAGGATTATTGCGAAAATACCGATGGCCGCGGCCAGCGGGGCCAGCGCGAGAGCCCGGGTGTACACGGTCCCGATGACGACCAGTGAGACGAGGTCATCAACGACCGCCACCGACAGCAAGAACACCCGGACCCGGTCCGGGAACCGGGGCCCGGTCAAGGCCAGCATCCCCAGGGCGAAGGCAGAGTCGGTGGACATCGCCGCGCCCCAGCCGTCAGCGGCCGGCCGGCCGGCGTTCAGGGCGAGGTAGATGGCGACCGGCAGCACCAGGCCGCCCAGCCCGGCCAGAACCGGCAGCGCCAGCCGCCGCCGCTCCCGGAGTTCGCCCATGTCGAACTCACGGCGGGCCTCGAGCCCGAAGACGAAAAAGAAGAACGTCATCAGGCCGCTGTTCACCCACTCACGCAGGTCCAGCGCTACCCCAGCGCCATTCAGCTCGGCTGACAGCTGCGCGCGCCACACCGCTTCGTAAGAGGAGACGTCAGTGTTCACCCAGACGAGCGCGGCCACCGCCATTGCCAGCAGCACGGCGGCGCTGCCCGTCTCCGTCCGCAAGAACCTGCGCAGCGGCGTCTGCAGATTCCGGGCCCACGCCGTCCGACCGGAGAAAGGCTGGACCACCGGGAGCTGCCCATCATCCGGCACGGTGGTCCCCCTGGTGGGCGAATCGGCAGCGGCAAAAATCGCGCCGACCAGGCTTCCCGGCTCACCTGATCATGAGCATAACTCCCGACCGGCGGCCGGCCAAGAAACCGCGGCAGCCGCCCGCTCATCCCGTCAGGTGCGGCGGGGGCGCTCCTCCCTGTCCAGCCGCAGGGCCAGGGTGGGGCAGGACGCGACCGCGCGCCGGGCGTGTTCCTCCAGGTCCGCCGGGACCGGCCCGGCCGCGATGACCGGATATCCCCAGGGATCCAGCGTGACCAGCTCCGGGAGCAGGTCGGCGCACACCCCGTGGGCGTCACAGGCGATCGGGTTCAGCCTGAGCACCCGCCTCATCGCGGGCTGCCGGGAGTGCGGGGGATGGGCAGCACCGGCGGGCGGCGGGCGGCCGGGCAGGGCCCGCGGCTGAGGTGGCGCTGAAGGTCGCCGGCGAACACCCGCAGCGTGCTGGCGACCAGGGCGACCGCGCCGTCGGGGAAGTGGCAGGCTCCGCGCTTGTCCACCAGCGGGAGCAGGTACCGCAGCCACTCCGCGGCCCGCTCGTCCCGTCCCTGCCAGGCGAGGTGGGCCAGGGCGTCGGCGATGGCAGGCAGCCCGAACGTGCACGGCCCGCACTGCCCGGCGCTCTGTCCGGCCAGATAACGCAGCACCCGGGCGGTTTCGGCCAGGCCGCAGCAGGCCGCGGGCAGCGCGATCAGCACGCCCGCGCCGAAGGAGGCGCCCGCCGACCGGAGCCCCGGTGGGCTGACTGGTACCGCTGCCGCGGCGGGCAGCGGCAGCCAGCCGCCGAAGTAGCCGCCCGCCAGGATGGCCTGCAGCGGTTCCGCCGGACCGCCGGCCAGCTCGATCAGCTCGCCGGCCGGCCGGCCCAGGGCGATCTCGTACACGCCGGGTCTGCGCACCGCGCCGCCGATCGTGACCAGGGCGGAACCGGGCGCCTCCACGGTCCCGACGGCGCCGAACCACTCCGGGCCGTACCGGGCGATCAGGCCCATGTGGGCCAGTGTCTCGACGTTGTTCACCAGCGTGGCCTGTCCGCCAACCCCGCGCTCGAAGGGCCGTGGTGGCACGTACAGCGGCACCGCCGGGCCCCCGTTGAGGAAGTTCACCAGCGCGGATTCCTCGCTGGCCACGAAGCCACCGGGCACCGCCACCACGCGGACCGCCGCCTCGGCCAGGCCGGCCTGCCGGCGTTCCGCTACCGCGGCCAGCAGCCCGTCGACCCGCCCGGGAGCCGTGCCGTCGACGCACAGATAGGCGGTGGCGGCGCCGACCGCACCAGCGGCCAGCGCGATCCCGTCGAGCACCAGA
>DASQRM010000170.1:0-2555 GCA_035642895.1 Streptosporangiaceae bacterium | reverse complement strand
ACGACCTGATGCCCGACCTGTTCGCCGGGCCGTACCTCTTCCTGGAGCCGGATTTCGCCTTCGTCCTGGACGACGGGCAACGGGCGGTCGGCTACGTGATCGGGACGCCGGACACGGCCGCGTTCGCCCGCGCCTACCGGGCGCGCTGGATCCCCCACCTGGCCGGCCGGTACGAGGTCCCGCCGGACCCGCCGACCAGCCCGGATGAGGCGATGGTCGCCCTGCACTACCGGCCGGAGCGGCTGGTCTGGCCGGGCCTGGAGGCGTACCCGGCGCACCTGCACATCGACCTGCTGCCGCCGTTCCAGGGGGCCGGCCACGGCCGGGCCATGATGGAGACGTTCTACGCGGCGGCGGCCCAGGCCGGGGCATCGGGGGTGCATGTCACCGTGACCACGGCCAATACCAGGGCCCTCGGCTTCTACCACCGCCTCGGCTTCCGCCGGCTGGAGATCGCCCGACCAGGCGAGACCACGGTCACCTACCTCGGCCGCGCCCTCTGACGGCCCCCGGACATGAAACCCGGGTCCCACGGCGTTAGAACGCCCTGGAAGTCCATATTCATAGCGTTCCGCGATCAGGTCCGGCTCAACGGCCGGGTCCGGATCAGCGAGTAGTGCACATACGGCAGGATGGAACCATGCAGCCGCGAGATTTTTCGCTTTACGGAGCCGTCGATCTGGGTGCGCGCCAGGCGGCCGCGCAACGCAGGCAGCAGGCGGCCCAGTCACCCTCCCAGCCCGGCGCCCCGGGCCCTTCGACCCCGGCCGGCAACGGGCTCGTCATCGACGTGACCGAGGAAACCTTCAACACCGACGTGGTGGAGCGCTCCCGCACCACCCCCGTGATCATGGACCTGTGGGCGGAGTGGTGCGGCCCGTGCAAGCAGCTCTCCCCGGTGCTGGAGAAGCTCGCCGCCGAGGCGGGCGGCCAGTGGATCCTGGCCAAGGTCGACGTGGACGCCAACCCGCAGCTGAGCGCGGCGCTGCAGGTGCAGAGCATCCCCATGGTGGTGGCGGTCATCGGCGGCCAGCTGGTGGACGGCTTCCTCGGCGCCATGCCCGAGGGCCAGGTCCGGCAGTGGATCGGCCAGGTCCTGGAGGCCGCGGAGAAGATGGGCATGCAGCTGTCGGCCCCGGCCGGCGCCGCGGAAGACGAGCAGGACGGCGCCCAGGCTGACGCCGATGCCCGGCTCCCCAGGGACGCGGGTCCCGAGATGCCCGTGGCCTACGCCGACGCCCGCGCGGCCATGGAGCGCGGCGACCTGGACGGCGCGGCCCAGGCGTTCGAGCAGGAGCTCGCGGTCAACCCGGCCGACCCGGTGGCCAAGACCGGGCTGGCCCAGGTCAACCTGATCCGCCGGGTCAGCTCCTACGACCAGGCCAAGGCCCGCCGGGACGCGGCCGAACACCCCGCCGACGTCGAGGCCCAGGCCCGGGTGGCCGACATCGACATCGCCACCGGCCGGATCGAGGAGGCGTTCAACCGGCTGCTCGGCGTGGTGCGGCGGACCTCGGGTGAGGAACGCGACCAGGCCCGCGTGCACCTGGTCGGGCTGTTCGAGCTCCTCCCGCCGAACGATCCGCAGGTCAAGAAGGCCCGTTCGGCCCTGTCCTCGCTGCTGTTCTGAGGAGAGGAAACTTTTCGGCCTGATGTAAGGGAATATGCAAATCCAGTTGTAAGTTACTTGCGACTGGAGGGTGCGAATCCGGGCTCCCGGCCGAATCCTCCGCAAATTGAAATTTCGGAGGTGAGGCAAAGATGTATTACACCAGGTTTGACCCGTTCACCCGGGACTTCCAGCGTCTGGCCCGCAACGCGTTCGGCCAGGCTTCGGCCCCGGCGCTGGACGTCGTGCGGCACGAGGACGACGTCACGCTGAAGCTTGACGTGCCCGGTATCGACCCCGAGCAGCTCGAGGTCACCGTCGACCGCGGGATCCTGACGATCAGCGGGAAGCGCGAGGAAGAGCGGACCGAGAACGACAAGTTCTTCGTGCGCGAGCGCACGATGGGCACGTTCACCCGCCGCCTGCGGCTGCCGGAGACCCTGAACGCCGACGCGCTCGAGGCCAGCTACGCCAACGGCGTGCTCGAGGTCCGGATCCCGGTCACCGAGCAGGCGAAGCCGCGCAAGATCGAGGTCCGCAAGGTCGAGATCGCGCAGGCGGACACCAAGGACGAGCTCGCCGCCTGACCACAGTCAGCGCAGCTCACTGAATAGACGAGCGGCCGGCCGGCGCGGATGCGCCCGGCCGGCCGCTTACCATTTTGCGGCACCTTACTATCTGGTCAGGAGGTGAGGACACCATGGCACCGATGCCACTCGACGACGAGCACGCCCCGCTCTACACGGTCGGGCAGGTCGCCGAGATGCTCGCGGTCAAGCAGGCCTTCCTGCGCCGCGTGGACGACCTGCGGGTGGTCTCGCCGCAGCGGTCGGCCGGGGGCCAGCGCCGCTACACCCGCTACGAGATCCGCGTCATCCAGCAGGTGGTCTCGATGGCGGACGAGGGCATCACGCTGCAGGCCATCCGCCGCATCATCGAGCTGGAG
>DASQRM010000169.1:0-8609 GCA_035642895.1 Streptosporangiaceae bacterium | reverse complement strand
GGCGGGGGCCCGGGAGACGTGCGGGGGGTGTGCGTTGGCGTGGCGACGGGGGATGATGGCGGCCTATACCGCCTGGATGGTGCTGCTCGCCTCGGCCTACTTCCTGCTGCCTGGGCAGCGGGCCGTGTTCTGGGGCCTGCTCGCGCTCAGCGGGGTATTCGCCATCGTGGCGGGCGTCATCATCCACCGGCCGGCCGCTCCGGCGGCCTGGCTGCTGCTGGCCGCCGCGAACCTGAGCTTCGCCATCGGCCAGATCAGCTTCCTCGTCATCACCGAGGTCAGGCACGAGAGCCTGACGTTCCCATCTCCGGTGGACGCGTTCTACCTGAGCACCTACCCGATCTACGCGGCCGGGCTGCTGATCTTCATCCGGCGCCGCGGGGCCGGGCACGACCGGCGCGCCCTGCTGGACGCCCTTACGGTGACCGTCAGCCTGGCCCTGCTGTCCTGGCTGTACCTGATCCTGCCCTACGTGCACAATCCCGCGCTGTCCTGGCTGCAGAAAGCGGTCACGATCGCCTACCCGATCGGGGATGTGCTGGTCCTCGCCATGCTGGCCCGGTTCCTGGCGGCTGGCGCCTGGCGCACCAAGTCCGTCCAGCTCCTCACTCTCGGCTCCCTGGGCCTGCTGGCTTCGGACGTCTCGTTCGGCCTTCTCCAGCTGTACAGCTCGTTCCATCCGGGGACCGCGACCGACCTGGGCTGGCTGGTGTTCTACGCCGCCTGGGGGGCCGCTGCGCTGCACCCGAGCATGACCACGCTGACCGAGCCGATCCGGCGCTCCCAGCCGCTGAGTTCACCCTTCCGGCTGGTCCTGATCATGCTCGCCGCGCTGGTCGCACCGGTGGTGCTGTTCATCGGGTCCGTCCGCGGCCAGGTGATCGACGCCGGTGTCATCGCGGTCTGCTCCGCCCTGCTGTATCTCCTGGTGCTGTCGCGCCTGGCCGAGGTGGCGGCCGCGCTGCGCCGGGCCCTGGTCCGGGCGGAGGTCCTGCGGCAGGCCGGCGCCGTGCTGGCCGGCGCGGCGACCGTGGAACAGGCGGCCGACGCGGTCCGGTCCGGGGTGGGGTCCCTGCTCCGGGTGCAGCCGGAGGCCGCGGTGCTCGCCGTGCGGGAGGAAGGCCGCCTCCGGGTCGTGGGCGCGCCCCCGGGCGAGCCTCCCGTCTCACCGGACCTGCCTGCCGCGGTGACCGATAACTGGCCGTCCCTGCTCGCCGGGCCTGCCTCCCGCATCCTGCCCGTAGGGGAGGCCGCCGGGAGTAGCAGCGTCCTGCTGTGCCCGCTGGTCCTGCAGGACCGGCCTTCCGGCGACCCGCTGATCGGGGTGCTGGCCGTGTTCGGCCTGGGCCAGGAACTGGCCGCACTGTCCGGGACCCTGGAGGTGCTGGCCCGGCAGGCGGCCCTGGTGGTCGAGCGGGTCCTGCTGAGCCAGGAGGTGATCCGGCGCGACAGCGAGGCGTACTTCCGCACCCTGGTCCACGACACCTCCGACGTCATCCTGATCGTGGACGACGACGGCCGGGTCCGGTACGCGACCCCCTCGGCCCGCGGCATTTTCGGCGAGGTCCCGCTGGAGGGGGAGTACCTGTGGGATCTCGTCCAGCCGGATGAGCGGGATGAGATTACCCGGGCGCTGGCCGAGATGCGCGGCGGTGAGAGCCAGGCCATCGACGAGGACTGGCGGATCACCTCCCGCGACGGCAGCTACGTCGAGGTGGAGGTCAGGTGCAGCGACCTGCGGCACGAGCCCACCGTCGGCGGCCTGGTGCTCACGCTGCGGGACGTCACCGAGCAGCGTCAGCTCGAGCGGGAGCTCAAGTTCCGGGCCTTCCACGACTCGCTCACCGGGCTGCCCAACCGCATGCTGTTCCAGGAGCGGGTGGTCCGGGCGATGCCCCGCGCCCAGCGCGCGGACGCGGTCGTCGGGGTGCTCTTCATCGACCTGGACGACTTCAAGGTGACCAACGACACCATGGGGCACAGCGTCGGCGACGAGCTGCTGGTCGCGGCAGGGATGCGGCTGTCCGCGCTCACCACCGGCCGCGGCACCGCGGCCCGGCTGGGCGGGGATGAGTTCGCCCTGCTCATCGAGGATGCGCCGGACGGCGCCGCGGTGGAGAACCTGGCCGAGGCTGTCGTGCTGGCCTTCCGGGAGCCGTTCACGCTCGCCATTGGCTCGGCCGTCGTCACCGCGACCGTGGGCGTCGCCACCAGCGAGGACGCCACCAGCGCCGGCGACCTGGTCCGGGAGGCGGACCTGGCGCTCTACGCGGGCAAAGCCGCAGGCAAGCGGCAGTGGCGCCGGTACCAGCCGGTACTCAGCGCGGGCATGATGCGGCGCCGCGATCTGCAGGCCGCCCTGGACAGCGCGGTGGCGGATTCGGCGTTCACGCTGGCCTACCAGCCGATCGTGGAACTCAGCACCGGGGCGGTGGCCGGGTTCGAGGCGCTGCTGCGCTGGCCGCACGCGGAGTGGGGCATGGTGCTGCCGGACCAGTTCATCACCCTGGCCGAGGAGACCGGCCACATCGTCCCGCTCGGCGTCTGGGTTCTCGAGCAGGCCACGGCCGATCTCGCCGGCTGGCAGCAGCGGGTCCGTGATCACCCGCCGGTGTACGTGAGCGTCAACGTGGCTGCCCGCCAGTTGCGTGATACGGGCTTTGTCATGGAGGTCAGGCGACGTCTGACCGAATCCGGTGTATCCCCGTCGTCCCTGGTGCTGGAGCTGACCGAGAGCGGCCTGCTCCGCCCGGACCAGCGGTTCCGGGCCGACCTGGACGAGCTGAAGGAGATGGGGGTGCAGCTGGCCATCGATGACTTCGGCACCGGCTACTCATCCCTCAGCTACCTGCGCGAGCTGCCGATCGACGTGCTCAAGATCGACAAATCCTTCGTGGACGGGATCGCCGTGTCCACGAAGCGGCTCGCCCTCGCCGAGGTCATCGTCCGGATCGCCAAGACGCTCGGGCTGACCGTGATCGCCGAGGGGATCGAGAGCGAGGTGCAGCGGGACATGCTGGTCTCGATGGGCTGCGACTACGGGCAGGGCTACCTGCTGGCCGCCCCGATGCCGGCGGCCGAGGCCGAGGCGCTGCTCCGGGTCGGCCTCAGTCTGGTGCCGCAATTGCCCGGTTCCCGCCCGTTAATGCAGGTCCAGCCCGCCCTGGCCGGCTGACCGCCATCCTGTCCCGCCGGCTCCCGCTGGCGCCCCGCCGGTGCTCGCGCCACACCCGGCCGCGCCGGGTCCCACTCACGCGCGGTGCTCGCGCCGCATCCGGCCGCGCGGCCTGGTTGACCCGCCGGCCGTCTAATGATCTTATTGAGCAGAGGAATCAGATGATATTGGGGGTCAGCCATGGCGCAACCAGGCGCGGACGGCTATCACTATCAGCCTGGCTTCGGCAACGAGTTCGTCAGTGAAGCGGTCCCGGGCGCCCTGCCCGCCGGCCGCAACTCGCCGCAGCGCGCCCCGCTCGGCCTGTACGCGGAGCAACTGAGCGGGACCGCCTTCACCCAGCCGCGTGCGGTCAACCGGCGGACCTGGGTCTACCGGATCATGCCGTCCGCGGCGCACCCGCGCTTCGACCGGATCGGCAACGGGTCCTTGCGCGGCGCGCCCTTCAGCGAGATCGAGCCCGATCCCAACCGCCTGCGCTGGGACCCGCTGCCCCTGCCCGCCAGCCCGGTGGATTTCGTCGACGGCCTCTACACGGTGGGCGGGAACGGGGACCTGCGGACCCGCACCGGGATGGCCGTGCACCTGTACACGGCCACCTCGCCGATGACCGACCGCTATTTCGTGGACGCGGATGGGGAACTCCTGTTCGTGCCGCAGCAGGGCACCCTCGTCCTGCATACCGAACTGGGCCCGCTGCAGCTGAGCCCCGGTGAGATCGCCGTCGTCCCGCGGGGGATCCGGTTCCGGGTGGACCTGCCCGGCGGCCCGGCCCGGGGTTACCTGTGCGAGAACTACGGTGCGCCCTTCACCCTGCCCGAGCGCGGCCCCATCGGCGCCAACGGGCTGGCCAGCGAGCGTGACTTCCTGGCCCCCACGGCCGCCTACGAGGAACGTGGCGGCCCGGTCGAGGTCGTGCAGAAGTTCGGCGGCAATCTGTGGGCGGCGCGTTACGGCCATTCGCCGCTGGACGTCGTGGCCTGGCACGGCAGCTACGTGCCAGTCAAATACGACACCGCGAACTTCATGGTGCTGGGCACGGTCAGCTTCGACCACCCGGACCCGTCGATCTACACCGTGCTCACCTCGCCGTCCGAATCACCGGGCCAGGCCAACGTCGACTTCGTCATCTTCCCGCCGCGCTGGCTGGTCGGTGAGGACACCTTCCGCCCGCCCTGGTTCCACCGCAACGTGATGTCGGAGTTCATGGGGCTGGTCGAGGGGGCCTACGACGCCAAGGCCGAGGGGTTCCTGCCCGGCGGGGCCAGCCTGCACAACACGTTCACCTCGCACGGCCCGGACGCCGAGACGTTCGCCCGGGCCAGCCACGTGGAACTGGCCCCGCAGAAGGTCACCGGCACCCTGGCGTTCATGTTCGAGAGCCGCTGGATGATCATCCCGACCCGGCAGGCCATGGAGGCCCCGCACCGCCAGCCCGACTATGACTCGGTCTGGGCCGGCCTGACCCCGTCCTTCGCCGGGCCTGCCGCTCAGCGGTGACCGAGCCAGCGGTGCCAGGGCCAGCGGTGACCGGGTCCACGGTGCGGGAGGCGGCCCCGCAGGTCCCCGGCGCCGCGCTGCTGGCGGTGCCGCCGCCGCGGTTCACCGGCATGCTGCCGCTGTGGTACCAGCTGGCGCAGAGCCTGCGCGCCGCCATCCTGGGGCTCGACCGGGACGGCCCGCTCCGGCTGCCGACTGAGGTGCAGTTCGCCCGGCACTACGGGGTGAGCCTGACCACGGTGCGCCAGGCGCTGAGCTCCCTGGCGGCCGAGGGCCTGATCAGCAGGCACCGGCGGCGTGGCACGTTCGTCAACGCCGACGCGCTGCGGATCCGGGCGCTGCGCGTGCTGGGATCCGCGGACGCGATCATGGCCCAGCAATCCAGTGACGAGGTCCGGGTGCTCGGCCGGACCCGGGTACGGGCCGGCGCGCTGCCTCCGCGGCTGGGCCCGGCACGCGAGGCCGTGCTGATCCGCCGGCTGCGCCTCGACGACGGCGTGCCGGTCAGCTACGCGGAGAACTACCTGCACCCCGAGCATGCGGCCCGGGTCAGCGACGAGGCCCTGGCGCGCGATCCGGTCACCAAGATCCTCCGCGACGAGCTGTCGCTGCCGCTCAGCAGGATCGACAACGAGGTCTCCGCCCGTCTCGCCCCGGCTGACGTGGCCGCGCTGCTGCAGATCGATGCGCTGACCCCGGTGCTGGTTTCCGAAAACGTGACCTACGCGGCGGAGGCTACCCCGGTGGACGTGGCCCGGATCCACTACCGTGGCGACCGCTTCACATTCGCGATCTCCCTGGACATTCCTTGACCTTGCTGACTTTCACCGAGCACGCCCTGCCGTACTGCGTGTTCTCCCGCGGTACGGACAGCCCCCGGGTCGGGGCGGGCCTCGGCACGTACATCGTCGACCTGCACCGGATGTTCGGCGACCCGATCTTCGCCGGGCCCTCGCTCAACGCGTTCATGAGCCGCGGGCCGCGGGCCTGGCAGCGCACCCGGGAACGGCTGCTCGGGTCCGCCCGCAGCGGCCAGATCGGCGAGCTCGTGCCGATCGCCGAGGCCACCTTGCATCTGCCGTTCGAGGTGGCGGACTTCGCCGACTTTTACTCCTCGATGGAGCACGCGACCAACGCCGCGCGGGTTCTGCGGCCCGGCGATCCGCAGCTGCACCGCAACTGGCGTGAGATGCCGGTCGGTTACCACGGCCGGGCCGGGACCGTGGTGGTCAGCGGCACGCCCGTGCTCCGCCCGTGCGGCCAGCTGGCGCCGGGGCACGCGCGGCCCGAGCTGGCGCCCACCCGCCGGCTGGACTTCGAGGCCGAGGTCGGCTTCGTGGTGGGGGCCGGATCGCCACCGGGCCAGCCGGTCCCGGCCGGGGCGTTCGCCGAGCACGTGTTCGGCGTGGTGCTGCTCATCGACTGGAGCGCGCGGGACATCCAGGCGTTCGAGTCCCGGCCGCTGGGCCCGTTCCTGGGCAAATCCTTCGCGACCACGATCTCGCCGTGGGTCATCCCGCTGGCCGCGCTGGAGCAGGCCCAGGTGCCGCCCCCGGTCCAGGACCCCGAGCCGCTCGGCTACCTGCGGGCCAGCCCGCCCTGGGGCCTGGATATCGACCTCACAGTGAGCATCAACGACCAGGTGATCTCCCGGCCGCGGTTCGCCACCATGTACTGGACCGCGGCGCAGCAGCTTGCCCACCTGACCGTGAACGGCGCCGCGCTGCGCACCGGCGACCTGTACGGCTCGGGCACTGTGTCCAGTTTCCGCCGGGACGAGATGGGCTCGCTGCTGGAGATCACGGCCGGCGGCCGGGACCCGATCACGCTGCCGGACGGCCGGACCCGCGGCTACCTGGCTGACGGCGACACCGTCACGCTGTCGGGGTCTGCGCCCGGCCCGGATGGCTCGCGGATCGAGTTCGGCACGGCGTCCGGCCAGGTGATCAGCCGGACCAGCAGTTAAGCCGGCGCCTCGCCCCGCTGGGCGTTGAACGCCTCAACGGCCTGGCCGGGTGTGTCGAAATAGGCGTCCGGCCCGGCGGCGCCGCTGATCCCGTAGTGCTCGAGCTGCTGGCGCACCGGCGTCATCAGGCTGGTCACCACGAACTGGATGTGCCGCTGGTGCAGTTGCGCGATCGTCCTGCTGAGCACCAAGGAGGCGGTGTAGTCCACGTCGCCGATGGCCGCGCCGTCGAAGACGAACCAGCGCAGCGGGGCGCCCCGGGCGGTGATCGCTATGAGGTCTTCCACCAGCCGGGACGCGTTCGCGAAGTACAGGCTGGTGCCGAAGCG
This sequence comes from Streptosporangiaceae bacterium, assembly GCA_035642895.1. Taxonomy (GTDB): domain Bacteria; phylum Actinomycetota; class Actinomycetes; order Streptosporangiales; family Streptosporangiaceae; genus RYN-230. The sequence goes on along the minus strand of DASQRM010000169.1, from coordinate 1,639 downwards.
GTAGATGACCAGGCCGGGCTCGGTGCGGGCGCCCGGGGCGACGGGCATGGCCTGCCAGTGCCCGGCCGCGGACTTCACCAGCACGCTGTTGCGCGGATGGTAGCTGTGCCGCAGGTGGTCGATGATCGACGCGACCACGGCGACCACGATGCCGCCGGAGATGCTGAGTCCCACCACGGCCGCCGCGGTGATCACCGCGACCGCGAACTCGGGCCGGCGGACCCGCAGCACCCGCCGCATGCCGCGGATGTCCACCAGTTCGGCGCCGATCAGGAACACCACCGCGGCCAGCGCCGGGGTCGGCAGGTAGCTGAGCGGGCCGGTGGCGACGAGCAGCACGACGATCACCAGCGCGCTGGTGGTGAGCGAGGCCACCTGGCTCCGGCCGCCCGCGTCGTCCACGATCTGGGTCTTGGTCGGGCTCCCGTTCACCACGAAGGTCCCGGTGAACGCGGCGGCGATGTTGCCTGCCCCGAGCCCGATCAGGTCGGTGTCGGTGCTGAACGGCTCGTCGTACTTGGCCGCGTACGCGCGGGCGGTGGCCGCGCTCTGGGCCAGGATGACGAGGAAGATCGACGCTGAGGTGCCCAGCAGCGCGAGCGTGTCGTGCAGCCCGAAGGCCGGCAGCCCGAAGGCGGGCAGCCCGCGGGGAACGTAGCCGAGCACGCTGACCCCGTGGGCGGCCAGGTGGGCCACCCGGCTGGCGATGATCGCGCCGACCACGGCGATCAGTGCCCCGGGGATCCGCCGGGTGATCCGCCGGACGGCCATCATCATCGCGATAACGCCGAGGGACACGGCGACGGTGAGGCCCTGGGCCTGGGGCAGCGCGGCGACCGTCTCGCCCAGCACGACCAGCGTGTGCGGGCTGGACACGCTGACCCCCAGCATGTCGGGGAGTTGCCCGATCGCGATCTGGATCCCGACCCCGGTGAGAAAGCCGAGCAGCACGGTGCGGGACAGGAAGCTGGCCAGGAAGCCGAGCCGGGCCAGCCGGGCCAGCAGCAGCAGGACGCCGGTGAGCAGGGCCGCCAGCCCGGCCAGCCGGATGTACTGCGCCGAGCCGGGGTCGGCCAGCCGGACCAGGGCCGCGGCCAGGATGGCCGCGGTCGCGGAGTCCGCCGCGACGACCAGGTGGCGCGAGGCGCCGAGGACGGCGAACAGGGCCAGCGGGAGCAGCAGGGTGTACAGCCCCGTGACCACCGGCATCCCGGCGATCCGGGCGTAGCCGAGCACCTCGGGGATGCCCAGCGCGGCCAGCGTGATCCCGGCCACCAGGTCCCTGGGCAGCTGCGCCCGGTGCACCGGCCGCAGCCCCTGCAGCACCGGCCAGTCCTGCGGCCGTGCCGATCGGGCCACCGGCCTCACCTGGCTTTCCCGTCCCGCGCTGCCCCGATTCCGCAATCATGCCCTGTCGCGTGCGGGGTGTTGCCTTACGGCAGGCGGCCGGGCTACCGTCCGGGGTGTGGGGGGGCCCGACGCGCTTCTGGCGGCGCGCCTGGCGGCCGGGGACGATCACGCCCTCGTGGAGATCTTCGACCGCCTTGCGCCCGTGGTGTACGGTGCGGCGCTGCGCGTTCTGGGAGAGGGCGCCGCCGCGCAAGACGTCGTGCAGGATGTGTTCGTGGACTTGTGGAGC
>DASQRM010000168.1:0-6436 GCA_035642895.1 Streptosporangiaceae bacterium | reverse complement strand
CGCGATCGCCGTGCCGAGCTCGATCCGCTCGCTGTGCTCGGCCGCCAGCACCAGCGGCAGGAACGGGTCGTGCGCCGATTCCGATGCCCACAGGCCGTCGTAACCGGCGTTCTCGTGCCGCCTGGCTTCCTCGATGACCGCTGCGGCCTGCCACGCCCCGAGCTTGCCGTCGACCTTCATCCAGATCCTCCACGGTGCCGGGACCGGCGGCCCGGGCGCTTGGCTTTCGATCGCTAACGTAGCATAATAAATTAACTATATCTCGGACCCTAGGGAGCGGCGGTGGACTTCGGCCTGACCGACGAGCAGGAGATGCTCCGCGCCACGGCGCGCGCGTTCGTTGCCGACGTCTGCCCGGCAGAGAAGGCCAAGGAGTGGGATGAGGAGTCGGCGGTCCCCGCTGAGCTCTTCAAGGGTATGGCCGAGATGGGCTGGTTCTCGCTGCCGTTCCCCGAGGCCGAGGGCGGAGGCGGCGGCGGCCCGGTCGAGCTCATCCTGGTCGCCGAGGAACTCGGCCGGGCCAGTTTCGACGTGGCCATGTGCTTCATCGGCGTGCTCATCCCCGGCATCACCGTGTTCAACTGGGGCAGCGGCGACCAGCGGGCGTTCATCCGGGACCAGGTCATGACCGGTCGGCATCGGCTGGCGGTCGCCCTCAGCGAGCCAGACAGCGGGTCGGACGCGGCGGCCCTGCGCACCTCGGCGCGGGACCGGGGGGACCACTTCCTGGTCAACGGCCAGAAGATGTGGTGCACGGGGGCCGGCCTGCCGGACACCACCATCGCCACCTACGTCCGCACCGGCGAGCGGGAGCCCAAGCACCAGGGCATCAGCCTGCTGCTGATCGACCCGGACGCCGACGGGGTCGAAGTCCGCCGGACCCCCACCCTCGCCCGGCACATCCTCGGCACCAACGAGGTGTTCCTGTCTGACGTGGTCGTGCCGCGCGGGAACCTGGTCGGGCCGCAGGACGAGGGGTGGCGCGTGATGATGTCCAACCTCGAGCTCGAGAAGGTCATCATCACCGGCGGATACCTCGGCGCCGCGCAGGCCACCCTCGACGAGATGCTGGCCTTCGCCAAGTCGCGGCGGGCGTTCGGCCGGCCCGTCGGGACCTTCCAGGCGCTGGCCCACAGCATGGCCGACCTGCAGGTCGAGATCGACTCCGCGCAGCTGCTCGCCTACCGGGCGGCGTGGCTGCTCGGCCAGGGCAAGCCATGCGGCCGGGAAGGCTCGATGGCCAAGCTCAAGGGATCCGAGACCTACGTGGCCGCCGCCCGCCTGGGCATGCAGGTGTGCGCTGCACACGGGTTCTCCACCGAGAGCGTGATGAGCTTCCGGTACCGGGAATCCATCGTGGCCACCATCTCAGGCGGGACCAGCCAGATCCAGCGCAACGGCATCGCGCGGAGCATGGGCCTGCGGACCTACTGATGACAAAATTGTGCCCACGAAGGGCGGCGCCATGTCACTAACGACCCCTCAGCTCTATCCAGCCGGCCATCGTCCGGGCGCAGGCTTGGCCCCGGCCGCGGCACCGCAGACCCACCAGCGGGCGTTCCGGGCGCGGCCCGGCCAGGTTCAGGAGGCCCGTCGTTTCCTGGCCGCCATCCTGGCTGGCACCCCGGTCGAGGAGGACGCGGTGCTCTGCGTGTCCGAGCTGGCCAGCAACTGCGTCAACCATTCCGCGAGCGGCCGGCGCGGCGGCAGCTTCACGGTCCGTGCGGACGTCCGTGACGGTGACTATGTGTGGCTAGAGGTCGAGGATGAGGGTGGCCGGTGGCGCGAGCCAGCCCACTATGACCGCATGCACGGCCTGGGGATCGTCGGGCAGTTGGCCGCCGAGCTGGGGATAGCGGGCAGCGAGTTCGCCGGCTGGGTGGTGTGGGCCAGACTCAACTGGCCCGGGACAGACGGCTAGCCGGCACTGGCCCCCGCCGAGACCCACCGCCGTCGGCTGCCAGCCCGGGCCGGGGCTGGCTCTCAGCCCCGGGCCGCCTCGCCGAGCAGGGCCTTGGCGATGATGACCTGCTGGATCTGGCTGGTCCCCTCATAGATGCGGAACAGCCGTGCGTCCCGGTAGAAGCGCTCGACCGGGATCCCGCGCATGTACCCCGCACCGCCATGGATCTGGACGGCGCGATCGGCGACCCGGCAGACCATCTCGCTGGTGAAGTACTTCACACAGGACGGGCCGAGCCTGGTGTCCTCTCCCGAGTCGAACCGCCGCGCGGCGTCGAGGACGGCGGCCCGGCCGACGTAGTAGTCCGCCATCGAGTCGGCAATCAAGCCCTGCACCAGCTGGAACGAGGCGATCGGCCGGCCTGACTGGCGGCGCTGGGCCGCGTACGACACCGACTCGTCCACGAGCCGTTCGGTCATTCCGACGCACATCGCGGCGATGTGCACCCGGCCGTGCGCGAGGCAGCCCATGGCGATCTGGAAACCACGCCCGGCGCCGTGGTCGCCGCCGATCAGCGCGGAGCTGTCCACGCGGACGTCTTGCAAGCAGACATCCGCGGTCCACGCACCGGCCTGGCCCATCTTGTGATCCCTCGGGCCTACCGTCAGGCCCGGGGCGGTCCGCGGGACCAGGAAGGCCGAGACGCCGCGGCTGGCGGGCACGTTGTCGGCGGTCCGGGCGAAGACCATGAAGACGTCGGCGGCCGGGGCGTTGGTGATGTAGCGCTTGGTGCCGTTGATCACCCAGTCTGCCCGTCCGGCTCGGCCCGGGTGGCCAGCGCGGACGGGTCCGATCCGGCGTCCGGCTCGGTCAGTGCGAACGAGGCGGTCGCCTCGCCGCTGGCGATACGGGGCAGCCAGTGCTCCTGTTGCTCAGGCGTACCGCCCACCATCAGCACGTGGCCGGCGATGCCGTTATTGGTGCCGAACAACGAGCGCAGCGCGGGTGTGGTGTAGCCCAGCTCGAACACGAGCTGAACTTCTTCCGCGAGGGACAGGCCCAGGCCGCCGTGCTCCTCGGGTAGCGCGAAGCCGAACAGCCCCATCCGCCGGGCTGCCTGCTGGATGTCGTCCGGGATCTCGTCCTTCTCGTCGATCTCGGTCTCGCGCGGGACCACCGCCTCCCGCACGAACCGGCGGGCTTCCGCCAGCACATCGGCGAACACTGTGGCGTCCACGCGGCCTCCCTCGGTGCCCGGCGGCTCCCGCGCTTGTCCACTACCGAGCTCGCCCGCGACACAAATTATATAACTAGTTATACTTAATCTAGCATCCCGGGGGGCGAGACACCGGGCGGCGAGGGCCTTCGCCTTACCGATGCGGGTGGTCTTACCGGTGCTGGTGGTAAGGCCCTGGGTCCGCCCCGAATCGCTCGCGCAGCGGGCCCCGCCGGATCTTACCGACCGGGGTCCGCAGCTCCTCGGCCGTGAACTCGAACGACCTCGGAATCTTGAACCCGGCCAGGTGCTCGCGGCAGTACGCGGCGAGGCGGTCCGCCAGCGCGCGAGCGGATTCTTCCGGGTCCGCAGTCTCTTGTCCCGGGTCCGCAGCCTCACCCGGGGAGGCTGCGGCCGGCCGGGCCTCCACCTGGATAACGGCCTTCACCTGCTCACCCAGGTCCGGGTGGGGCACGCCGAGCACCGCCACGTCGGCGACCTCAGGATGCATGGTGAGCACGTTCTCGATCTCCTGCGGGTAGATGTTGACCCCGCCCGAGATGATCAGGTTGCTGGCCCGGTCGGTGAGATACAGATAGCCGTCGGCATCGACGTAGCCGACGTCGCCCACCGTCCGCCAGCCACGCTCGTTGGCTGCGGCGAACGTCTTGGCCGGGTCGCCGTGGTACTCCGAGGGCGTCCCGCCCTCGAACCAGATCGTGCCCGTCTCGCCGGGCGGCAGTTCCGCGCCGCCGGCCCCGAGGATGTGCGGGATGCCCATCAGCGGCCGGCCGACGGAGCCAGGCTTGCGCAGCCAATCCTCGGAGAAGATCGAGGCCGCGCCGAAGCCCTCGGTCATCGAGTAGAACTCGAACAGGATCGGCCCCCACCAGTCGATCATGGCCTGCTTGACCGGGACCGGGCAGGGCGCCGCGGCGTGCACGGCCCAGCGCAGGCTGCCCAGGTCGTAGGCGCCCCGGGTCTGCCGGGGGAGCTTCAGCAGCCGCACGAACATGGTCGGCACCCACTGGCTGTGCGTGACCCGGTGCCGGGCGATGAGCCGCAGGGCCTCTTCCGCGTCGAACCGCTCCATCACCACCACTGTGGCCCCCGTCCGGTGACTCGACATCGTCCAAGCCAGCGGGGCGGCGTGGTACAGGGGAGCGGGCGAGAGGTACACGTCCCCCTCGGCCAGGCCGAGCAGTTCGCGCAGCCAGTGCCCGGGAATGTCGGGGTGCTGCCCGAAAGGCACCCCGCTGACCGGCCGCTTGATCCCTTTCGGCCGCCCGGTGGTACCCGAGCTGTACAGCATGACGTCGCCCTCACACTCGTCCGGGACCGGGGTCGGCGGCAGCGCTCGGACCGCCTCCTCGTAGGAGTCCCACCCCGGGATGGTGCCCCCGATCATCAGCCGCCGTACCCCCGCCGGGAGCCCAGGTCCCAGGCCCGCCGCGAGGCCGGCCAGCCGGCTGCTGACGACCACCATCCGGGCGCCGCTGTCGGCGACCACGTACGCTGCCTCCGCCGCGGTCAGGTGCCAGTTGACGGCGGTGAAATACAGGCCGGAGCGCTGCGCGCCCCAGGCCAGGTCGAACATTTCCGGCCGGTTCTCGAGGATGGCGGCCAGGCCGTCCCCGGGCCGCAGCCCGCAGTGCCGGGCCAGCCAGGCCACCTGGTTGGAACGGGCCTCCAGCTCGGCGTAGGTCACCACGGTCCCGGCCCCGCCCATGATCACTGCCGGGCGGTCGGGGTCCTCGGCGGCGAAGACTCCCGGATGCACGCGGCCCTCCAGGTGACTAGGAGCTAGAATCAGTTGACTAATTATCCTAAATGAACGACGATCGGGCAAGGTGCCGGGCGCCCCGAACGGAGAATCCCGTGTCCCATCCTGAACTGGCCGAGCGAGTCGAGCGTATCGAGGCCCACCTGGCCATCGAGCAGCTCGCCATCCGCTACGCCATGGCGGTGGACGCCCGGGACATGGACGCCTGGGTGGGCTGTTTCCGGCCGGACGTGGACATGGGCCGGCACGGCACAGGCCGGGAGGCGCTGCGCCGGTACCTCGACCCCATGGTGCGGCGGTTCTACCGGTCGGTGCACCAGATCTGCGGGCACCGGGTCGACCTGGACGGGGCGGACCGGGCTACCGGCGCGGTGTACTGCCGGGCCGAGCATGAGGTGGGCGAGCAGTGGATCGTGATGGCCATCTGCTACTTCGATGAGTACGCCCGGGTCGGCGGCGAGTGGTACTTCTCCCGCCGGCGCGAGCGGCACTGGTACGCGGCCGACGTGACGCAACGCCCCCAGGCCGTGGGCTTCACCGGCTGGGAGGGCAGCCGTGAGCCCGCGCTGCCCGCGGAATTCGGCTCCTGGGCCCGGTTCTGGGACACCGAGGCGGCCCGGTGAACATCGGCGTCTGGTTCGACCTGCGCAACCCGCCCGGCTGGCGGCAGGATCCGGCCCGGCTCTACGGGTTCACCCTGGAGATGTGCGAGGAGGCCGAGCGGCTCGGCGCGGACTCGCTGTGGTTCTCCGAACACCACGGCTTCGAGGACGGCTATCTTCCGCAGCCGCTCACCTTCGCGGCGGCGGCCGCGGCGCGCACCAGCCGGGTGCGGCTGGGCACCGGCATCCTGGTCGCGCCGCTGCGCAAGACCGCGCAGCTCGCCGAGGAAGCGGCCGTGGTCGACATCCTCAGCGGCGGGCGGCTGGACCTGGGCCTGGGTGCGGGCTACCGGGTACCGGAGTTCGACCTGTTCGGGGCGGACATGAGCGCCCGGTACCGGACGCTGGACGGGCAGGTCGGGGAGCTGCGCCGGCTCTGGGCGGGCGGCGGCCTCACCCCGGCGCCGGTGGCGGACCGGCTGCCGATCTGGCTCGGCTACCAGGGTCCCAAGGGCGCCCGGCGGGCCGGCCGGATGGGCGAGGGACTGCTCACTCTGGCCGCCAGTTCCTGGCCGCACTACCGGGACGGCCTGGCCGAGGGCGGCCATGACCCGGCCACCGCCCGGATGGGCGGCGGCATCCAGGCTTACGTGACCGAGGACCCGGAACGGGACTGGCCGCTCGTCGCCCCGCACATTGCCTATCAGCAGGACAGCTATCGCAGGTACATGGTGGAGGGCGCCGGCCACCCGGTGCCGCGCCCGGTCGACCCGCAGCGGCTGCGGACCCGGGGACCGGAGGCCGGTCCGTTGTCGTACTTCCTGTTCGGCACGCCCGAGGAGGTGGCGGGGCAGATCCGGGCGCACGCCGGGGACGCCCCGGTGGCCCACGTGTGGCTCGGGGCCTCGGTGGCCGGCCTGCCCGAGGACCTG
>DASQRM010000167.1:0-25494 GCA_035642895.1 Streptosporangiaceae bacterium | reverse complement strand
ATCTAGGGCTCTTTCAGTGGGCAAGAGGTTCTCCCCGCTTCGGTGGGCAAGAGGTTCTCCCCGCGTCCGGGTGGACTGCGTCGATGCCTCGCTGATCCGTCGCTAAGACCCGCTGCGCCGCCGCGGCCGGGACCGGGGGCTGGCCGGGTCCGCGGCACGGTGTTCGCCTCACGGTGTCCGCGACCCTACCCGGCCACCGCCCGGTGGCGGTGTAACAAAGCCGCAACGAGTGTTGACTTTACACCAATAACAACTTAAAGTCACATCATCTTCAGTTCGCCTTGTTGTCCTGCAAGGCCTTTCTAACTCGTCAGGTAGCCCGTCAGGGTGCTCAAGAACTAACCGGGTCGCATGTGAGAATGAGTGAGTTCCGGGCGGCCTAAGCTGGAGACTGGATGCGGGTCTCGAAGGATGACGTGATCTGTGGGAAGCCCATCAACCGGGTTACGGCCCGGCGCCATCTCGTGGAGGTCGTCGAACGCGCCCGGGCGTACAACTGCGACCCCGGCCGGCTCCTGGCCATCCGCGAGGTCGCGGTCTTCGGGAGTTATCTCGATCCGGGGGCCGGTCATCTCCGTGATCTCGATCTGGCCGTGTCCGTCGTGCGCCGCGAAAGCGACCCGGATCTGTATGTCCGGAAAGTGCTCGCGTATGCGCGAGCAAGCGGGCGGCGTTTCGATGCTTTCCACGAGCTGCTCTACTGGCCTACCCGGGAGCTGCGGATGTTCCTGAAGAACCGTTCGCCGGCGATCCGGGTTACCAGCGACGTTGGCCAGCTCACCGACCGCTACAAGATCATCTATCTGGACAGCGAGGACCCGCACGCGATCCCGCCGCCACCGGATGCGATGGCCGAATGCTGACCAGCGACGCGGGGGTGGCCGGGAGTCTTCCCCCGGTTCCGGTGCGGCTCAGGCCCGGGCGGCTCAGGCCCGGGCGGCTCAGGCCCGGACGGCTCAGGCCCGGGCCGCTTTAGGCCCAGGCCGCTTTAGGCCCAGGCGGACCGGGAGCTGGCGCGGACGCTTGTTCCCGTGGGGTGATCAGCCCGCCAGTGGCCGATGAGATCCCGGTACAGCGGCGAGGTGGCGAGAAGCGTCGCGTTATCGCCGATCCGGGCACAGGAACCATCCAGGACGAGCACCTGTTCGGCCTGGAGCGCGGAGCTCATCCGGTGCGCGATGACGATCAGTGTGCCCGGCCTGGCGGCGAACGCGCTCTCGGCGTGCGCTGCGGCGACGGGGTCAAGATGGCTCGTCGCCTCGTCGAGGATGACCAGCCTGGCCGGCGACAGGTACGCCCGGGCCAGCGCGATGAGCTGGCGTTCCCCCGCGGACAGCGCGGTAGGGACCAGATCCGCGCGGTATCCGCCTAGCCGCGTGACCAGGTCGCGCAGGCCGACCGCGTCGACCGAGGCGTCAAGTTTTTCCGGCGGCGCATCGGGCGCCAGGTAGCGCAGGTTCTGGGCGAGTGTGCCGGCGAAGACATACGCCTCCTGGGGGATCAGGACCCGGTATCTCGGCAGGTCTGCGGCGGCTATCTCGGTCGTCGGGGTACCGCCGAGCCGGACTTCGCCAGCCAGTGGCTGGAGCAGCCCGGCGACCAGCCCGGCGAGGGTGGATTTGCCAATTCCGCTCGGGCCCACGATGGCCAGGTGATGCCCGTCGGGGATGTCGAGGTCGAGCCCGTGCAGCACCGGTTCGGCGAACGGGCCGTAGGCGAAGCTCACCCCCCGGACCGACACCTCCGCCAGGTCCCGGCCCGTCCGGCCGGGGAGCGGCGAGGCGCTGGTCACCGCGCCGTGCCCGGCGGGGCGCCCGCGCGGGCCGGGCCGGGTTCCCCCGCCGCTCATGGCCTGGCCGGCACCCAGGGGATTCCGGTCCGCGGGGTTCGCACTGGCCTCGACGATCCGTTGCAGCGTGATCGCGAGCCGAATGCCGCTGCCGCCGAGCCCACGGGTCAGCATGTACAGGGCACCTTGCAGGACCCCGCCGATGTAGGTCACCGCGCCGATGACCGCCCCGGGGCTGACGCCCCCGCGTACCAGCGAGGGTGCGGCCGCCAGTACCAGGATCAGCGGCAGCCAGCCACCGACCGCCAGGCATAGCGTCCGGAGCAGGTTCATTCTGGCCAGCGCCTTCAGGGCGGCGGCCTGCGTCGTCACCCGGTCAGTGATCTCGCTGAGCAACTGGTCTTCTGCCCCGCAGGCCAGGGCGTCGCGCAGGCCGGCCAGCGCGGCGGCGGCGGAATCAGCCACCTCCTCCTCGCCCACCACGGACTTGGCCTGCCAGCGGGCAAAGGACGGCAGCAGGCAGCAGAACAACGCCAGCGACACCGCCATCGGCGCGACAGCCAGTGCCACGATCGCGGGCACCAGCGCGGCCAGGCCGATGACGGCGCTGACCACCGTGAAGACGAAGCTGAGGCCGACCGCCAGCAGGCCAGCGAAGGTGTCCCGGACGATCTCGGCCTGATGGGTGATCCGGGCGACGGCACCGGTGTCCCGCGGGGCTGGGTCCCAGGTCGCGTTCTGGAGCGCGGCCGTCACGATCATGCGCACCAGATCATCGCGGAGCGGTTCGACCAGCGCGGCGACCCTCAGGTAGGTCTGCCGGCTGGCCAGCGCGCTGGCCAGGGCGGCCAGCCCGATCAGGCCGAGCCATTCGATTCCCTGCCCGGTGCCGGCGCCACCCTCCAGGAAGTCGGAGGTGGCCTTGGCCACCGCCCAGCCCGAGACGAGCGATGGAAGCGCCTGGACCAGCGACCAGGCGGCCAGCCAGCTAGCGTCCCGGGGCCGGTTGGTGAGACTGCGCCGCAGGACGCGCAGCACCAGCGCGCGGCGGGCCCGCGGCGGGCCAACTAGCGCTTGATCAGCCATCGGCGGCGGCCAGTTCCACCGCTCCGGGCGTGAACACGGAACGGTAGCCGGAGTCGGCCCAGAGTTCGTGATGCGGTCGGAGGGCACGCAGTTTGCCGCGGTCCAGCCAGGCCACCAGGTCGGCGCGGGCGGCCGTGGCGGCGCGGTGCGCGATGATGAGGCAGGTGTGGCCACCGCGATGAGTGGTCAGCGCCTGGCTGACGCGCATCTCGGTGACAGTGTCGAGGCTGGACATGGCGTCGTCGAGGATCAGCAGCCGGGCCTGATCCGCATGCGCAAACGCGCGGGCCAGCCCGATCCGCTGGATCTCCCCGCCCGACATCGGGGCCTGTGCTGAGGGCGTATCCAGGCCTGCTGGCAGGCGCCGGAGAAACTCGCTGGCGGCCGCGTCCCGGGCGGCGGCCAGTATCTGCGCGGTGGATGGACGCGAGACCCCGAACGCGATCGCCTCGCGCAGGGTCCCGCCGAACAAGGCGGGCCGGTCGAACGCGTAAACGACGGCCCGGCGCAGCGCGGCCCGGCCGATGCTGGTCATCGGCACACCGTCGAGGGTCACCTCACCGCCGTCCGGATCCACCAGCCGTCCGGCGACCGCCGCGAGCAGAGACTTGCCCGCCCCTGAGCGCCCGACCACGGCGACCACCGCCCCGCCTGGCACGCAGACACTGACACCATCGAGCACCAGCTCGCCGCCACTGCGCACGGTCACCGCGCGCAGCTCCAGGCGGCCTGGGCCGGGCGGCAATGGCCCGGTGCCCGGGGCGACCACCGGCTCGGCGAGGGGCTCCGCCATCCGCCGGGCCCCGGCGCGGGCCTGGGCCAGCTGGCCGAGCCGCCCGATCGACGCGCCGACCCCGGCCCCGAGCACGGCGTACTGGCTGGCGGCCAGCAACTCCCCGGGACTGATCCGGTGGGCCGCAAGCTCAAATCCGGCGACCCCGAGGACCACGACCTGCAGCAGCGGGACGATGACCGAGCCCTGCGCGGCGATCCGGGCCTGAATTCTCCAGAACGCCTGGCCATGCAGGCGCACGTCAGCGAGCGGCACCAGCACGCGGGCCGCTTCCTGGTCACTGGTACCCGCGGCGGCTATGGTGCGCGCGCCGGCCAGCGCATCGAGTAGCCGGGCCGTGATGGCCCCCTGGGCCCGCTGATAATTGGCCGTGACGTCGGACGAGTCGCGGACGAATGCGCGGAGCACGACCGCGAGCGCGGGCAGCCCGGCGACGAAGGCCACCGCGAGCCAGGGATCGATCAGGGCCAGAGCGATGATGCTGCCCGCTGGCGTGATGACGGCTGTCACCGCCTGGATGCCGCTCGCGGGCGCGTTCCCCGCCACCGCCGCGCCACCGATCATCCTGCTGACCAGGTCCCCGGCGGGAAACCGCCCCGGCAGCCCGGGGCCGCAGGCGAAGACGTGACCGGCCAGCCGGCGCCTGAGCCACGCGGTCGCGCTGGCCGTGCTCATCCCGGCCGCGAAGGGGCCGAGCGCCCCGCAGGCCACGATGACGACGATCAGCGCGATGCACCCGGCCAGCCAGTAGCCGGCCCGATCCGGGGCTCCTGACGCCGGGCCCGGCGCAAACGCCGAGCGGAGCACGATGTCCACGGTGTGCCCCGCGGTCGCCGGAAGCAGGGTATCCGCGACAGCTCCGGTGATCGACGTGATGGCCAGCAGCGCGGTCCAGTGCGCGCCGTGCCGCGCCATCCGCAGCAGCAGCCGGTCAGCGGCCCGGTGCAGCCGGCGCTCGGCGGACTCGGCCCGGTGTCGCGCGTGGTTCGGCACGGATGCCCTCCGGGAGACGGCGCGGAGCGCGGCCGGGTGAGGCCGCACTCCGCGCCGTGCCTAATGATGCGTGAGACCGCGTGCTACAGGCAGAGCGTGATGCTGGCCACGCTGTCGCACAGCAGGAGGCTGAGCTCACTGCCCCCGCCGCCGTGCCCGCCACAGCCGCCGTTCCCGCCGCGCGCGGTCTTGAGCTCCATGCCCTGCATGTCGAGGAGCGCCATGTTGGTGTTACCTCCTTGTGATGACGGATACTTCGTGCAGCCCCTGGCTGAAGCTCCCAGGGACGTCTGGATGGCCGCTGACGCTGCCTGCCCGGGCACCCGGACGCTGCGCAGGGCGGTGGCACGGCAATCCCGCGCCGTCAGGCGAGAGGGCCGATGCAAGGCCGAGGAGGACGCCCGCGGTACCGGTGGCGAGATCCATTGAGAGCCGGAAGAGAGTCTCACCGGGGAACGCGGTACCGCCGCGGTAGCTGATCGCATGCCAGGCCAGGCGGCGGACATGGGCGGCAACCTGTGGGTCACCGCCCGCGTGACCCGGCGCCTGTCCGCGCGAGAGATACATCAGCATCCCGGCGCGGCCCCGGAAGAGGCTCGGCTGAGCGAAATAGGTCGAGCAGGCGGCGGCCCGGATTCCTGCGACCGCCTGCTCGAACCGGTCGTCCCGGCGGTGAGCGAGAAAATCGTCAATGGCCAGGCCGATGCCGACGCTGCCGCCGTCGAGGTAGGGCATCAAGCGCCAGCCCTCGTCCACCTTCAGCGCGCCCTTGCCATCGAGCACGCACCGGTCCAGGTCCGCGCCGAGCGCCGCAGCGGAAAGATCCAGATATCGGTGATCACCAGTGCGCTCGAACATCCGGATGAAGAGCAACGCCGGCCCGGAAGAGCCGCGCAGCAGGCCCACCCCGCCGCCCCTTTCGGCGGAGGCTTGTCCGGGCAGGCCGGCGGCAACCATGTCGGTGGCCCGGAGCCCCGCCTCCAGCAGTCGTACCTCCCCGGTGGCCTCACCGAGCCCCAGCAGGGCCAGGGCCATGCCGGACAGGCCGCCGTGCAGATCGGTCCCGAGCCGTTCCCATCGCTCTGCGAGGCATGTCTCCGCCACCCGCAGCGCGGCCGCGGGATGGCCCAGGCGGTGCAGCACGCTGGCCACGCCGATCATGCCGTCGTACAGGCCGAGACGAGCCCCGGGCACTGGTTCTGCCACCCGCCGGATGAGCCACTCGGTGTGCTCGGGAAGGCTGCCCGCGCCAGCCTCGGACAGGGAGTAGAGGACGCCCGCGGCGCCAGTTGCGATGCAGAGGCCGCCACTTGGCGTGGCGAACTGCTCGATGTCACCGGGGAAGAGCCGGTCGTCGCGCGCCAAAGTCGCGCTGCCGTGGATGGCCTGCACCAGGGAGGTCCGGGCTCGCTCCCATCCCGCCTGGTCAGGCGCAATCTGCGGGGCCGGGGCCGGCCGGGCGGTGCCCGGGCCTGGCCGGGCGGTGCCTGGGCCTGGCGGTACGAAGGCCCGGCGCTGCGGCGGCCCGGCGATACTCCGGACCGCGCCGTCCAGGAATTGCGGCGTGACCGGAAAGTGTTCCGCGATCACCTCAGCGACATGCTCCGCTTTACCCCGGTCGAGCGCGAACAGTGTCGTCAGCGGCAGGAACATGGCCAGCTTGACGCAGCCCAGGCTGTAGTGGTCGATATCGAATCCGGTCCGGTCCCGTGGCGCCACGAAGCCCGGGTTACCGAGCGCCGGCCGCCTGCCCTCCTCGATGTGCGCGGCCGCTTCGAAGTCGATCAGCGCGACGCTGTCATCCGGACGGATCATGATGTTGAACATGTGCAGGTCGTTGACGACAATGCCGCGGTCGTGAATCGCCCCGACCGCCCGCTCCAGGTCAGCGCAGATGCCCAGGGCCCAGGAGGTGTAGTCAGCAACCTCGACCGGATCGGGTGCCGCCCCGATCAGGGGATAGCGATGGGCATAGAGCGAGTTCAGCGGCACCCCGTCAATGTGGTCCTCAACCAGGAAGTGATGATCCCCGGCCGGGAAATAGCCGTGCACGCCGGGCACGACGTCCAGGCCGGACAACTGGCGCAGGATCTCGTGCTCACGCCGGAGCCGGGCCACGGCGTCACTGCCGTCGGCGGCGAGACCGGCGTAGGGCCGCGCCTCCTTGAGCACGACACGGTCGCCGGTCCGGGAGTCCGTCCCCGCGTAGACCCCTCCGCCGTTCGAGAAGTGCAGCGCCTGGTCGATCTGATAGGGCAGGTCCTTGAGGGTAACCGCGTTGCGCGCCGCGAGATGGGGGCCCAGGAAAGACGGCAGCGTGACCCATTCCGGAAGCGTGAAAACCGGCCCGCGCACATCAGGGACCAGCTGACCGGTGTCGTCTTCGATCGCCGGCACGACCTCGCCACCGGCATTGCAGCAGTGCCGCTCCGTGAACCCGCCGTAGCGCACGTAGAGCGGGCCCTCGCCGTACCGCAGGTCGCTCAGGATATAAGGTCCCGGTTCGCCCCCGATGAGGTCGTCCAGCTCAGCGAGTGTGCGCTCGCAGGACGTCTCGTCCACGGGATAGATGGTGGCCAGCTTGCCGCTGGCCCCGCGCGGGGCGTACTTCGCGTTCCGGAGGTGCAGGGCCAGCGGGCTGCGGAGAAACTTGAACGACAGCTGCCGCGGCACGCAGTAGTCAAAGAGCCTGCCGAGCACCCGTTCCGCATTCTCGGTGCTGGCGGACACGTGGATCTTCCAGCCCTGGGCGGGCAGCGGGTCGCCGGGCGGCATCTGCACCTGCCACTCGCCGAGTCTGGTCTGGCCCCAGCCTGCTGGCAGCGGGCGTGTGGCCACGGTGAAGCACCGATCCGCCGCACCGCTGCGGTTCGGGGAATCATAAAATAGTGGATCAGCGAGGCAAAACAATTCATACCGCTTATCCACAAACGCCCCCCGCGCGAAACCAGCTGATGAATACCATCAAATAGGATCTGTCGTCTTCCAGCGCATATGGCTCCCGCTCACCGGCCACTTCTGGTGCCCGCATAGAGAATCCCAGGGCATTACTGTCGGGACAAGTGACGACCGTCATGAACCTGTGGTGAGCTGCACACGGCCAGGACAGTGACAAATATCATCGGCGCCCGGCACGCTTGTTCCGGATAAGACGAGACGCCAATAGCCGTCCAGTGCGCTGGAAAACATGCGATATCAGGCGGGGGTGGGCGGTGCTGGCAGCGAGGCAGCGCTCAGAACCAGCCGGCGCCGTCGGCGATCCGGATAGCGTCCACGCGGTTGCGGCCACCGGTCTTGGTGATGGCCCGCGAGAGGTAGTTCCGCACGGTGCCCACCGAAAGGCACAGGTGCCCGGCAATCTCCGCCGTGGTGGAACCCTCGGCGGCGAGCCGGAGGACGTCGAGTTCCCGGTCCGTCAGCGGGTTCTTCGCGGTGTTCAGCGCGGCGAAGGCAAGTTCGGGGTCGACTACCTTCTTGCCCCTGGCCACCCGCCGGACCGCCTCAGCCATGAAGTCAGGCGCAACGTCCCGCATGACGAACCCGGTCGCGTGGGCGGCCACCGCCCGCCGGAGGCTGGCCGGGTCCCGCCGCTCGCTCATGATGAGTGAGCGGCAAGACGGCAGTTCCGCATGCAGCGCACGGGCTGCGGCGAAGCCGTCCGCGCCGGGCAGGGCCGCGTCCAGGACGGCGACGTCAGGCTGGAAGGCCAGCGATGCGGACACCACCTGATCACCACGTTGCAATTCGGCGATGACGTGAATGTCGCCGGTACCGGAAAGAAGGGCTACCAGTCCCGCGCGGATCAGCGATGTCTGCTCCGCAATAAGTGTCCTGATCATCCCGTTTCCCCGGTTCAGTCCTGCCTGCACACTGGCTGCCTGGTTGTGCCGGGTCACGCGTGACCGCGGATGAGCCGGCCAGGTCTGTCCGGACACTTGCATTGACACTAAGATGCCACACCAAGGGGACCGTAAAGGCTCGCGACGCGTAATCGGCGTCTTTCGGAAGAAAGAACAGCCGACCAGACGCTTATCAACCCGCCCGTTGCCTAACCATTGATGGGCCGAGGCAGGATCGCCTCGCCCTGATGCTGCCTCGGCTGTCGCCCCTGCCCTGCGGTAGCGTGTCTTGCTCAATAGGTTGTATTGGGCGGTATGCCAAACCTTGCGCCAGATGCCGGGTACCGGCTAGCCAGGAGCCGGCCAGCGGGCTGTGCTGCGCACCAGGAGTACCGCGGACATGTGGACCGGAGGCGTGATGGGTGGCGAGCCTGGCTGGGGACCGCCTCGGGTGGACGTCAGGCGGGCGAACGTCGCCCGTGTTTATGACTACCTGCTGGGCGGCAGTCACAACTTCCTGGCCGACCAGGACCTGGGCCGGTCGCTGGCCGCGACCGATCCCAGCGTCCGGGCGATCGCCCGCGCTAACCGCGACTTCCTGGGCCGGGCGGTGCGGTTCCTCACCGACGCCGGGGTCGGCCAGTTCCTGGATATTGGCTCAGGCATCCCGACTCAGGGGAACGTGCATGAGGTCGCCCAGCAGGCCAGCCCGGATTGCCGGGTTGTCTATGCCGACATTGACCCGGTCGCCATCGCGCACAGCAAGGCTCTCCTCGCCGGGAATGAGAACACCGCGATCATCGACGCCGACCTGCACCAGCCGGAAGAGATCCTGGCCCACGCCGGCACCCGGCGGCTGATCGACTTCAGCCAGCCGGCCGGGCTGCTGCTCGTCTCGGTGCTTCCTTTCATCAGCGATGCCGCTGATCCCTGGCGGATCGTGGCCACGCTGCGGGATGCTCTCGCCCCCGGCAGTTATCTTGTCCTGGCCCACGCCACGGACGCGAGCAGGCCGGTCGTGGCGCAGGCGGCCGAGAAGGTCTACAACAGCAGTGTCTCCGCCCAGGCGCAGATGCGCTCGCACGAGGAGATCCTGCGCTTCTTCGACGGCTTCGAATTGGTGGACCCCGGACTGGTCTACGTGCCGCTGTGGCGGCCAGACCCGGGTGCCGACGTGTCCGATGACCCCGGCAAGTTCTGGATTCTGGCCGGTGCTGGACGCAAACCCTGATGCCTGGTCGTCGCCACAACTACCTATCTAACGAGCCTGGTTTCGGACGTCTCCTGAACTACGGCTGATCGTGCCGAGGCTGCAGGAGTTCTCCGCGCGCTCCCGCCCGAACGCGGGCCGGCGGTCACGGCCGATAGCGCCAGAGACAGCTGACCGGCGCCTGCTCCGGTGGAGCGGAGTGGCAAGCGACGGGCCGGGGGAGGCCCGGCGCGCTGGCTCTTGACAGCGACGGCCCGGGCGGTGAATCCTCCGGGGGGATTCGCGGACAAAGCACGGCGCGTACCGGCTCGTGCCCCAGGCGGTCCGGCGGAGGTGGGGATGTCTCGCTCGGCTCGTGGTCGCAGGCGCTTCGTCAGGGTTCTGGCTACCTTAGTGACGGCTGGGGCGATGCTCCCGCTGGCTGCGGCCAGCGCCGGAGCCGCCACCGCGGGCCCATCCACCCTGGGCCGGGCCCAGGCCGGCGCGGGCAGCGTCGCGCCGGGTGCCCCCGGCTCGATGTCGTACTTCGATCTGGCCCGCAAAGACTGCGCGGGCACGGCCACCGGCACGGCGTCGAAGGTCTGGTACACGGTCGCCGGCGGAGTGCTGTCGGACACCTACGAGCCCACCGTCGACAACACCAACGTGAGCACGTTGCAGTACGTCGTCACCGATGGCTCCACGTTCACCGACCTGCAGACCAGGGACATGAGCTACACGGTCAGCGCGGACCCGACCGGCATGGCCTGCACGGTGACGGCGACTGATGCCCAGCACGGTTACCGGCTGACCACCACGTACATCACCGACCCCGGCCGCGACACCGTGCTCATGCACACGCGGCTGAGCGCCGTACCCGGCTCCGGGACCAAGGTGGCCGGGCTGCACCTGTACGCGCGGCTGGACGCCCACGTGAACGGGAACGGCGGCGGCGGTTCCGACAACGCCGGGGGCAACACCGGCGTCGTCACGACCTCGGGCGGATCCGCGACCCCGGTCGTCTCCAGCACCAACACGGTCACCAACGCCACCAACCGGACCTACGCGGTGCCGACCTACATGGCGCTGGCCGACAGCACTCCCGCGCCGCAGGCGAGTGTCGGCTACGCCGGCACCGCCAGCGATGGACTCACCCAGCTGGACTCGTCGCACGCGCTGACCCCGTACTCGTCCGCGCCGGACGGCCACATCGTGGCGACCCAGGAACTGGCGCCCGGCCCGGGCGGCACGCTGACGCTCGCGCTCGGCTTCGGCCGCACGCA
This sequence comes from Streptosporangiaceae bacterium, assembly GCA_035642895.1. Classification (GTDB taxonomy): domain Bacteria; phylum Actinomycetota; class Actinomycetes; order Streptosporangiales; family Streptosporangiaceae; genus RYN-230. Next base: position 14,522 of record DASQRM010000167.1, on the reverse strand, counting down.
GGCAGGCGCGGTGAGCACGGCCCGGGGCTCGCTCGCCACCCCCTTCGCGCTGAAGGAACTGAAGTACCTGGCCGGCTGGGTGGGGTACGACGCGGGCCTGAACCGGCCGCCGGCCCACTACCCGGGGGAGCCGGCCAGTGCGACGGCCCGGCTGGTCCAGCACTACTACCTGTCCGCGAACGTGCTCAAGGCGAGCGAGGACAAGACCTTCCCCGGCGCGATCGTGGCCTCGCTGGCCAGCCCGTGGGGCCAGGCGGTGCCGGCCGGGGCCAAGTCCGGTGGCCAGCCGGCCTACTTCGGTTCCTACCGCGAGGTGTTCTCCCGCGACCTGTACGAGGCGTTCACCGGCCTGCTGGCCGACGGCGACCTGGCCACGGCGCGGGACGCGGTCCGGTTCCTGTTCGACCGCCAGCAACTGGCGGACGGGGCCATGCCGCGCAACTCGCTGCTCAACGGCAAGGCCGCACCCGACACTGGCGGACTCCAGCTGGACGAGGTCGCCTACCCGATCCTGATGGACTACCAGGCCGGCCTGAGCGGGGACGCCGCACTGTGGGCCGACCACGTCCGGCCCGCGGCCGACTTCCTGGTCGCCCACGGTCCCTCGGACGGGAACGAACGGTGGGAGGAGCAGAGCGGCTACTCACCCTCCACCATCGCGGCCGAGATCGCCGGGCTGACCGCGGCGTCGGCCATCGCCGCCGACCATGGCGACCAGGCCCGGGCCCGGCTCTACCAGGCGACGGCCGACTACTTCCAGCGCAGCATCAAGTCCTGGGCCGTCACCACGACCGGCCCGGACGGCCCGCGCTACTTCATCAGGCTGTCCAAGACCGGTGACCCGAACGCGGCGATCAGCTACAGCCTCGGCAACGGCGGCCCGACCGTGGACCAGCGCAGCGTCATCGACGGCGGGTTCCAGGAGCTGGTCCGGCTCGGCGAGCTGCCCATCAGCGACCCGGACGTGCAGGCGTCGCTGGGCGTGCTGGACAAGCAGATATCGGTCGGCACGCCCAGCGGCACCGGCTACTACCGGTACGGCACGTCGGCCACCGACGGCAGCGCGGACGGTTACGGCGACTGCTACCAGCCGAGCCAGACTTCGTGCACCACCACCGGCGCGCCGTGGCCGCCCACCGACGTGGGGACCGGTCACCTGTGGCCCGTCCTGTCTGGCGAGCGCGCCGAGAGCGACATCGCTGGCGGGCAGAGTTCCGGCGCGGCCAGCCTGCTGAACTCCATGGTCAATTTCTCCTCAGGCGTCGGCCTGGTGCCCGAGCAGGCCTGGGAAGACCCGGACCTGCCGGCGTCGCCCTACGGCAGCGACCCGTCGACCGCGTCGATCGGGTTCACCGACGGCCAGGCCGCCGGATCGGCCTCGCCGCTGACCTGGGCCCAGGCCCAGGAGCTCCGGCTCATCCTCGGGCTCGGAACGGGCCGCACCGTGGACACGCCCGCGGTCACGACCGCGCGCTACATCACCCACGGGGCGCCGGGTGCGCTGACGGTGACCCTCACCGCTCCCGCCTCCGGCGCGACCATCGGGTCCGCGACCACGACGGTGACCGGTACCACGTCGCCCGGCGCCTCGGTGGACATCGGGGCGGCGGACACCACGACGGGCGCTGCCGCGTCCGTGACCAGCGCGGTCGCGGCAGCGGACGGATCGTTCTCGGCGAGCGTCCCGGTCGGGTTCGGCGACAACGTCATCACGGCGACCTCGACTTCACCGGACGGGCGGAGCACCGGATACGCGCAGGTGTCCGTGGTCGGGGACGTGACCTCAGGGACCACGGTCCTGAACGTCACCGATCCGGCCGGCGACGACAACGGGCCCGGCACCTACCAGTACCCGACCGCGTCGGACTTCCACGCGGGAGCCTTCGACCTGACCGATTTCCAGGTCATCAGCGACGGCACCACCGCCTACCTGCGAGCCACCCTGGCCAACCTGGACCCGACCTTCGGGTCCGATTTCGGCGCCCAGCTCCTGGACGTGTACGTGCACACCCCGGGCGCCGGCGCGACCTCCACCCAGGCCGCCTTCACATCCCGCAACTACACCATCGCGTCCGCGGGGGCCTGGAGCGAGCGGGTCGAGGCCCAGGGCTTCGCGCCTCCCGCCTGGGTAGATGCCAGCGGGAATCAGGTCGGCACGGCCTTCATGCTGGTCGATGACGCAAACCGGACCGTCACGATCGCGCTCCCGGAGGCCCAGTTCGGTACGCCGGGATCCGGCTGGGCGTTCAGCGTCGTGCTGACCGGGCAGGACGGGTTCAGCCCCGATCAGGCCCGGGCCTTCGCGCCGACGCCACAGCCCTTCTCGTTCGGCGTCTGCGCCCCCGGTGGGTCGAACCCGATCTGCACGGTAGACCCAGGGACCGTCCCCAAGGCCGTGGACGTCATCACCCCCACCGGCGTGTCGCAGGCCACCGAACTCGACCCCACCGCGGGCCCGGTGGTGATCCAGCCCGTGACCGTCCCGTAGACGGCGAGGCCGGCCCCGCCCTGGCCGGCGGCCACGCCCTGGCCGCCGGCCACGGTCGGGTGAGCCAGTTGAACGGCCGGGTCTTCGTTATCGGAAAAATTAAGTCCGCCCGCGGGCCACGGCGCGCAGCACGTGCTTCTGGATCTTGCCGGTGGAGGTCTTGGGCAGCGGCTCGAAGTACACCCGGTCCGGCGCCTTGAAGTGCGCGAGCCGGTCGCGGACGAATTCGGTCAGCTCCTGCTCGGTGACGGCGCCGCCGGACGTGGTCACGAAGGCGACGGGACGCTCGCCCCAGCGCTCATCGGGCACGGCCACCACCGCGGCCTCGAGCACCTCCGGATGGGCCGCGAGGACCTTCTCCACCTCGACCGAGGCAATGTTCTCGCCGCCGCTGATGATCACGTCCTTGCTCCGGTCGGTCAGCTCGATGTAGCCGTCGCGGTGCATCACGGCCAGGTCGCCGGTGTGGAACCAGCCACCCCGGAACGCCTCCGCGGTGGCCTGGTCGTCGTCGAGGTAGCCGGCCGCCACCGTGTTCGACCGGACCAGGATCTCGCCGACGGTCCGGCCGTCCGCGGGCACCGGGGCCAGCGACCCGTCAGCCACCCGCACGTCGGCCACGGATACGGTGGGTACCCCCTGCCGGCTGAGCCGCTCGGCCAGCACCGCGGCAGGCAGATCTGTCCAGCCTTCCTGGTACTCGCAGACCAGCGACGGCCCGTAGGTCTCGGTCAGCCCGTACAGGTGCGTGACCTGGACGCCCATCTGCTGGACCGCCGCGATGGTCTCCTTGGTGGGCGGAGCGCCGCCCACCGCGGCCCGGACCGGCCGGGCTGCCACGAAGCTGCGCCGGCTGCCCGCCCGGGCCAGCTCGCTGAGCACCACCGGTGCCCCGCACAGGTGCGTGACCGGGTACCGGGAGATCAGGTCGAGGGCCCGGTCAGCGTCGAACGACGGCAGGCACACGTGCGTGCCCCCGACCGTGGTCACACCCCAGGTCAGCGACCAGCCGTTGCAGTGGAACATGGGCAGCGTCCACAGCTGCCAGCTGGACGCGGACAGGCCGAACTCCAGGGCGATGCTGACCGCGTTAAGGTAAGCCCCGCGGTGGGTGTAGACCACGCCCTTGGGCCGGCCGGTCGTCCCGCTGGTGTAGTTCACCGCGATCATGGCGTCTTCGTCGCCGGGTGGCTCGATCCCGCGGGAGTCCGCGTGGGCCAGCCACTCCCCGTACGGCAGGGCACCGGGCAGCGCCGCGTCCTGGCCTGCGGGCCGGGCCGGGTCTTTGCCCCCGGGCAGCAGCACCACCGTCTCGACCGGCAGCTCGCCTGCGGACGACACGGCCAGCGCCGGCAGCAGGGCGGGGGAGACCAGCAGGACCCGGGCGCGGGAGTGGGTCAGGATGTCCCGGTACTCCGGAGCGGCCAGCCGCGAGTTCAGGGCGACGAGCGCGGCGCCGGACCCGGGCACACCGTTGTGCGCCGCCAGCAGCCACCGGCTGTTGAGGTCGAGCATGGCCACCCGGTCGCCCGGGCGGATGCCGCCGGCCCGCAGCGCCCCCGCCATCGCGTCGCCGTCCCGGCCCAGGGTCTCGTAGCTGACCTCGGTGCCATCCCCGTCCACCACGGCGATCTTGCCGGGGAAGGCGCGGCGGGCCCGGGCCAGGAAGGTCAGCGGGGACAGCGGGACATGATTCGCCAGGGACACCTCCGGCTGCCTCCGCTCTGCTCCGGACGACCGTCCGTCTGGTCGGTCGATTAACGCTAAAGTCGGCGCGCGGGGCGGTCAATGCACGTGACGGTCCTCTCACAGGTCCAACGCCACCGGTCGAAGTGGGAGCCTGACGTGGCTGATACGCCGGAATCGACGTCCGCGGCTGGTGAACGCGAGTCCCCTGGGCAGCTACGGCCGCCGGGGCAGGCGGACCAGGGGATCGTCGAGATCTTCACGGATGGGGCCTGCTCGCCCAATCCGGGCCCAGGTGGCTGGGGAGCTGTTCTGCTGTATGGCCGCCACCGGCGGGAGATCTATGGCGGGGCGGCAGCGACCACTAACAATCGCATGGAGATCATGGCCGCCATCCGTGGGCTGGAGAGCCTGACCCGGCCATCTGAGGTTCATGTGCATACCGACAGCGAGTACTTGCGGAAGGGCATCACGCAGTGGCTGGCCGTCTGGAAACGTAACGGCTGGAACACGCGGGACAAGAAGCCGGTCAAGAATGCCGATCTATGGCAGCGGCTCGACGCGGTGTCCCGCAGCCACCAGGTGCAGTGGTTCTGGGTCAAGGGGCACGCAGGACATCCCGAGAATGAGCGCGCCGACGAGCTTGCTGGCCAGGGCGCGGTAGACGCCATGCAAGTTCTGGCCGACTGACCATTGGTCACCACGGCCGGGCCGGAGGCCGCAGGCCAGCGCCAGTGACCGGCAGGCCGCGGGCGTAGACCGCCCGGATGTGGTGCAAGGCCCCGGGACTGCCGACCGGATCGCCGGAATTACCGGGCGGTGCTCATCGGCTGTCGCGCTTCGCCTGCCGGCGGGCCCCCGTGGCCAGGGTGCTGGCCCGCCGTTTCTCGCTCGCCGGCGAGCGCAGCGCGCGGTCCCCGGTGCGCTGGCCGGTGACGGCGGGACCCTTCCGGCTCGAGGCCGGGGCCGCCGTCCGCACGCCGGGCCCGCGGCCTTGCTTCACGGCCCTGGCTGCCGCCAGCCGCTCCACGCGAAGCTCCGTCGCCGCCTGCCGGGCCAGGGTCGCCACCCGGCGGCTCACCCGGGACAGGGCCTCTTCGAACGCCTCGGCCTTCATGGCGGCCTGCTTGTTCTGCGGCCGGGCCGTGCCGCGCCCGCCGTGCTCAGGCACGGCGGCACTGGCGGCCCGGCGGTACTGGCCGACGTATTTATTGCGCGCCCGCCTGATCCGGGCTTCAAGCTCGATGGCCGCGTCCTCGTCAAGCGCGGCGAGCGCGGCCCGCTCCGTCTCGGTGACCAGCAGCCGCTCGGCGTCGTTGAGGACCGCGAGCAAGGATGCATTCATCTGTCTTCCCCGATTCCACCGGAAGGTTCCGACGTGATCAGGTCTTCCCGGACGGGCGCACCATCGAACGTGCAGCCGTCCTCGGCGCCGTTGAGCTGGCCGGGTCAGTCAAACGCCGGCTTGCGGTCCCTGGTCCGCTTGAGCTCGAAGAAGCCGTCGGTCTCGGTCACGAGTACGACGCCGTCCCAGAGCCGGCCTGCCGCCTCACCCCGCGGGATCGGCGTGATGACCGGGCCGAAGATGGCGTTGCCTCGGACGCGGATAACGGGCGTGCCCACGTCCGTCCCGACGACGTCGAAGGCCTCGTGGTGAGACTTCTTAATCTCGTCGTCGAACTCAGTGCTGTCCGCGGCGCCTGCCAGGGAAGCTGGCAGGGCCACCTCAGCCAGCGCCTCCGCGATCACCTCGGGATCGTTTCTGCGGCCCTGGTCGTGGAACCTCGTGCCGATGGCCGTGTAGATCGGGCCGAGGACACCCGGCCCGGCCTCGTGGGCGGCGGCGGCGACCACGCGGATCGGGCCCCACGCCTGGCCCATCCGCTCCAGATACTCCGGAGTCAGGCCTTCACCGTCGTGCTGGATCAGGTTCAGGTACGCCAGCGACATGATCCGCCAGTCCACCCTGACCGGCCGGACCTTCTCCACCTCAAGCATCCAGCGCGAGGTGATCCAGGCCCAGGGGCACAGCGGATCGAACCAGAACTGCATGTCTTCATAGGCTTCTGGCTGCAACGTCACGCTGCTTGAAACGAGGCAGTGACGCACGCGTATTCCGGCGAACCCAGCGGACGCGCAGGTATCCGGGTCTAGCTCCCGCGTCGCGGCCTCACCGGGATCGTGCTGGACGGCATCCGTACCGGCCGCCCCGGCGGCCAGCGCACCTGAAACACGCCCAGGTGAGCCAGACCCCGCATTCGTGTGATGCCACAATGGGGATCGTGGATGCCGCACAGTTCGAGAAGATCAAGACCGGCCAGGGTTTCTTCGCTGCCCTCGACCAGAGTGGTGGCAGCACGCCCAAGGCACTCGCGGAGTACGGAATCGACCAGGACCGCTACAGCTCCGAGGCGGAAATGTTCAACCTGGTCCACGCCATGCGCACCCGTGTGGTGACCAGCCCGGCTTTCGACGGCTCGCGCATCCTGGCCGCGATCCTGTTCGAGCAGACCATGGAACGAGACGTGCATGGTGTACCGACCGCCCGGTATCTGTGGGCGGACAAGAACGTCGTGCCGTTCCTGAAGGTCGATCTGGGCCTGGCCGCGGAGCAGGACGGCGTGCAGCTCATGAAGCCGATCACCACTCTCGATGACCTGCTTGAGCGCGCGAACCGGCACCAGATCTTCGGCACCAAGATGCGCTCCGTGATCAAGGACGCCAGCGAGGCGGGAATCTCGGCCATCGTCGAGCAGCAGTTCGGCTACGCCCGCCGGATCCTGGCCGCAGGCCTCATCCCGATCCTCGAGCCCGAGGTCAGCATCTCCAGCCCGCACAAGCAGCAAGCCGAAACCCTGCTGCGGGACGCCTTGCACAAGCACGTAGAGGCGCTGCCCCAGGACGCGATCATCATGCTCAAGCTCACCATCCCGACCCAGCCGGGCCTCTACGGCGACCTGGCCGCCGATCCGCGTGTTCTCCGGGTTCTGGCCCTGTCGGGCGGCTATAGCCGCGATGAAGCCTGCGCCCTGCTTCGGCGGGATACCACCCTCATCGCCAGCTTCTCCCGCGCCCTGCTGGAAGGGCTCACCGAGAGCCAGACCGACGAGCAGTTCAACGCGCAGCTCGAGTCATCGATCGCCCAGATCTACCAGGCGTCGGTGGACAAGCAAGCCTCCAGCTCCTGATGGACCGCTGGCCGCCCAGCCGGCCTTGGTAAACTCGCGCGCTTCCTCTTCCGGGGCTCGCGCATCCACCTCCCGGTCGGGGTGCTGTCGGGCGGTGAGCGGCTGCGCGCCACGCTGGCCTGTGTCCTGTTCGCCGAGCCGGCCCCGCAGCTGCTTCTGCTGGATGAGCCGACCAACAACCTCGACCTCGTCAGCGTTGGCCAGCTGGAAAATGCGCTCAACGCCTACCAGGGCGCGTTCGTAGTGGTCAGCCACGACGAGCGGTTCCTGGCCGAGACCAAGGTGGAACGCTGGCTGGGGCTGCGCGATGGCCGGCTTCGCGAGTCCGGGCCCCTCTAGGTCAGGCGCAGGGTCTGGTTGATCTGCTCGATGGTGCGCAGCGCCCCGCGCTCGTGGAAGGACTCCAGGGCCAGCAGGTAGGCGCTGGCGAACGCGGACTGGCCGGCGATGTCACCGAACAGCTGCTCGTTGCGCACAAACGCCAGCGGGTCCTCGGCCTGCCGCCGTGCACTGGCCATCCGCTCGTCTCGCAATCCGTCCACCACGTCGATCGGCTGGCCAGACTCGTCCGTTCCCTCGGCGTAGCGGGCCCAGCTGGCCACGACAGCAGCCGACCGGGTGACTTCGCCTCCGCTGGCCAGGTTCTGCTGGATCACCGGCACCAGCCACTTGGGAATCCGGTCCGAGCTGAAGGCGGCCAGGCGGGCGAGCGTGTCGCGGATGGCCGGATTGGCGAAACGCTGCAGCAGCGTGTGGATGTAATGGCCGAGGTCGGTGCCGGGGACGGCGGGCAGCGTCGGCTCGCCCTCCTGCTGCATGTAGCCCCGCAGGAACTCGATGAAGACCGGGTCGGCCGCTACCTCGTGCACGTACCGGTAGCCCGCCAGGTACCCGGCGTAGGCCATCGCCTGGTGGCTGGCGTTCAGCAGGCGCAGCTTCATCAGCTCATAGGGCTCGACGTCGTGGACCAGTTGCACGCCGGCCCGTTCCCAGGGCGGGCGGCCGGCTGGGAAAACGTCCTGCAGCACCCACTGGGTGAAGGGCTCGCAGACGACCGGCACGGCGTCGCGGATCCCGAACGCCTCGCGCAACTGCTCGATGTCTTGCTCAGTCGTCACGGGCGTGATCCGGTCGACCATCGAGTTAGGGAACGCCACCTCGGTGCGCACCCAGGCGCCGAGATCGGGATCCCTGAGGTCGGCGAAGGCCGAGAACATCGCGCGTGCGATGCCTCCGTTGCCCGGGATGTTGTCGCACGACATCACCGTGAACGGCGGTACGCCGAGGGCGCGGCGGCGGCGCAGGGCCTCGACCACGAAGCCGAACACGGTGCCCGGCGCAGAGCCTGCGGCCAGGTCCGCTGCCACCGCCGGGTTGTCCGCGTCGAACTCGCCCGTGACCTGGTTGAAGTTGTAGCCGCCCTCGGTGATGGTCAGCGAGACGATCTTCGTCTGCGGGCTGGCCAGCGCGTCGAGCACCTCGGCTGGCTGATCCGGGGCGAGCAGGTACCGGACTATGGACCCGATCACGCGCGGCTCGAGGGCGCCGTCCGGCTTCCTGACCACCAGCGTGTAGAGCTCGTCCTGGGCGGCGAGCGCCTGCCCCTTGGGCCGGTCGCCCGGCATGAGGTCCACGCCGCAGATTCCCCAGCCGAGCGCTTCGTCCCGGGTATCCGGCTGGCTCAGCAGGTGGTCGAGGTACATCGCCTGATGCGAGCGGTGGAACCCGCCGACACCGATATGGACGATGCCGACCCGGATCTGATCACGGTCGTACTCGGGCGCCGGCATTCGCCCGCCCACCGCCTGACGGCCCTCCGGGGTCGACAGGTCCAGTTCGTCGTCCGGCGAGAAGCGCGGCTGCGTCATGTTCATCCCTTGAGTTAGCGGAGTATCTCCCAAGGCTCTGGCTCGTGCTCAGCGTGCCGCCGGCCATCCGCCGGGCTCCTCCCGCGGTTAGCTGGTGCCGTTTGCTGCTGCTGTGCTGGTAGAGGCTACTCGCCCGCATATCGCCCGCAGATGGTGCCCGGCAGGCCGCCGCGCATCATGCCAGCCTCAGGGAGGCGGTGACGATCTCGGGTCCCGGCGTAGCGGGTGATCGGCTGGGACTTCGACCAGGACGATCTGGACGCCGTCGGGGTCCTCGAGCCACATCTCAGCCAATCCCCAGGGCTCGGTGACCGGCTCCCGCAGAATGCGGGCGCCGGCCGCGGCCAGCCGCTGATGTTCGGCGTTGATATCGCGCACCTGGAGCCAGAGCCGCACCGAGTGACCGGCGGCGACGCCCGAGTGCCCGGAAACTTCCAGGAACCCCGGGCCGAGAAAGAAGACCACCCCGGGATCGGCCGGCGAGCCGAACTCCCGGTAGACCGCCAAGCCCAGCACCTCCCGGTAGAAATGCTGGCTGCGGCCCAGGTCGGCAGGTCGAAGCAGGATCCGGCTGCTCAGTACCTCCATGCCACCATCCTGACCTCCATGCCACCATCCTGGCAGCCGCAGCCCCGGTGACTGGGACCGCGCCGATGTCGAGACCCCGGGCCCGGCTTCGACTGTTCAGTGAGCGGGCCTTCCGGGCCCCGTCACCCGAATAGGAGCTACCACCATGAGCGCCGCGACTCCCAGCACCGCCACCCGGGCCACCCCGGCCCCGCCGGCCACCTCCCGCCTGGCCAAGCTTCCGGTCTCCGTGGCCGGTGCCGCCGCCGCGGTGGCGGGCGCGGCCGTGCTCTACGCCTACGGAACCCTGGCCCAGGCCCTGGATGTCCCCATGCGCGCCGGTGAAATCGGCGCGAGCCACGCCCAGGCCATCACGCCAGCCAGCTTCGCCATCGGCGTCGTTTTCTGCACCGTCGCCGGGACGATCCTGGCCATGGTCCTGGCCCGCCGCGCCGCCCACCCCGCCCGGGCCTTCCTGCGCACCTCGCTGGTCCTGGTCGCGATCTCGCTGGTGTTCCCGCTCGCCGCCAGCCACACCGCCACGGAAACCAGGCTCGCCCTGGCGCTGGGCCACCTGATCGCCGCGGCCATCATCATCCCCATCATCACCCGCCGCCTCACCCACGCCCCCGGCCGCCCCGGGCCGTTCAGGCGCGGCTGACCGCCGCCCACGCGGTGGCGCTGATCTCGACGGGGCCCGCGGGCAGCAGCTGACGGCATTGTTCGCGCAGCGCGGCCCGGCGATCCGGGGCCAGGGACGCCACATAGTCCCCCGCCGGGCCTATCCCCAGGGTGTACGGCTCCCACCAGTCCCCGAAGCTGGCGTAGCCAGCCTGCACGGTCAGCGTGGTGACCTGCGTCCCGTTCAGCCCGGCCTGCGCGAACAGCGCGGCCAGGTGGCCTTCGCGGACACCGGCCAGGTCAGACTCATCGTCGGCGGCCGGATCCAGCTGCCGCACCGCCTGCCAGAACACCGACAGCGGCCCGCGGCCGCCCGCGTGATCCCAGACGCACGCCGAGATCACCCCGCCGGGCCTGGTCACCCGCCCCATCTCCCGCAGGCCCGCCACCGGGTCGGTCATGAAATGAACGACCAGCTGCGCCAGCGCGGCGTCGAAGGCGTCATCGGGGAACGGCAGCTTCTCGGCCGGTGACCTCCGGACATCCACCCCGGGCAACCGCTCCCGCACCGCGGCGGCGAAAGGCGCCGACGGTTCCACCGCACTCACCGTGTCCGTGCCCGCCCGGCTCACCAGCTCAGCGGTCAGCGCACCAGGCCCGCACCCCACATCAAGCACCCGCTGGCCACGGCCGATCCCGGCCAGATCGGCGAACTGCACCGCGAGTGGCTCGGAGTACCGCCCCATGAACCGCAGGTAGGCGTCCGCACTGACATCAAAGCTCACGCAGGCCACGCTACTCTCCGCAGGCTGGAGCCTTAATCGCCGTCGAGGGAACGACGCTGGGGGGCGGTGCCCGCGAAGCTGGCCGCGGTGAGCGGCTCGGGGTTCAGGTGCCGGGCGTGGATGACCTTGAGCAGCCTGGTCAGCTGGCCGCCCAGGCCGGGAACCCAGTGCAGCAGCACGATCTCGCCAGGCTCCAGGCGTTTGCCGTCCCAGGTGTGGATGCCTTTGCTGTCCACGACCACACTCCAGCCCACCAATTTCTTCAGCCCGCCCCGGTACGCCGCCGCCTGCACCGCCGGGTCGAAGGCCCCGTACGGGGGGCGTCCCAGGAGGGGGACCTGGCCGAGCAACTGCCCGAGAGCCCGCCGGGCCTGCCCCCACTGGGCCGTGGCCTGGCCCAGGGTCAGCGTGGTGAGGTTGGGGTGGGACACCGTGTGGTCGCCTACCGTGCCGCCCGCGCTGGCAAAGGCCCGCCAGTACGGCAGGTCCCGCCGGGCGGCCCGCTCGATGAGGAAGGCCGTCACCGGCAGCTGGGTCCGGCGCATGATGGTCAGGACCTGCGGGCTCGGGGTCCAGCCGTCGTCCACGGTGATGTAGATGGCCCGGCGGGCCGGGCTGGCGAAGGAGTAGAGCGGAGTTCCGGGCAGGGCGCGGAGGGCGACGCGGACCACGGTTTGCTCACCGTCCCGGCCGGTCAAGGTCAGCTTGGTCCGGCAGGGAACTGCGCCGTTCGCCACGACCACCTCCCGCGACGCGGGGAAACTGACCTCGTCCTGGCCGCACAGCGACTCGTGCGGCCGCCGGCGGAGGGGACCGGATACCCAGACGCGGATCCCGCCCGAGTCACGGCGGGACGCGGTGACCCGCAGTGCCCGCGGGGCCGCGACGGTGAGCGTCTGGCTGAAGGGCGCCGGGCCCGCCACCTGGACCGTCAGACGGGTCCGCCGGCCCGGCGGCACGGGTACCCCGACCGGCCCGCCGTCGCGAGACTGGGTCCACTGCTTCCCGTTCCCCTCCTCGGACACCGTGAGATGGCTGCGGGCCAGGATCCGGCGGCTGGATGGCCCGCCGCCGGGCCTCAGCCGGATGGTCACGGTGTTCGAGGCCGGATCCAGGGCCCACGCCACCGCGGGACGGGCCGAGGCCAGGGCCACAGCACGCTGCCCCATCCAGGCCACGATCAGGCCCGCCGCGACCAGCACTCCGGTCATGGCGAAAACGGTGAGGCGGGGTGGCAGCGCCGGGGCTGGGGTCATCCGGCGGACGGGACGGGCTGGCCCCCCCAGGCCGGTCATGGCAGAACTCCGCCAGCGGGATACGAATCCTCAGGTCCGCGCCGGGCGCAGACACGAGCATTCCGGCTCATGACGCCCAGATTTGCACATTCGGGGGGGAAAGCTATCCCGCCACGCCGGGCACGCCGGCCCGCGGAATTGAATGCGGGTGAATCCCGCGGAGGCTAATCGCATCCTCTGCCGGTCACGTTTCCGCCCGGCCAGGGGTCAGCAATGTGACCCGCGAAAACGCAGGCGAAGGCCGGAAGCGAAGGAGTCAGGCTCATGCGAGTTATGGTCGTCGGGGCCAGCGGTGCGATCGGCACCCGGCTCGTCCCCCAGCTGGCCGATCGGGGGCACGAAGTGATCGGCACGTTCTCCTCGCCCGGTCATGCCGAGCGGGTCCGGGCGCTTGGCGCGCAGCCGGTCCGGCTCGACCTGCTCGACGCGGGCGCGGTACGCCAGGCCGTCCTCGAGATCCGGCCCGGGGCGATCATCCACCAGGCGACGGCGCTGGCCAGTGGGGGCTTCTCCAGGAAGCTCGACCGGACCTTCGCCCAGACCAACCGGCTCCGGACCGAGGGGACCGACGCCCTCCTGGCCGCGGCGCGCGAGGCGGGCGTGCCCCGCTTCATCGCCCAGAGCTTCGCCCCGTACCGCTACGCCCGCGAGGGCGGACTGGTCAAGACCGAAGACGACCCGCTCGACCCTGCCCCGCCTGCGGGGGCGCAGGAAACGAACGCGGCCATGGCCTACCTCGACCGGGTGGTCACCGAGGCGGGCGGGATCGCACTTCGCTACGGCGGCTTTTACGGCAACCCCGGCGACCAGCTGGTCAAGGCGGTCCGCAAACGGCAGTTCCCGATCATCGGCCACGGCGAGGGCGTCACCTCATGGATCCATCTCGACGATGCCGCCGCGGCGACCGTGCTCGCGCTCGAACACGACGGGCCCGGCCTCTACAACATCGTCGACGACGAGCCCGCCCCGGCGCGTGAGTGGCTGCCGGTGCTGGCGGACGCGCTCGGCGCGAAACCGCCCCGTCACATCCCGGCCTGGGTGGCCCGGCTCATCATCGGCGGCGATGCGGTGCTGGGGGCCACCCAGTCCCGCGGCGCCTCGAACGCCCGGGCCAGGCGGGAACTCGGCTGGACGCCCCGCTACCCCAGCTGGCGGCAGGGGTTCGCCGCCTCATTCGGGCCGGCCAGACGCCTCCCAGCCGCGGCCTGACGAGCACGGTTCACGCCGATCGTCTCCGCTAACGAAAACCACCCGGCGCTGACGATGGGGGACCAGGCGGCGACCAGTGAGCAGCCGGGGTGATCGATTGGGCGTGGTTGAACACGTTGCGCGGATCCCAGCGGGCCTTGACCGCCTGCAGGGCGGGGTAGCCGTCCTTGTAATAAAGGGCCGGCCAGCTGGCCGGGAGGTCGACGTCGGGATAGTTGATGAAGCAGCCGTCGGTGACCCGGTTGGACGCGGGGACGCCGCCGCTGGCCGCATACACGCGGGCGTAGAAACCGTTGATCCAGCCCAGGTTGACCTCGTCGTCCTCGGGTGAGATCCAGTAGGTCTGGTACTGCAGCTTCATGATCGAGGAGCGTTGCGCGACCGCGGTGGCGTCCGGCGCCAGCGCGTTGACCTGGCCCCCGTAGGAGTCGACCTGCAGCAGGGCCTGCGAGTTGGAGTAAGCCGCATCGGTCAGCGCGCCGTAGATGGCCTGGATCTGGTCGTCGGGGAACTCGGTCTTCATGTACGCCGACTTGTATTTGCCCCGCCGGTTCGGCCCGGACCCGTTGGAGGTCTGCGCGGCCTGGAGCCAGGGGAGCGTCTCCACCGTGGTCGACCCGCCCGGTACGCCGGCGGTGACCTGAGCGAGGAAGGATGGCAGCAGGCCGAACGCGGGCCCGGCGGCCTGGGTGGTCATCGTGATATGGCCGGCCGACCGGTGGAACAGCTTGAGCAGCGCGAACAGGCCCGCGAACGGGCTCGACGGAGAGCTGTTGGCGGCCAGGAAGCGCCCGTAGTTGCGCAGCAGCGTGGCG
>DASQRM010000166.1:0-25779 GCA_035642895.1 Streptosporangiaceae bacterium | reverse complement strand
CTGGCCCGCGGAACTGGCCTGGGCCCCGGACGGCTCGGCGGTCTTCATCACCACCGCGGACCACGGCCGGGGGCCGGTGCTGCGGGCTGACCTGGACACCGGGGCCGTCACCCTGCTCAGCACCGATCACGGCGCCTACTCCTGCCTGTGCCCCTCGCCGGACGGGCAGTTCCTCTACGCCCTGCGCTCGGCGGTGGACAGCCCGCCGCTGGTGGTGCGGCTCGACGCGACCCAGCCCGGCGAACCCGAGTTCCTCCAGGGCCCCGCCGCCCCGCCGCCGCTGCCCGGCCGGCTGGACGAGATCGAGGCCGCCGCGGCCGACGGCACCCCGTTGCGGGGCTGGCTCGTGCTGCCCGAATCGGCCCGCCCGGACACGCCTGCCCCGCTGCTGCTATGGGTGCACGGTGGCCCGTATTCGAGCTGGAACTCCTGGTCCTGGCGCTGGAACCCGTGGCTGATGGCGGCCAGGGGCTACGCGGTGCTGCTGCCCGACCCGGGCTTGTCCACCGGCTACGGGCACGAGTTCGTGGCCCGCGGCCACGGCGACTGGGGCGACCTGCCGTTCACCGACCTGATGGACATCACCGACGCGGCCATCGCCCGCCCTGACCTGGATGCCGGGCGGACCGCCGTGATGGGCGGCTCCTTCGGCGGCTACATGGCGAACTGGATCGCCGGGCACACCACCCGGTTCCGGGCCATCGTCAGCCACGCCAGCCTCTGGGCCCTCGAGCAGATGTTCGGGACGACCGACTGTCCCGCGGAGTGGCGCCGCCAGCTGGGGACACCCGCCACCCAGCCGGAGCGGTACGCGGCCAGCTCCCCGAACCGGCACGTGGCCGCCATTACCACGCCAATGCTGGTCATCCACGGGGACAAGGACTACCGCGTTCCGATCGGTGAGGCGCTCCGGCTCTGGACGGACCTGGCGGCCCGTCCCGGGCACCTGGCCGGATCCAAATTCCTCTACTTCCCGGACGAGAACCACTGGGTACTCGGCCCGGGCAACTCGCGGATCTGGTACGAGACGGTGTTCGCCTTCCTCGCCCAGCACGTGCTCGGCGAGCCCTGGGAGCGTCCCGCGCTGCTCTGAGCGGCCCGCGGCTGTGCCAGGCTGGGCCCATGACGCGCGCGAACCTGGACAAGCGGCCCGGCGAGGTCTCGGCGATGTTCGACAAGGTCGCTGGCCGCTACGACCTGATGAACGACGTGCTCTCGCTGGGCCAGGACCGGTGGTGGCGCCGCATCGTGGCCCGGGCGGTCGGGGCCCAGGCGGGTGAGCTGGTGCTCGACCTCGCCGCGGGCACCGGGACCTCGTCCCGGAGCTTTACCGCGGCCGGCGCCAGCTGCGTGGCGTGTGACTTCTCCCTCGGCATGCTCCAGGTCGGGGCGCGCAGGCTCCGGTTGGCCCAGGCGGAGCCGGCCGGGCGGCCCGGCCCATCGCAGCCCGGCCCCGTGCGGTTCGTGGCGGGCGACGCCCTCCAGCTGCCCTTCCGCGACCGGGCATTCGATGCGGTGACGATCTCGTTCGGGCTGCGTAACGTGGCCGACCCCGACGTCGCGCTCGCCGAGCTACTGCGGGTCACCCGGCCCGGCGGCCGGCTGGTCATCTGCGAGTTCGGCCATCTGCCGTGGCCGCGGGTGAACACGGTCTACGAGTCCTACCTGGTGACCGCGCTGCCCGTGGTCGCGCGGCGGCTGTCGGGCAGCCCGGAAGCATACGACTATCTGGCGGAGTCCATCAAGGACTGGCCCGCTCAGCCCGAGCTCGCGCGCCGGATAGCCGCGGCCGGCTGGTCGGCAGTACGCTGGCGGAATCTGAGCCTGGGTGTCGTGGCCGTGCACCTCGCCCGCCGGCCCGCCTGAGCGCTGGCCGGGCCGCCCGGGACGCACCCCGGCGGCCAGTGGGGCCGGCTGGTCAGGCAGCGGCGCGCCGCGGGGCTCTGAGCCGGGCCGGGCCGGGATCGCCCTGAGCTAGGCCTGCACTGCGGGCCGGGTTCGCGGGCGCTGCAAGGCTAGGTCTAGACTCCGGAAAAGAGTACTTGTGAAGCGGTTCACAAGATAGTCAGGACGATCTTCCGTGACCCACGAAGTCCCCCCCAGTCTCCCGCCCGGTGCGGCGGCCGGGCCGGCCCGCGGCAGCGCCACGGGCGGCACGCCCGTGGCCAGGCCGGGCGCCCCGTCGCGGCCCGCCCGCACCGAGGACGCCGACGTCATCGTGGTCGGAGCCGGGCCGGCCGGCTCGGCGACCGCCGCCTATCTGGCCCGCGCCGGAGTGGACGTGCTTCTCCTGGAGAAGGCCAACTTCCCGCGGGAGAAGGTCTGCGGGGACGGCCTCACCCCCCGCGCGGTCAAGGCCCTGGTCGGCATGGGCGTGCCGGTGGGCGAGCGGGACGGCTGGGTCCGGAACAAGGGCCTGCGGGTCATCGGTGGCGGGGTCCGGCTCGAGCTGCCCTGGCCCGAGCTGTCGAGTTATCCCGGTTACGGGCTGGTCCGGACCCGGCTCGACTTCGACGAGATCCTCGCTCGCACGGCGCAGAAGGCCGGGGCACGCCTGCTCGAAGGGGTGACCGTGACCGGCCCGGTCCTGGATGACAGCGGCCGGATCGTGGGAGTGAAGGCGCGGGCATCGGGTGAGCCAGCCCGGCCGGCCTCGCCGGCCTCGGCGCACAGCGCCGACCGGGGGGTTCCGGGGGGTCGCCCACCCGGGGCAACACAGCTGGCCGGATACCCCGCCGATCCCGAGCGCGTATACCGCGCCCGCATCGTCGTTGCGGCGGATGGGAATTCGTCCCGGCTTTCGCTGGCCATGGGGCTGAACAAGCGTGACGACCGGCCCATGGGCGTGGCGGTGCGCACCTACTACACGAGCCCGCGGCACCAGGACGACTACCTCGAGTCATGGCTGGACCTGTGGGATGGGGAGCGGCAGCTGCCGGGCTACGGCTGGATTTTCGGCATGGGCGATGGCACCAGCAACGTCGGGCTGGGCATGCTCAATACGTCGTCCTCGTTCAAGAACGTCGACTACCGGGACCTGCTGCGCCGGTGGCTGGCCGGAATGCCGCCCGAGTGGGGTTACGTCGAGGAGAACCGGACCCAGCCCATCCGGGGCGCCGCCCTGCCGATGGGCTTCAACCGCACCCCGCACTACACCCGGGGGCTGCTGCTCGCCGGAGACGCGGGCGGCATGGTGAACCCCTTCAACGGCGAGGGCATCCCCTACGCGCTGGAGTCGGGCGAGCTCGCCGCCCAGTTCATCGCGCAGGCGCTGGCCCGGCCCGACGCGGCCGGCGCGGAGCGGGTGCTGATGGCCTACCCGCAGGCGCTCAAGGCCGCCTACGGCGGCTACTACACTCTCGGGCGCAGGTTCGTTCAGCAAATCGGCCACCCGAAGGTCATGCAGTTCGCGACCAGGCACGGGATGCCTCGCCCGGCGCTGATGAGGATCGCCCTGAAGCTACTGGCCAACCTCACCGAGCCGCAGGGTGGCCATGCGACGGACCGGGTGATTCACGCACTGTCTAAGATGACGCCGGCGGCGTAGACAATCATCTCGTCTCGTAGCCGAAACCGAAATATGGAGAAGGGGAAAGGAGGCGCCTCATGCTGAGCTTGTACGTTCCGATCCTGGTGCTCGCCGGCCTGGCCGCCATCTTCGCGATCTTCTCGCTCGGGCTGGGGGCCTTCGCCGGCCCGAAGCGCTGGAACCGCGCGAAACTCGACGCCTACGAGTGCGGGATCGAGCCGACCCAGCAGCCGAGCGGCAGCCGGTTCCCGGTGAAGTATTACCTGACGGCGATGCTGTTCATCCTCTTCGACATCGAGATCGTGTTCCTCTACCCGTGGGCCGTGGCGTATGACCACCTCGGTGCCTTCGGGCTGGTCGAGATGGTGCTGTTCATCGTCACCGTGCTGGTCGCGTACGCCTACGTGTGGCGGCGCGGCGGTCTGGAGTGGGACTAACCGATGGGTGTCGAAGAAAAACTGCCGAGCGGGATCCTGCTCACCACGGTCGAGAAGGTGGCCGGCTACGCGCGCAAGAGTTCCGTCTGGCCGGCCACGTTCGGCCTCGCCTGCTGCGCGATCGAGCTGATGCAGACCGGCGGACCGCGGCACGACCTGGCCCGGTTCGGCATGGAGCGTGCCTCCAACACCCCGCGCCAGGCCGACCTGATGATCGTGGCCGGCCGGGTCAGCCAGAAGATGGCGCCGGTGCTGCGGCAGATCTACGACCAGATGGCCGACCCGAAGTGGGTCATTTCGATGGGGGTGTGTGCCTCCAGTGGCGGCATGTTCAACAACTACGCGATCGTCCAGGGCGTCGATCACGTGGTGCCGGTGGACATCTACCTGCCGGGCTGCCCGCCCCGGCCGGAGATGCTGCTGGACGCGATCGTGAAGCTGCACGACAAGATCATGAACATGAAATTGGGCGTGAACCGTGAGCGTGAGGTGACCGAACTGGAGGAGGCCCGGCTGCGCCGCCTGCCGCTGGCCACCGACCTGGCCGGCAGCCAGTCACGTACCGCCCCGGACAGCGGCCCTACCCTGCTGGGCCCCCCGGCCCTGCCGTCGGCGGCCGTGCGCTCCCGGAACCTCGGCATGACATCGCCACCCGTGCACCACGAGGCACGGGCCACCGAAACACAGGCCGCCGAAGTACGGGCGACGGAGGCGGGTGGCGCCGGTGAGTGAGAACACCCCCCCGGGCGGGGCCGTCCCCGGCGAGGCCGAACCTGACGAGGCGGCGCTGGCGGGCCAGCAGCGCCTGGGCGAGCAGGTGGTGCGGACCGGCATGTTCGGCACCCAGACGACCGGGGACACCTCGGGGTACGGCGGCCTGCAGGTCCGGCGGCCGCCGCTGCCGTCCACCCCCCGCCCTTATGGCTCCTACTTCGATGAGATCGCGGACGCGCTGAGCACCCGGCTGGAGGCCGACGGTTCGGGCTTCGGCGAGGCCATCGAGCGGGTCGTGGTCGATCGCGGCGAGCTCACCCTGCATGTGCGCCGCGAGTACCTGGTTGAGGTGGCCCGGCTGCTCCGGGACGAGCCGTCGCTCGCCTTCGAGTTGTGCGGCGGTGTCTCAGGCGTGCACTATCCGGCCGACGCCGGGCGTGAGCTGCACGCGGTCTACGGCCTGCTGTCCATCACCCACAACCGTCGGCTGCGGCTCGAGGTGAGCGCGCCCGATGCCGACCCGCACGTCCCCTCCGTGGTGGACGTCTACCCCACATGTGACTGGCACGAGCGGGAGACCTGGGACTTCTTCGGCATAATCTTCGACGGGCATCCCGCGCTGACCAGGATCGAGATGCCGGACGACTGGAAGGGCCACCCGCAGCGGAAGGACTATCCGCTCGGTGGCATCCCGGTCGAGTACCGCGGCGCCACCGTGCCGCCACCGGACGAGCGGAGGTCCTACACGTGACTACTGACGCCGGAGCGGCATCGGAGGCCGGGGGGGTTCGGGGGGATGTCCCCCCGGGCGAGCAGAACGGGAGATCGTCCCCCCGTGATGGCACCGACGCAGGCACCGAGGGCCGGGTCTACAACGTGGCCGGCGAGGACTGGGACGAGATCGTCCGGGCCGCGCAGGAGGCCGGAGACCGGTCGGACTCAGAGCAGATGGTCGTCAACATGGGCCCGCAGCACCCATCGACGCACGGCGTGCTGCGACTGATCCTCACCCTGGACGGCGAGACCGTCACCGAGCTGCGGCCGGTGATCGGGTACCTGCACACCGGCATCGAGAAGAACATGGAGTACCGCACCTGGACGCAGGGCGTGACGTTCTGCACCCGGGCGGACTACCTGTCACCCATCTTCAACGAGACCGTGTACTGCCTGGCGGTCGAGAAGCTGCTCGGCATCGAGGCGGAGATCCCGGAACGGGCCACCATCCTGCGGGTCCTGATGATGGAGCTCAACCGGATCGCCTCGCACATGACCGCGATCGGGACGTTCGGCCTGGAACTCGGCGCCACCACGGTGTTCCTCTACGCGGTGCGCGAGCGGGAACGCATCCTCGACCTGTTCGAACTGATCACCGGGCTGCGGATGAATCACGCCTACGTCCGTCCCGGCGGGGTGTCCCAGGACCTGCCCCAGGGAGGGCTCGACGCGATCCGCCAGTTCCTCGGCCGGATGCCGCACCAGCTCGAAGAGCTGCGCGCACTGCTGGACGCCAACCCGCTCTACCACGCCCGGACGAAGAACGTGGCCTACCTGGACCTGGCGGGCTGCATGTCGCTGGGCCTGACCGGCCCATTGCTGCGCGGCACCGGGCTGCCCTGGGACCTGCGCAAGAGCCAGCCGTACTGCGGTTACGAGACCTATGACTTCGAGGTTCCGACTGAGGACACCTGCGATGCGTTCGGGCGTTACCTGGTGCGGATCAACGAGTGCAACGAGTCGCTGAAGATCGTCGAGCAGGCCGCCGACCGGCTGGCCGGCCCACGGCCGGAGGGCGACCCCGTGATGATCGACGACCCGAAGATCGGCTGGCCCGCCAAGCTGGCGCTGGGCGGCGACGGCCTGGGTAACTCGCCGGACCACATCGCGCACATCATGAGCCAGTCCATGGAAGCCCTGATCCACCACTTCAAGCTGGTCACAGAGGGCTTCCGGGTCCCGCCCGGGCAGGTGTACACGGCGGTCGAGTCGCCCCGCGGCGAACTGGGCTGCCACGTGGTCAGCGACGGTGGTACCCGGCCGTACCGGGCCCATTTCCGCGACCCCTCGTTCACCAACCTGCAAGCCGTCCCGGCCATGGCCGAGGGCGGCCTGGTCGCCGACGTGATCGCGGCCGTGGCCAGTGTTGACCCCGTCATAGGAGGCGTAGACCGGTAATGGCGCTGTCGCAGGAGGCCCGCGCCCGGCTGGAGCGGGACGCCGCACTGATCATCGGCCGGTACCCGGTGTCGCGGTCGGCGCTGCTGCCGCTGCTGCACCTGATGCAGGCGGAGGAGGGCTACCTCACCGAGGACGCCATCGACTTCTGCGCTGCGCAGCTGGGGCTGACCAAGGCGGAGGTCACTGCGGTGGCCTCCTTTTACACCATGTACAAACACCATCCGGTGGGTGACTACCACGTCGGCGTCTGCACCAACTCCCTGTGCGGGGTCATGGGCGGCGACGCCATCCTGGCCGACCTGCATGAGCACCTCGGTGTCGGGGACGACGAGACCACCACGGACGGCAAGGTCAGCCTGGAACACCTGGAGTGCAACGCGGCCTGCGACTACGCGCCGGTCGTGATGGTCAACTGGGAATTCTTCGACAACATGACCCCGCAGTCCGCCCGGGACCTGGTGGACGGCCTGCGGTCTGGTGCAGAGGACGTCGTGCCCACCCGCGGCGCGCCTCGGCTGTGCACCTGGAAGCAGGCGTCCCGGATCCTGGCCGGGTTCCCGGACGGCCAGGCCGCCGAGGGGAACACCGCCGGCGGCCCGTCTCTGGCCGGGCTGCGGGTGGCTAAGGAACAGGGCTGGACGCCGGATCCCCCCGAAATTGAGAACGGGAAAGCCGCAGGGAACGGGAAGGCCACGAAGTGACCACTGTGCTGACGCCCGAGCTGACCGCGTTCTGGGACGAGCCCGACTCGTTCACCATCGCGGCCTACAAGCGCCACGGCGGGTATCAAGCCCTGTCCAAGGCCCTGGCCATGCAGCCGGACGACGTCGTGCAGACCATGAAGGATTCCGTGCTCCGCGGTCGCGGCGGGGCCGGCTTCCCCACCGGCCTGAAGTGGGGGTTCATCCCGAAGGGCGGCGAGAAGCCGCACTACCTGGTGGTGAACGCCGACGAATCGGAGCCCGGGGCCTGCAAGGACATGCCGACCCTGCTGAACAACCCGCAGGCGCTGATCGAGGGCATCGTGATCGCCTGCTACGCGATCGACGCGCACCGGGCCTTCATCTACGTGCGCGGCGAGGTGCTGCACGTGATCCGCCGGGTGCACTTCGCGGTGGCCGAGGCCTACGAGGCCGGTTACCTCGGCACCGACATCCTCGGTTCCGGGTTCGACCTCGAGGTGATCGTGCATGCCGGGGCGGGCGCCTATATCTGCGGCGAGGAGACTGCGCTGCTGGACTCGCTGGAGGGTTACCGCGGCCAGCCCCGGCTGAAGCCGCCGTTCCCGGCGGTAGCCGGGCTGTACGCCAGTCCCACGGTGGTCAACAACGTTGAGTCCATCGCGACCGTGCCGTACATCCTCGACCGCGGGGCCGCGGACTTCGCGGCCTACGGCACCGAGAGGTCCAAGGGCTTCGGGATCTTCTCCCTGTCCGGGCACGTCACCCAGCCGGGCCAGTACGAGGCGCCGCTCGGCACCACGCTGCGCGAGTTGCTGGAGCTGGCCGGCGGCATCCGGTCCGGGCACCGGCTCAAGTTCTGGACCCCGGGCGGCTCGTCCACCCCGCTGTTCACCGACGAGCACCTGGACGTGCCGCTGGACTACGAGTCGGTGGCCGCGGCCGGATCCATGCTCGGCACCCGGTCGGTCCAGCTGTTCGACGAGACCACCTGCGTGGTTCGCGTCGTGCTGCGCTGGATCAAGTTCTACGAGCACGAGTCCTGCGGCAAGTGCACGCCGTGCCGGGAAGGCAGCTGGTGGGTGGTCCAGCTGCTCGAACAGCTGGAGCGGGGCGAGGGCAGCGCGGCCGACCTGGACAAGCTCCTCGACATCTGCAGCAACATCACCGGCCGTTCGTTCTGCGCCCTGGGCGACTCGATCGAGGCGCCGGTCAAGTCGTCCATCCGTTATTTCAAGGACGAGTACCTCGAGCACCAGCGGCTCGGCGGCTGCCCGTTCGACCCGGCCGCCTCGACGCTATTCGCCATGGAGTCCGCCTGATGACCGTGCCGCCGAACCAGCCCGTGCCGCCGAACGAGCCGGTACCCCCGAACCAGCCGGTACCGCCGAACCAGCCGGTGCAGCCGCACCTGCCCGCCAAGCCGGCCGGCCCTTCCCCGGCTCCCGCAGCGCCCGCGCCCGCTGCCACGGTCCCTGCCACCAGCGCGCCTGCCACCACCGGTTCAGCCGCCGTGGCCAAGCCAGCCGACGGGGTGACCGTCACCATCGACGGGTTCGAGATCACCGTGCCCAAGGGCACCCTGGTGATCCGCGCCGCGGAACAGCTCGGCATCCAGATCCCCCGCTTCTGTGATCACCCGCTGCTCGACCCGGTCGGCGCGTGCCGGCAGTGCCTGGTACAGATCGAGGGCCAGCCCAAGCCCCCCGCATCCTGCACCACCACCTGCACCGAGGGCATGGTGGTCCATACCCAGCTGACTTCGCCCGTGGCCGAGAAGGCGCAGCGCGGCATGATGGAGCTGCTGCTGGTCAACCATCCGCTCGACTGCCCCATGTGCGACAAGGGCGGCGAGTGCCCGCTGCAGAATCAGGCCATGTCCACCGGCCAGGGTGAGACCAGGTTCGGCGGCGTGAAGCGGACCTTCCCCAAACCCATCGCGCTGTCCACCGAGGTGCTGCTCGATCGCGAGCGGTGCATCCAGTGCGCCCGGTGCACCAGGTTCGCCGAGCAGATCGCCGGGGACCCGCTGATCGAGCTGCTCGAGCGAGGGCCGCAGGAGCAGGTGGGCGTGGCCGAGGGCGCACCGTTCGACTCCTACTTCTCGGGCAACACGGTGCAGATCTGCCCGGTCGGCGCCTTGACCGGCGCAGCGTACCGGTTCCGGGCCCGGCCGTTTGACCTGGTGTCGGTGCCGAGCGTGTGCGAGCACTGCGCGGCGGGCTGCCGCCAGCGGACCGACTACCGGCGCGGAGCGATCACCCGGCGGCTGGCCGGCAGCGACCCGCAGGTCAACGAGGAGTGGAACTGCGACAAGGGCCGCTGGGCCTTCACCTACGCGACCCAGCCGGACCGGCTGGCCGGCCCGCTGGTGCGTAATGGCGACGGCGTCCTCGTCCCGGCCTCCTGGCCTGAGGCCTTCGCGGCCGCCGCCCGCGGGCTGGCCGCGGCCCGCGGCCGGGCCGGCGTGCTGACCGGCGGACGGCTCACCGTGGAGGACGCCTACGCCTACGCCAAGTTTGCCCGGGTCGCGCTGGGCAGCAACGACATCGATATGCGGGCCCGCCCGCATTCGGCCGAGGAAGCGGAGTTCCTCGCCGCGAACGTGGCCGGCCGGGACCTGGAGGTCACCTACGCCGACCTGGAACGGGCCCCGGTGGTCCTGCTCGCCGGGTTCGAGCCCGACGACGAATCCCCCATCGTCTTCCTGAGACTGCGCAAGGCGGCCCGCGCCGAGACCCTGACCGTGTACTCCATCGCTGCGCTGGCCAGCCGGGGGCTGACCCGGATGTCCGGCGTCCTGCTGCCTACTGTCCCGGGCGGTGAGGCGGCCGCGCTGGGCAGCCTGATCAGCGGCACCGGACTGGACGACACGGGCCGGGCGGCCAAGGCGGCCCTGGCCGCCGACGGCGCCATCATCTGCGTCGGCGAGCGGCTCGCCGAAGTGCCTGGTGCGCTCAGCGCCGCCGACCGGCTGGCCCGGGCGACCGGGGCCCGGCTGGCCTGGATTCCGCGGCGGGCGGGCGAGCGGGGCGCCATCGAGGCAGGTGCGCTGCCGAACCTGCTGCCCGGCGGCCGCCTGGCCGCCAGCTCGCAGGCCCGGACGGAGATGGCCCGGGCCTGGGGCGTGGCGTCCCTGCCCCCGCACCCCGGCCGGGACACCTCGCAGATCCTGGCCGCCGCGGCCCGGGGCGACATCGACGCCCTGGTGATCGCGGGTGTGGACCTGGACGATATGCCGGACCCGGCGGCCGCCCGCGCCGCGCTGCAGGCCACCCCGTTCGTGGTCAGCCTGGAACTGCGCCCGAGTGCGGTCACCGACCGCGCCGACGTGGTGCTCCCGGTGGCGGCCGTGGCGGAGAAGCCGGGCACGTTCGTGAACTGGGAAGGCCGGATCGGCACCTTCGAGGCCGTGCTGGACATCCCTGGCGTCGAATCAGACCTGCACGTGCTGCGCCGGATCGCCGACGAGATGGATGTGCACCTCGGCCTGCCCGACGCCGCCGCGGCCCGGCAGGAACTCGCGGCGCTCGGCGTGGTACGTGGTTCCGCCCCGGTCAGCGGGACCGACCCTGGGGAGACCAAATCCGGCGCGGTGCAGGGCACCGCCCAGCCTGACACCGGGCCGCCGGAGCCGCAGGTGGGCGAGGCCCTCCTGGTCACCTGGCACCAGCTTCTGGACGCCGGACGGATGCAGGACGGGGAACCGTTCCTGGCCGGAACGGCCCGGCCGGTGGTGGCGCGGATGTCAGCAGCGACCGCGGCGGAGGCCGGGACCTCGGACGGCGGTAAGGTCTCTGTGGCCACCGCGCACGGTTCGCTCACTCTTCCCGTCGAGGTGGCCGTCATGCCGGACCGGGTGGTGTGGCTGCCGACCCGGTCGGCGGGATCGGAGATCCGCCGCGAGCTCGCGGCCGGACACGGCAGCCTGGTGACCCTGAGGAGTGCGGAATGAGCGGCCTGGCCAGCACGGCGGCCCAGGGCCTGGCGGCGCCCGGCGCCGCCCACGCCCGGGTGCTCGCGGCGGCCGATCCGACCCTGGCCAGTTTCTACCACCAGCCCTGGTGGCTGGTGGTCATCAAGGTCCTGGTCGTCTTCGCCTTCCTGATGATCATGACGCTGTTCGCGATCTGGGCCGAGCGCCGGGTCATCGGCCGCATGCAGCAGCGCCCGGGGCCGAACCGGGCCGGGCCCTTCGGC
This sequence comes from Streptosporangiaceae bacterium, assembly GCA_035642895.1. GTDB lineage: Bacteria > Actinomycetota > Actinomycetes > Streptosporangiales > Streptosporangiaceae > RYN-230. The sequence goes on along the minus strand of DASQRM010000166.1, from coordinate 14,044 downwards.
CTGCTCCAGTCGCTGCTGGACGGCGTCAAGCTGCCGCTGAAGGAAGACATCGTCCCGACCAACGTGGACAAGCTGCTGTTCTGGCTGGCTCCGGCGATCGCCGTGATCCCCGCGTTCATCAGCATCGCGATCATCCCGTTCGGCCCCGAGGTCTCGATCTTCGGCGTGCAGACCCCGCTGCAGGTGGCTGACCTCCCGGTGGCCGTCCTGCTGGTGCTGGCCATGAGCTCGATGGCGGTCTACGGGATCGTGCTGGCCGGATGGGCGTCGGAGTCCCCCTACCCGCTGCTCGGCGGGCTGCGCTCGTCGGCCCAGGTGATCAGCTACGAGATCGCGATGGGACTGGCCTTCGTCCCGGTCTTCCTGTACTCCGGCTCGCTGTCCACCACCCAGATCGTGACCAAGCAGTCCGGAGGCAACACCTCGTTCCACCTGTTCGGCGCGGTCCTGCACTGGCCGTCCTGGTACGCGGTGCTGCTGTTCCCGTCCTTCGTGATCTACCTGATCACCATGGTCGGCGAGACCAACCGGCTGCCGTTCGACCTGCCTGAAGGGGAGGGCGAGCTGGTCGGCGGGTACCACACCGAGTACTCCTCGCTCAAGTTCGCCCTGTTCTACCTGGGCGAGTACATCAACATGACCACGGTCTCCGCGCTGGCTACCACGCTGTTCCTCGGCGGCTGGCGGGCCCCCTGGCCGATCAGCGTGTGGCCCGACGCGAACACCGGCTGGTACCCGCTCATCTGGTTCGTGGTCAAGGTGCTGATCTTGCTGTTCTGCTTCGTGTGGCTGCGGGGCACCTTGCCCCGGATCCGCTACGACCAGCTGATGCGGTTCGGCTGGAAGGTGCTCATCCCGGTCGCGCTGGTCTGGATCCTGGTCATCGCCACGATCCGGGTCTGGCGCACGCACGGTGGCAGCCCGGCGGTCTACACCGTGGCGGGCCTTCTGGTCGTCGCGCTCCTCACGGCGCTGTTCGTGGGGGACGCAGCGGCGCAGCGGCGGGCCCAGGCCGCTGAGGAGGCTGCCGCCACGGCCGGCCAGCCGCCCCGCACAGGCGAGCCAGATGCGGACGACGGCGGACCGGGCTTCCCGGTGCCGCCGATGGACCTGCCGCACTACCACGGGATCGGGGTGGACATGTCCCCCTCAGAGGTCGCCCCCGAGGAATCTGGCGAGTCCCGGGCCACGACGAAGGAGGTGACCGGTGCCTGAGTTCCTGGGCCCCGTCAAAGGGTTCGGGGTCACCTTCCGGGAGATGTTCCGGAAGGTCGACACCGTCGAGTACCCCGAGGTGAAGAACCCCACCGCGCCCCGCTACCACGGTCGTCACCAGCTCAACCGCTGGCCGGACGGGCTGGAGAAGTGCATCGGCTGCGAGCTGTGCGCCTGGGCCTGCCCGGCGGACGCGATCTATGTCGAGGGCGGCGACAACACGCCGGACGAGCGGTACTCGCCCGGCGAGCGGTTCGGCGCCGTCTATCAGATCAACTACCTGCGCTGCATCCTCTGCGGGCTGTGCGTCGAAGCCTGCCCGACCCGCGCGCTGACCATGACCAACGAGTACGAGCTCGCGGACGACAGCCGGGAAAGCCTCATCTGGACCAAGGAGCAGCTGCTCGCCCCGCTGCTGCCCGGCATGGAGCAGCCCCCGCACGACATGCGTCTCGGCCAGACCGAGCGGGACTACTACAACCTGCGGTCGGCAGGCGTCGTCGCGGAGCCCGACCTGGCCCCGGGGTCGGAAGGGGAGGCCGGGGTGCCGGCCTGGACGCCCGGCGGGACGCAGCCGCAGGAGACCGGGACGGGCCGGGCCGGCCCGGACGAGACCGGGGTGCAGCAGTGATGCACGGCGGTGTGCTGGCCATCAGCGACGTGGCGGCCACCACGCAGCAGATCATCTTCTGGCTGCTGGCCGTGGTCTCGGTCAGCGCGGCGCTCGGAATGATCATGGTTCGCAAGGCGGTCTACTGCGCGATCCTGCTGGCCGTGGTCATGCTCTCGCTGGCCGCCTTGTACGCCCTGCAGAACGCGCCGTTCCTGGCCTTCGTCCAGGTGATCGTCTACACCGGCGCGGTGCTCATGCTGTTCCTGTTCGTCTTGATGATCGTGGGTATCCGGAACAAGGACTCCCTCGTGGAGACCATCAAGGGCCAGCGGGTCGCCGCCGGGCTGGCCGGGATCGGCCTGCTGGTGCTGCTCAGCCTGACCGTGGGTCACGCGGTCCTCGGCTCCGCCCCGGCGGCTGGGGGATCCTTCGGCGCGAACAACGTGTACGCCATCGCCCGGCTGATTTTTACCACTTACGTGTTCCCGTTCGAGGTGACCAGCGCGCTGCTGATCACCGCCGCGCTCGGGGCCATGGTGCTGGCGCACCGCGAGCGCATCACGCCCAAGCCGACCCAGCGCGACCTGTCCCGGCTCCGGGTGGCCAGCGGCCGGCCCGCGCCGCTGCCCGGCCCGGGGACGTACGCCCGGCACAATGCCGTGGACATGCCCGCCCTGCTGCCCGACGGCACCCCCTCCGAGCTCTCGGTGAGCCCGGTGATCCGGGGTGTGCCCGAGACGCCTGATCAGCGCCGCACGCTGCTGGGCAGCAGCGCCGCGGTACGCGGCGAGGCCGGCGGCGACGCGGGCCCGGAGGGGGAGGCCTGATGAGCCCCGGGAACTTCGTCGCGCTCGCCGTGATCCTCTTCGTGATCGGCGCGGTAGGCGTGCTGGTGCGGCGCAACGCGATGGTGATCTTCATGTGCATCGAGCTCATGCTCAACGCGGTCAACCTCGCGTTCGTGGCCTTCGCCCGGATGCACGGCAACCTGAGCGGCCAGGTCATCGCGTTCTTCGTGATGGTCGTGGCGGCTGCCGAGGTCGTGGTGGGCCTCGCGATCCTGATGGCGATCTTCCGTACCCGCAGGTCCGCATCGGTGGACGACGCGAACCTGCTGAAGTACTAGCTCGGACCGGCTGACGTAGCAGGCTCGCTGACCCGATCACGGCCTGCTGAAGCACGAGGAGAAGCGCAGTGACAGGCTCACTTGCGGTTGCGCACGCGGCCGCGGTCCACGTGGAGACCACGTTGCCCGCGGTCGGCGTGCAGCGGGCAGCGTGGCTGCTGCTCGCGTTCCCGCTGTTCGGCGCGATAGTCCTGCTGGTCGGCGGAAAGCGGACCGACCGCTGGGGGCACCTGCTGGGCGTGGCCATGCCGCTGGCCGCGTTCGTGTACGCGCTGATCGCCTTCGCCGCGATGCTGGGCTACCCGGGCGAGCAGCGCAGCCGGGACCTGAACCTGTACTCCTGGATCGCGGTCGGCACGTTCAAGGTGAACGTGGCGCTGCAGCTGGACCAGCTGTCGATCTGCTTCGTGCTGCTGATCACCGGGGTCGGCTCGCTGATCCACATCTTCTCGGTCGGCTACATGGCTCACGACCCGGGGCGGCGCCGGTTCTTCGGCTACATGAACCTGTTCCTGGCCGCCATGCTGCTGCTGGTGCTGGCCGACAACTACCTGGTGCTGTACGCCGGCTGGGAGGGCGTCGGCCTGGCCTCCTATCTGCTGATCGGGTTCTGGCAGTACAAGCCGACTGCGGCCGTGGCGGCCAAGAAGGCGTTCATCGCCAACCGGGTCGGTGACGCCGGGCTGTCCCTGGCCATCATGCTCATGTTCACCACGTTCGGCACGGTGTCGTTCGCCGGGGTGTTCCACCACCCGGGCTCGGCCAGCCCCGGCGTGCTCACCGCCATCGGGCTGCTGCTCCTGCTGGGGGCGTGCGGGAAGTCGGCCCAGCTGCCGCTGCAGTCCTGGCTGCTGGACGCGATGGAGGGCCCGACTCCCGTGTCCGCGCTTATCCACGCGGCCACCATGGTCACCGCGGGCGTCTACCTGATCGTCCGGTCCGGCCCGATCTTCGACCTGACCGCCGACGCCCGGCTGGCCGTCATGATCGTGGGCGCGGCCACGCTCCTGTTCGGCGCGATCATCAGCTGCGCCAAGGACGACATCAAGAAGGCGCTGGCCGGGTCGACCATGAGCCAGATCGGGTACATGTTCCTGGCCGCCGGGATCGGGCCCGCCGGCTACCCGTTCGCCATCGCGCTGCTCCTCGCGCACGGGTTCTTCAAGGCCGGCCTGTTCCTCGACGCCGGATCGATCATGCACGCGATGAACGACGAGGTGGACATGCGCCGCTACGGCGGCCTGGCCGCGGTCATGCGGATCACCTTCATCACCTTCGGCGCCTGCTACCTGGCCATCATCGGCATCCCCCCGTTCTCCGGCTTCTTCGCCAAGGACACCGTGATCGACGCCGCGTTCCATCTGGGCGGCACCACGGGCTGGATCGTGGGCACCTGCGCGGTGATCGGCGCGGGCCTGACCGCGTTCTACATGACCCGGGTCATGTTCATGACGTTCGCCGGGAAGCGCCGCTGGGCCGGCGACGCCCACCCGCACGAGGCGCCGCCGGTGATGACCTGGCCGGTGATCCTGCTGTCGATAGGGGCGGTGGCCTTCGGGGCGTTCGAGATCCTCGGCGACCGGCTCGCCGACTTCCTTGGCCCCGTCACCGGCTACATTCCGCCCGAGCCGGCGATCTTCAGCACCTCCGGCATCGTGGCGCTCGTCTTGATCGTGGCGGGGATCGGGCTCGGCTGGGTGATGTACGGCCGCAGGCCCGTGGCGGCCGTCGCCCCGGCCGGCGGGCTGGCGGTCACCGCCGCCCGCCGGGACCTGTACGGGGACGCGATCAACGAGTCCCTGCTCATGCGGCCCGGGCAGTGGCTGACCCGGCTGTCCGTCTACTTCGACAACCGCGGCGTCGACGGCCTGGTCAATACGGTGGCCGCGGTCATCGGCGGCACGTCGGGACGGATGCGCCGGATCCAGACTGGCTTCGTCCGCTCCTACGCCCTGTCCATGTTCCTCGGCGGGGTGCTGCTGGTCGGCGCCCTCCTGCTGGCGAGAATCTAGGAGACCACGGCTCATGAGCACGTTTCCCTGGCTGACCGTGATCGGCGCGGTGCCGTTGGCCGGTGCGCTGATGATCGGCGTGACGCCGGGCGTGTCCGCGCCGGGCAGCGAGGCCGACCGGGCGGCCCGGCGCCTCCTGGTCAAGCGGCTCGCCCTGGTGTTCTCGCTGATCACCCTGGGGCTGACCATCGCCATGATGGTCGCCTTCTCCCCCCACGGGAACGAGTTCCAGTTCACCCAGACCTATCAGTGGATCCCGCAGTTCGGCGTGCACTACGCGGTCGGCGTGGACGGGATCGCGCTGGTGCTCATCGCCATGACCGCGGTGCTGATGCCAGTGGTCATCCTGGCCTCGTGGAACGACGCGGACCCGCCCGAGGGTGAGCAGGCCGCGGCCGCCACCGGCGAGGGCGCCGTGACCCGGCCCCGGCGCAGCGCGAAGACCTACTTCGCGCTGCTCCTGGTGCTGGAAACCATGATGGTCGGCGTGTTCGCGGCCACCGATGTCTTCCTGTTCTACGTTTTCTTCGAGGCCATGCTGATCCCGATGTACTTCCTGATCGGCAGCTTCGGGGTCGGCCAGCGCCAGTACGCGGCGGTCAAGTTCCTGCTCTACAGCCTGTTCGGCGGGCTGCTCATGCTGGTCGCGGTCATCGCGCTGTACGTCTACTCGGCCCGCGGCGGCCACCCGGGCACGTTCCTGTTCCAGGACCTGACCCAGGTGACGTTCAGCCCGGTCGTGCAGAAGTGGCTGTTCCTCGGCTTCTTTATCGCCTTCGCCATCAAGGCCCCGCTGTGGCCGTTCCACACCTGGCTCCCGGACGCCGCCACCGCGTCCCAGCCCGGGACCGCGGTGCTGCTCGTCGGCGTCATGGACAAGGTCGGCACGTTCGGGATGATCCGGTACTGCCTGCAGTTGTTCCCCGCCGCGTCCCGCTACTTCACGCCGCTGATCCTGGTACTCGCGGTAATCGGGATCCTGTACGGGGCGATCGTGGCCATCGGACAGCGCGATCTCAAACGCCTGATCGCGTACACCTCGATCTCGCACTTCGGGTTCATTGTGCTGGGCATCTTCGCGCTCACCACCCAGGCCCAGACCGGCGCCACGCTCTACATGGTCAATCACGCGTTCGCCACCGGGGCGCTGTTCCTGGTGGCCGGCTTCATGATCGCCCGGCGCCGGTCGCAGCGGATCGCGGACTACGGCGGCGTGTACCAGGTGGCCCCGGTCATGGCGGGCCTGTTCCTGATCGCCGGCCTGGCCGGGCTGTCGCTGCCCGGGCTGTCCACCTTTGTCAGCGAGTTCCTGGTGCTGATCGGCACGTTCAGCCGGTACAAGGTGGCCGCCTCGTTCGCTACCGCGGGCATCGTCCTGGCCTCGATCTACATCCTCTGGATGTACCAGCGCACCATGACCGGGCCGGTCCGCCCGGAGGTCGCGGACATGCCCGACCTGCGGCCCCGGGAGCTGTGGGCCGTGGGGCCGCTGATCGCGGTGCTCATCTTCTTCGGCGTGTACCCGAAGCCCCTGCTCGACGTCATCAACCCGGCGGTGCACGACACGCTGTCCCAGGTGCACGTGACCGACCCGCGGCCCCAGCATCCGAGTTCCACCAACCTCACCGTTAAGGGCGGCTTCGGGGCCAGCGGCGGGAAGATCCTCCTGAGCGCGGTCGGCGCGCAGCACAAGAAGGGAAGCACCCCGTGACCGGGTCCCTCGCGGTGACGACGATCGCTCCGCCGCACATCGAGTACGGCCAGCTCTCGCCGCTGTTGCTGGTCTTCGGCCTGGGTGTGGTCGGCGTCCTCATCGAGGCGTTCTTGCCGCGCGACCTGCGCCGCCCCGCCCATCTGATCATCACGCTGGGCGGGCTGGTCGTCGCCTTCGTGCTCACCATCCTGGTCGCCGCCACCTCGTCGCTCTTCGCCCACGGCGGGCACGGGAATGTGGCCGCCATGGGGGCGGTCGGGGTGGACGGCCCGACACTGTTCGTGTGGGGCACGATCCTCGTGCTCGCGTTCGTCAGCGTGCTGCTGATGGCGGATTCTTCCCGCGACGACCAGACGTTCGTGGCGCAGGCAGCCACCACTCCGGGCAGCGCTGAGGAGCGCGCGGCGCAGCTGGCCGGCGTCGCGCATACGGAGATCTACCCGCTGACCCTGTTCGCGGTGGCCGGCATGCTGCTGTTCCCGGCGTCCAATGACCTGCTGACCATGTTCGTCGCGCTGGAAGTGCTCTCGCTGCCGCTGTACCTGCTGTGCGGGCTGGCCCGGCGGCGCCGGCTGCTGTCGCAGGAAGCATCCATGAAGTACTTCCTGCTCGGGGCGTTCTCCTCGGCGTTCTTCCTGTTCGGGGTGGCCATGCTGTACGGCTACTCCGGCTCGGTGTCGCTGGCCGCGATCGCGTCCGCGGCGGCCAGCAACGTCGGCAGCCTGACCCTGCTCTACGCGGGCATGGCGCTGCTCGGCATCGGCCTGCTGTTCAAGATCGGTGCCGTCCCGTTCCAGAGCTGGAAGCCCGACGTTTACCAGGGCGCACCGACCCCGGTCACCGCGCTGATGGCCTCGTGCACGCTGGTCTCCGCATTCGGTGCGCTGCTGCGCGTCTTCTATGTCGCGTTCGGCCAGCTCACCTGGGACTGGCGGCCGGCGATGTGGGTGGTGGCCATCCTGACCATGGTGGTCGGCGCGATCATCGCGATCACCCAGACCGACGTGAAGCGGCTGCTCGCCTACTCCTCCATCGCCCACGGCGGCTTCGTTCTCACCGGCGTGATCGCCGCCAGCGTGGCCGGCCTGTCCAGCAGCCTCTTCTACCTGGCCGTGTACGGGTTCACCACGATCGGTGCGTTCGCGGTCGTCACGCTGGTCCGGGACCAGACCGGCGAGGCTGCGCACCTGTCCAGCTGGGCCGGCCTGGGACGGCGCTCACCACTCGTGGCCGGGGCCTTCGCGTTCTTCCTGCTGGCGTTCGCCGGCACCCCGCTCACCAGCGGTTTCACCGGGAAGTTCGCGGTGTTCCAGGCGGCCATCGCGGGCGGGGCGATCCCGCTGGTGATCGTGGGTGTGATCGCCAGTGCCATCGCCGCGTTCTTCTACGTCCGGGTAATCGTGCTCATGTTCTTCAGCGACCCCGCTCCGGGCGGCCCCGCGGTGGTCACCCCGGGGCTGTTCACCGGCGCGGCCGTGGCCATCGGGGTGATCACCACGCTGGTGTTCGGCATCTTCCCGCAGCCCCTGCTCAACCTGGCGAATCATGCGGCCGCCCACTTGTTCGTCCACTGACCGGGCCGGGGCGCCGGGGCGTACCCGTCCGGCCGGCCGGGTGTCCGGGGTCCTGGCGGTGGGCATATTCGGGACGGCGGTAACTTGGGCCTGGCGCGAGGAGAAACTCGCCCGCCCTGGTCACGCCAGCCCGACGCGGTCCGTGACCGCCGCGACGACCGATGACCGGGAGCCTGATTGATCGCCGCCGTCCCTGTGGAGCTGACCGACGCCGCGCTGGCCGCGGAACTCGTTGACGGGCTTACCTTGGTCGAGACCCAGCTAGCCGACGCCACGCGGTCCGAGGAGGAACTGCTGGCGGAGGCGTCCACTCATCTGCTCGAGGCCGGGGGGAAGCGATTCCGGGCCACCCTGGTCCTGCTCGCCTCGCAGTTCGGCAACCCCCGCGATCCGCGCGTGGTCTCCGCCGCGACCGCGGTCGAGCTGACCCATCTGGCCACCCTGTACCACGACGACGTGATGGATGAGGCGATCATCCGCCGGGGCCACGAGAGCGCCAACTCACGGTGGACCAATACCATCGCGATCCTGACCGGCGATTTCCTGTTCGCCCGGGCCTCGCAGATGCTGGCCGCGCTGGGCCACGAGGCGGTCGGGATCCAGGCGGACACCTTCGCCCGGCTGGTGGGCGGGCAGATCGCGGAGACCATCGGGCCCCGGCCCGGGCAGGACCCGCTGAAGCACTACCTGCGCGTGGTGAAGGACAAGACCGCGTCGCTGGTGGCCACCGCCGGCCGGTTCGGGGCCATGTACTCCGACGCCCCGGCCGAGGTGGTGGCCCGGATCGAGCCGGCCTGCGAGGCGATCGGCGTGGCCTGGCAGCTGTCCGACGACATTCTCGACGTCGCCAGCGACTCCGACCAGTCCGGCAAGACGCCCGGGACCGACCTGCGTGAGGGAGTACGCAGCCTGCCCGTCCTTTATGCGCTGGCCTCCAGCAACCCGGCCGACGTCCGGCTGCGCGAGTTGCTCACCTCCGCCGACCTGACCGACCCCGCGCTGCACGCCGAGGCTCTGGGGCTGCTGAGGGCCAACCCGGCCATGCAGGAAGCCCGGGCGGATCTCCGGCGCTGGGCCGATGTGGCGCGCGCGGAGATCGCCGGCCTGCCGGACGCCCCAGCGCGCACCGCGTTCGAGGGACTGTGCGACTACGTGGTGGACCGCACCGGCTAGTCCGGCGGGGCGGCTTGCGTGGGACCGGCCGCCTGTTTCGCTGACCGCCGCTTGCGCGGCCGGTCGGCGTCCAGCCGGAGCCAGTACCCGACGGGGAACAGCCGCACGTTCAGGCGCTCGTCCACCAGCCCCCACAGCCCGCGGCGGGCGAACAGGGCGATGAAGATCGCGACCAGGCCCAGGATGATCAGGTACCAGGCGTTGTACGAGGCCAGAGTCTGCTGCAGCACCAGGTAGACGATGGTGCCGATGATCGGCCCCTCGATCGTGCCCAGCCCGCCGATGATGGTCGCGAACGCCATCTCCGCAGTCCACTGCACGCTGAACACCGCGCTCGGCACCACCTGGAGCTGGCTGATGGCCAGCAGCGCGCCCGCGGCGCCGCAGCCGGCCCCCGCCACCACGAACACCAGCAGCCGGGCCAGGCCGACCCGGGCGCCGGAGCTGCGCGCGGCCACCTCGTCGTCGCGGATGGCGGTCAGCACCAGGCCGAGCCGGCCGCGCAGCAGCAGGTAGATGCCGGCCAGCGTCAGCACCGTGACGGCCAGCCCGGCCCAGTAGGTATAGGCGGTGAGCAGCGACGGGCTGAGCCCGCCCAGGCCCGGCAGTGGCATGCCGGTCCCCCCACCGATCGAGGAGAACTTCTCGATGATGAGCATGACGGTCGCGGCGAGCACCCAGGTGGCGATCGCGAAGTACCCGCTGCGCAGCCGGGAGACCAGCCACCACAGCGGCAGCGCCGCCACACCGCAGCCGATCGCCGCGACCGGCAGCGCGGCGAACGGCGAGGTGCCGTGCAGGGCGAGAATCAGCACGAAGTACGCGCCGAGCCCCACGAACACCTGCTGCCCCACCGACACCAGGCCGGCGTAGCCCGCCAGCAGGTTCCACATGCTCGCCATCGTGAGCACGATGAACCCCTGAACCAGGATGGCGGTGGTGCCCGAGTACACGATGTACGGGAGCATCGCGAGCACCACGATGACGATCAGTGCGCCTGCCGCGGTCCAGGCCACGTTCCTGCGTGACCGGGTGACCCGGAATTTCTCCGCCGAACGGGCGGTGGTTTCCGTGACCATGCTCACGACTGTGCCCTCCGGGTAATAAGGCCCTGCGGGCGCAGCACCAGCACAGCGAGGAAGACGATAAACCCGGCGAGGAGCTCGTCGGAAATATTGATCTGCGCGCCGATCTGCTGGGCCACGCCCAGGACCACGCCGCCGACCAGGGTGCCCCACAGGGAGCCGAGCCCGCCGATCACCACCGCCGCGAACGCGAACAGCAGGATCGTGTCGGTGCCCGTGGTCGGCGAGAGCTGGGAGTACATGCCGTAGGCGATGCCGCCCAGGGCCACGGTGCCGAAGGCCAGCGCGGCCGCGATGCCGAACACGTGCCGGTAGTCCGCCCCGGCCAGCTGCGCCGCCTCCCGGTCGTCGGCGACCGCGCGGATCAGGCGTCCGTACCTGGATTCGGACAGGAAGTACTGCAGCCCGCCCAGCACGACCACGGCGACCGCGAAGACCACCACGAGCAGGTAGCCGATCTGGATCTGGGATCCGATCTTGAAGGAGCCGCTCACCAGGGGCAGCCCGGTGCCGATCGCGCGGCTGTTGGCCGTGAAGAACTGGAGCAGGCCGTTCTCGATCACCACCGACAGGCCGAAGGTGACCATCAGCGTGGTGAGCACGCTGCGGTCGAGTGCGCCCTGGATGATCGTGCGCTGCAGCACGTAGCCGAGCAGCGCCATCACCGGGACCACGATGACGAAAGACCAGAGCACCGGGATGTGGATGACGGCGATGACGCCGATCGCGACGTACCCCGCGACCACCGCGAGGTCGCCGTGCGCGAGGTTCACGACCTTCATCACCCCGAACATCAGCGACAGCCCGCACGCGAACAGCGCATACAGTCCGCCGGTCAGCACCCCTTGGATGATGGCGTTGACCCAGGCCATTACGGCTCGCTCCCTTCGCCGGCCGGGCCGGACGAGGCGGCCGGGCCGGACGAGGCGGCCGAGGCCAGGCCGAAGTAGGCCGCCTCGACCTGTTCCGCGGTGACGTCGGCAGGCCTGCCTTCCAGGGTGGTCCGGCCCTCCAGCAGGCACTGGAGGTGCGAGGCCACCCGCAGGGCCTGGCTCACGTCCTGCTCGACGAGCAGCACCGTGAGGCCGGTGGCCAGGATTTCCGGCAGCAGGCCGTAGACGCGCTGGACGACCACGGGCGCCAGGCCGAGCGACAGTTCGTCAAGCAGCAGCATGCGGGGATTGGCGACCAGGGCCCGGCCGATGGCGACCGTCTGCTGCTCACCGCCGGACAGCTGGGCGGTGAGCTGGTTGCGGCGCTCTCGCATCCAGCCGAACATCTGGTAGACCCGCTCGATTGTCCACGGGCCTGGCCGGGCGTACGCGGCGCCGACCTGCAGATTCTCGTGGACGGACAGCGACCCGAACAGCCGCCTGCCCTCCGGCACCATGAGGATCCCCCGCCGGGCCCGGCGCTCGGGCCGCAGCCCGGTCACGTCTTCCCCATCGAACCGGACCGAGCCCGTCGTCGGGTGGTGCAGGCCGGCGATCGTGCGCAGCAACGTCGACTTGCCCGCACCGTTCGCGCCGATGATCGCGTAGACCTCGCCGGGGAACACCCGCAGCGAGATCGCGTCCAGGGCCCGGAGCTGCCCGTGGTGCACGACCAGGTCACTGACCTCCAGCAGCGGGGTGCCGGTTCCCGCTCGCTCCCCGCCCACCTCCCCATCCCCCTTCACTCCCGGTACGGTCACGGCCGCCTCCGTTCCCCGCCGGCCGCCCCGTCCCCCTCCACCGTGGGGGGCGGCTCCAGCGACCCGCCGGCCAGCGCCGCGGTGACCTCCGTGCCGAGGAAGACCTCACGGACCGCGGGGTCGGCCAGCACGGTGGCCGGCGCACCGTCGCCGACGAACTTGCCGCCCGTCAGGCAGATCAGCCGGCTCACCACGGGGGTGAGCGCGCGTACGACGTGCTCGATCCAGATCACCGCGATGCCCTCGGCGTTGATCTCGCGGACGATCTCGACCAGCTGGGCGACCTCGGGGTCGGTGAGGCCGCCTGCCACCTCGTCGAGCAGCAGCAGCGTGGGCTGCGTGGCGAGGGCGCGGGCCAGTTCCAGCCGTTTGCGTTGCAGCAGGCCGAGCCGCTCGGCGGGCACGTTCGCCTGGCCGGACAGGCCGGTCCGCTCCAGCGCCGCGACCGCTGCCGTGTAGCTGGCCCGCCGCCGCAGCCCGCCGCCTTGCTGGGCGGCGACGAGGAGGTTCTCGAACACGGTCATGTCCCCGAATGGACGCGGCACCTGGTACGTGCGGCCGACACCCAGCCGGCACCGCGCGGCCGCGTCCAGCCCGGTGACCGTGCGCCCGCCGAAGCGGATCTCGCCCCCGCCGGGAGCGAGATCCCCGGAGATGAGGCCGAACAGGCTCGTCTTGCCGGCCCCGTTCGGCCCCACGATCCCCACCGTGTCGCCCGTGCCGACGGCCAGCGACAGGTCCTCTGCGATGACGACCCGGCCGAACCGTTTCGTCACCTGGTCGAGCTCAAGCAGCGGCTCGCTCATCCGGTCACTGATTAGTCGGCTTCAGGTCGGCGGTGATCTTCGCGTTCGGCTGCAGCGTGTTGTCGACGACCTGCATCTCCACCGGGTACTTGGTGCCCTTCTGCCACTGCACGCCGACCGGCGGGGTGATCGCCACCCCGGGAGCGGGTTTGCCGGAGGCGAAGTCCAGCGGCCCGGCCAGCGCCTGGATATTCACCTTGTGGATGGCGTCGGCGACCTCGGCCTTGTCGTGCGGGTCGCTCACCTTGGTGAGGGCCGCGTGGGCGACCTCGAAGAGGCTGTAGTTGCTGATGTTGGAGTTCCACTGACCGTGGCTGGCCTCGAACTCGTCGGCCATCTGCTGGCAGGTCTCCCCGGTGAAGGAGGACTTCCACGGCAGCGTCGGCGCCCACCAGGCGTCGGTGGCAATGTTGTAGGCGAGGTTGCCGAGCGCGTAGGCGTCGGGCGGGAAGAGCAGCACCTTGGCCACGGTCGCCAGCTTCGGCTTGAAGCCCTGCTGGACCGACTGCTTCCACATGGTGGCGAAATCGGGCGGCAGCGGCACGTTGGTAAAGAAGTCGGCGCCGGCCGACTTGAACTGGGAGATCATCGAGGAGTAGTTCGTGGTCCCGTCGGGGTAGGCCGGGGAGAGGACCATCTTGTAGCCCGCTTCCTTGGCGATCGGGGGGAACACCGCGCGGAACGCGTTGCCGTCCGAGTCGTTCGGGAACGCGGCCGCGACCACCTTGTTGGTGTGCAGCTGGGCGTGGATTCGGTTCCACATCGGGATGAAGCACTGGATCAGGTGCTCGGCGCCCAGGAAGTACATCACCACGTACTTGGGCTTGAGCGTCGGCTTCTGCGGATTGCCGCCGAGGTTGATGTACCAGGACTCCCAAGGGATGTTCGCGCAGATCAGCGGGGTGTGCAGCGATTCGGCCTGGCTCGCTACCGCGTTGACGGTCTCCGGCGTCGACGACGCGAACAGCAGGTCCACGCCGTCGCTCAGGATGGCCGTCTTGGCCAGGTCCCCCGCCCGGGTGGGGCTGGACTG
>DASQRM010000165.1:0-2430 GCA_035642895.1 Streptosporangiaceae bacterium | reverse complement strand
AGCCGACGACCTGGGCCGCCGTCAGCGCGGCCGCACCCGAGCTCGTCATCGTGGCGCCCTGCGGCTATCACCTGGACGGTGCGATCGAGCAGGCCCAGGCCGCGGCGCAGGCCCTGCCCGGCGTGCCGGTCTGGGCGATCGACGCCGACGGCATCGTGGTCCGTCCCGGCCCCCGCCTGGTCGACGGCGTCGAGGCCATCGCCGCGATCCTGCACCCGGACGCCGTCCCCGCCCCGCAGCCTCCCGCGATGCACCGCGTGACCGCCTAGTACTCCAGCCGTAGATCGTGATCTTGTTGTTGAGGGGCCATGAACCGCTGATCGTGCGGACGAGATCGACCTTCGCTGGTCTAGGTGTCCGTTCTTTCTCCGCCTGCCTGAGTCCGCTGGCGGAGGGAGTCCTTGATCTCGCTGAGCCTGGCCGCTGCGGCCGGGGTCCACTCCGTCTTTTGCTCGCTGGTACGCAGGGCGTCGTCGATCTCGCTCAGCTTGGCGGCAGACACCGCGCCTGCCCGCTCGATCAGGTCGTCCCGGCTCAAGGTGGTCAGCCAGGTGCACGGGGTAAAACCCGGCCACGGGAGCGCGAACCGCAGCACGCCGTCAAAGGGAAGTCCTTCCTGGACGCCGACTGCCACCTCGATTCCCCATCCGGAGATGTCGGTGTCCGCCGGGGCAACAACCTGCATCGCCCGGAACCCGGATGGATCTTCTCCGGACAGCAGCACGACAGGCCGTCGCTCATCGAACTCGACCCACCAGACCTCGCCTCGTCGCATGTGTCCTCCTGGTACTTCAGCCGTAAAGCGTGGTCTTGGGCGTGTCGGTGCTGGAGACGGGGGCGGCCACCGTCTGATCATCCCGGTTTGTGACGACACGTGAAGATCTTCTGGTGGCCGCCGGCCCCAGCGTAGACCCCGGCCGGTGGCTGGGCGTACTTGACGAGCTGCTGACCCGGACCGGGAGCCGGTTCCGCCGGGTGGAACCGCGGCGCCGGGCCCGGGCGTTCGTGCTGGGCCTGCTGGCCGAGCTGCCCCGCAAGAACTGCTGGACCATCGCTGAGCACGCCGGGGACCCGTCGCCAGACGGGATGCAGCACCTGCTGGCCCGCGCGAAATGGGACGCCGACGGCGTCCGCGACGATACGCGCGGCTACGTCATCGAGCATCTGGGCGACCCGGGCGCGGTGCTGGTGATCGACGAGACCGGCGACATCAAGAAAGGCACCGCCACGCCGGGTGTGCAACGCCAGTACACCGGCACCGCCGGGCGGATCGAGAACGCCCAGGTCGCTGTCTACCTCGGCTACGCCGCGCCGCGCGGGCACGCCCTCATCGACCGCGAGCTGTACCTGCCGAGGTCCTGGACCGATGACCAGGGACGCTGCGCGGCGGCCGGGATCCCCGCCGGCACCAAGTTCGCGACCAAGCCACAGCTCGCCCAGCAGATGATCGAGCGAACCGCGGCCGCGGCGGTGCCGTTCGCCTGGGTCGCCGGGGACGAAGTCTACGGAGGCAACGGGCCGCTGCGCGCCTGGCTGGAGGCCCGGCGCATCGCGTACGTCCTAGCGGTTGCCTGCGATCACCGGGTGCCCGCCGGGGCCGGGCACACCATCCGGGCTGATCAGCTGGCCTCTCGCCTGCCCGGGAAGGCCTGGCAGCGGCTGTCCGCAGGTGCCGGCGCCAAAGGACATCGCTGGTATGACTGGGCCTGGGTCACCATCAGCGACCCCGGCCCGGGACACCGGCACCTGCTGATCCGCCGCAACCGCCACACCGGGGAACTGGCCTTCTACCGGTGCTACAGCTTGCAGCAGGTCACGCTGGCCGCCCTGGTCACAGTCACCGGGCTCCGCTGGACCATCGAAGAGAATTTCCAGGCCGGAAAGGGCCTGACCGGCCTGGATGAGCACCAGGTCCGCCGCTGGACCTCTTGGTACCGGTGGGTCACCCTCGCCATGCTCGCCGCCGCGGCCCTTACCATCGCCGCAGCCTCCGAGCACGCCCACGGCCTCAGGCCGTCTGACCAGATCCCCCTGACCCGCAACGAGATCGCCCACCTGCTCTCCGGCACGACCATCCGGCCCGCACGCGACGACTCGCACCGGATGCGCTGGTCACGCTGGCGCCGCCGCCACCAGCACCGTGCCCGGACCTGCCACTACCAGCGGCAAACAGCCGAAGACCATGGAACATAACGATCTACGGCTGGAGTACTAGTACTACAGCAGTAGTTCGTTATATATTGCTCGTGATAGTGTTTCGGTGTGCTGGACGACGATGATCTGGCGATATGGGTCGCAGGGCTTGATGACCTGTTCGCGCTGGTGGCAGACAGGTTCCCGCGAGTTGAGCCGCGGCTGCAGGCCCGGGCGTACGTGCGGGGGCTGCTGGCGCCGCTGGCGGTCAAGAACAGCTGGACGCTGGCCGAGGCG
>DASQRM010000164.1:0-23865 GCA_035642895.1 Streptosporangiaceae bacterium | reverse complement strand
GGTAATCGGCAGCCGGCCAGCGGCCGGGTGCCGTCACGGTACGCTCGGGCGCATGGCGTTGCGTTTCTACATCCCGAGCCCGCCAGTGAACGGGTTTCATGTCGGCCCGGCCTACATTCACTTCTACGGGCTGATGTACGTGATCGGGATCATCCTGGCGATCGTGATCACGCAGCGCCGCTGGAAGGCGGTGGGTGGCGACCCGGGCCTGGTCGGGGACGTGGCCCTGTGGGCGGTCCCGGCGGGCATCGTGGGGGGCCGGATCTACTTCGACCTGACCACCCCGAAGTACATCCCGCACCACTGGTACGGGGTGTTCGCGGTCTGGGACGGCGGGCTGGGCATCTGGGGCGGGATCGCCCTGGCCGCGGTGGTCGGGTCCTGGCGGGTCCACCGGTCCGGGGCCAGCGTGACGCTGTTCATGAACGCGATCGCCCCGGCGCTGCTGGTGGCGCAGGCCGTCGGGCGGGTGGGCAACTACTTCAACCAGGAACTCTTCGGCGGCCCGACCACCCTGCCCTGGGCCCTGCACATCGCGCCCGGGTTCCGGCCGGCCGGCTACGCGCACGTCCAGACCTTCCATCCGACCTTCCTGTATGAGTTCATCTTTGACCTGCTCTGGGCGGCCGTCCTGGTCTGGCTGGGCCACCACCGCAACGTCAAGCCGCCGGGCCTGTTCGCGCTGTACGTCGCGGGCTACTCGGCGTTCCGCATCTTCGAGGAGTCGCTCCGGGTGGACCCGTCCGAGCACTTCTTCGGCCTGCGGCTGAACATGTACGTGGCCATCGTGCTGACCGTCGTCGGCGTCGTCTGGTTCATCTACTCGCAGCGGCGCGGGCGGCCCGCCGCGGAGTTGCCGGCCCGGCGCCCGGATAGCGAGGCGGACAGCGCCGGGACGGCGGAGTCCGGCCCGGCCGGCTCCGGCCCCCCGGAGGATTCCAGTCCCGCAGGCTCCAGCGGGGCGGCGCGCGCCAGCGACACGGCCTGACCGTCACCCGGACCGAGCCGAAGTTTAATTCGATAAATAACGAAACCCGGGCGCGTCACTCGAACTGAAGTTTGATTCTCTGGCATGCTTGGAGCCGGACATCTCATCAGAGTGGTACCGATGTGCAGGAGGCAACCCCAGTGGGCCAGAAGACGGTCAGGTTCAGCGACCTCAGCGGCGAGCTGATCGCCAGGGACGACGCGCTCGCCCGCATCGTGATACACGAGCACCCCGAGCTCGGTGACAGCCCGGTGGAAATCGAGGGGCTGGCCGACGAGGCCGCCGCGATCGAGAAGGCGGCCCTCCGGGTGGCCGTGGTGGACCTTTACTTGCCAGGAGAGGATGAGCCCCGCCGGGTGGCCATGGAGGCCGCGGCGTTCGACGAGCTGGCTACCGACCGGCCCATGAGCGAGCTGCTGCTGACCGCGCGGCCCGCCCGGTCGCCGCGGCGCGCCAAGTCGGCCGCGGCGGCCGGGCCGCGCGGCGTCAATTACGACACCCTGGAACACGCGGGCGAGCCGCACAAGGGCCGGATCACCCAGGCCGAGCGGGAGCTGGTCCGTGACCACCTGGACGCCATCAACGACCGGCTCGTCGCGCAGGGGATGCGGACCATTGACCCTGGCGACCCCGAGCATGTCACGCGCTACGGGCTGACCGGGCTGGCCGCGGCGCAGGCCGCCCAGGGCGACTAGGGCACCCAAGGCCTGACGGGCCAGGCCGGGCGGCCGGGCCAGACCGGGCGATCGGGCCGGACAGATCCGCCGGACGGAGCGGCCGCACGAACCCCAGCTGCGGCCGCCCGTGTCTCATATGCCGGACATTATAATATCGGTATATGAGCGAGCCAGAACGCACCGGCGCTGGCCACCCCACCGGGGACCCTGGTCCGGGTGGCCAGCGCTGGGTGGTCCTGGTAGCCGGGTTGTTCGCGATGACCGCGGGCTGCACGTTCCAGTACGGGCTGGCCTACCTGATCCCCGCGTTCCGGGCCGAGGGCCTGTCCCTGGAACAGGCAGGCATCCTGGTCGCGTGTCCCACCGCCGGCCTGCTGCTCACCCTGGTGGCCTGGGGCGCCGCCGCGGACCGCTGGGGAGAGCGGCTGGTGCTCGGCGCCGGCCTGGCCCTGGCCGGGGCGATCCTGCTGGTGGGGACCGCCGTGCACGGGACGGCCGCGCTGGGGGCCTGCCTGGCCGCGGCCGGGGCGGCCGGGGCGTCGGTGTACGCCGCCAGCGGGCGGCTCATCCTGGGCTGGTTCCCCGCCCGCCAGCGGGGCCTGGCCATGGGCATCCGGCAGAGCGCCCAGCCGCTGGGCGTGGCCGTCGCCGCGCTCGCGCTGCCGTCACTCGGCGCGCACGGCCGGCCGGCGGCGCTGGCCTTCCTGGGCACGTTCTGCCTGGCCGCCGCGGTCCTGGTCGCGGCGGTCGTGCGTGATCCGGCGCGGCCGCCGCGCGAGGCCGGCCGCCACGGCGGCTCGCCCTACCGGGGCGGTCCCCACCGGACGGCCATCATCTTGTGGCGCATCCACGCGGCCAGCGCGCTGCTCGTCGTACCCCAGTTCGCGGTGGCCACGTTTGCCCTGGTCTTCCTGGTTGACGCGCATGGGCTGGATCCGGTCACGGCCGGCCGGATCCTGGCCGTCGCGCAGGCGTGCGGGGCGTTCTCCCGGCTCGGCGCGGGGGTGTGGTCGGACCGGGTGGGCAGCCGGATGCGCCCGATGCGGGCGCTCGCGATGGCCACCGCGCTGATCCTGGGCGCGCTGGCGGCCGGGGCTGCGGTCCGGGCGCCGTGGGCGGTCGCCGTGCTGTTCGCCGCGGTGATCGTCTCAGTCAGCACCAACGGCCTGGCCTTTACCGCCGTCGCCGAGCATGCCGGGTCGTCCTGGGCGGGGCGGGCGCTCGGCATCCAGAACACCGGCCAGAACGCGTTCGCGGCCGCCACCCCGCCGGTTCTGGCCGCAGTGATCGGCGCGGCGGGGTACGCCGTGGCGTTCGGGGTGGTCGCGCTGTTCCCGCTGGCCGCGGCGGGCCTGGTGCCGGTGGGCGGGGAACGCCAGGCTGCCGCCCGGGCCAGCCGGGCCGCGGCGCCCGACCTCGCCGCCGGGCGTTGATCCCGCCGCCGACCTCGCCGCCAGGCGTTGATCCCGCCGCCGCCCGCAGGCATCATGGCGTTCTGGGCATCATGGCGCTGCGGCCCGACGACCCGGGCTGATGGGCCCTATTGCTTCAGAACAGGGTGCGATGACGATGAAGCAGACGGCACCACCGGGGGTCCCCGTCTGCACCGTCGACCCGTTCAGCGATGACTTCCTGGCCGACCCGTTCCGCTGGCACGGCGGCCTGCGTGACGCGGGCCCGGTGGTCTGGCTGGAGCAGTACGGCATCTGGGCCATGGCCCGCTACGCCGAGGTGCACGAGGCGCTGCGCGACTGGGAAACGTTCTGCTCGTCCGCCGGGGTGGGGCTGAGCGATTTCCGCCGCGAAACCCCATGGCGCCCGCCCAGCCTGCTGCTCGAGGCCGACCCGCCCGAGCACTCCCGGGCCCATGCGGCCGTCGCCCGGGCCCTCACCCCGCGGACCGTACGCGACCTGCGCGACAGCTTCTCCCGCGCAGCCAGCGATCTGGCCCGCCAGCTGGCCCGGCGCGGCACCGTGGACGGCGTGCCGGACATCGCCGAGGCCTTCCCGCTGCAGGTGTTCGCCGAGGCGGTGGGGCTGGCCGAGCCCGGCGGGGAGCAGCTGCTCGCCTACGGCAACATGGCGTTCAACGCGTTCGGCCCGCGCAACGAGCTGACCAGGTCGGCGCTGCGCCAGGCCGCCGAGGTGGGAGCCTGGATCGCGGCCCGGTGCACCCGGGACGCGCTCGCCCCGGGCGGCCTCGGGGCGCGGATCTACGCCAGCGTGGACGACGGCACGATCTCCGAAGATGAGGCCGCGCTGCTGGTCCGGTCGCTGCTCACGGCGGGCGTGGACACCACCGTGATCGGGCTCGGCTGCGCCCTGCACTGCCTGGCCCGGGATCCGGCCCAGTGGCGGCTGCTCCGGGAGGACCCCACGCGCGCCGGGGCCGCATTCGAGGAGTCGCTGCGGTACGCGTCGCCGGTGCAGACGTTCTTCCGCACCACCACCCGCGAGGTCACGGTGGGCGGGGTGCGGATCGGCGCGGGCGAGAAGGTGCTGCTGTTCCTCGCGGCCGCGAACCGTGATCCACGCCGCTGGGATGATCCGGACCGCTTCGACCTGCGCCGCCGCGCCCACGGCCACGTCGCGTTCGGCTTCGGCATCCACGCCTGCGTCGGCGCGGCCCTGGCCCGGCTGGAGGGCGAGGTGCTGCTGGAGGCCCTGGCGCGGCGGGTAGGCCGGCTGGAGCTGGCCGGGGAGCCGCGGCGCCGGCTGAACAACACGCTCAGCGGCTTTGCCTCGCTGCCGCTGCGGCTGCTCCCGGCCGCGGCCGGTGCGTCCTAGACCCAGACCGCGCCGCCCCGCACCGCGAACCGGCTATCCCGCTACCCCCGCCGTCTCGGCCGACTCGGCCGCGCCGTCCCGGACCCGGGCGCGCCACCACTCCTGGCCCTTCTCCGGCAGCAGGTGAATCGGGTCGTAGTAGGGGTACTCGCGGCTCAGCGCGAGCGGGTCCTCGGTCTCGACCGAGGTCCGGTAGTTCTTGGTCCAGTAGGAGATGCCGAGCTCGGTGTCATACCGGGAGACCTGGTGCACCCAGCGCTTGCCGACATAGGCCACGTCACAGATCATCCGCGGGGTGGCGAACCCGGGCAGGTAGCCCATGATCTGGTGCTGCAGGTTCTGGGCCTGGGCCAGGGACAGCCGCCAGTGCTCACTACCCGGGATCATGTCGCACATGTAGAAGTAGTACGGCATGATCCGCGCCTCGTCGAGCAGCACGAAGCACAGGTCAAGCAGGGCCTCCGCGGTGTCGTTGACCCCGTGCAGCAGCACGCCCTGGTTGCGGACGTCGCGGATGCCGGTGTCCAGCATGGCCTGGGTGGCCCGGGCCACCAGCGGGGTGACCGACTGGGCCGCGTTCACGTGGGTGTGGATAGCTATGTTCACCCCGCGTTCCCGGGCCTTGGCCGCCAGCCGCTCCATGCCGGCCCGGACGTCGTCGGCCAGCCAGTGCTGCGGCAGGCCCATCAGCGCCTTGGTGGCCAGCCGGATGTCGCGGATGTTGTCGATGTCCAGCAGCGCGCTGACGAAGCTCTCCAGCCGGGGCCAGGGCATGTTGGCCACGTCCCCGCCAGATACCACCACGTCGCGGACGCCCGGGGTGGCCTGCAGATACTCGATCATGGCGGTGAGCCGGTCGGCGGGCGGCAGGCCGAACTTGTGCTTGGTGATGCTGGGCGTCGGGTTGCCGACCAGGTCCATCCGGGTGCAGTGCCCGCAGTACTGCGGGCAGGTGGGCAGCACCTCGGCCAGCACCTTGGTCGGGTAACGGTGGGTCAGCCCTTCCACCGCCCACATCTCCGCCTCGTGCAGCGAGTCGCGGGACGCGTACGGGTGGGACGGCCAGTCGGTCCGCCGGTCGCTGAACACCGGGATCATGTACCGGCGCACCGGGTCGGCGTAGAACGCCTCGGTGAAACCAGGCTGGTCCGGCGCACCCGCCGGGACCATGGTGTTCAGCATCTGCGGCGTGACCAGCATGGACATGGTCGCCCGTTCTTGCTGGTCACGTTCCAGGTCGGCGAGGAAGGACTCCTCCAGGCCGGCCCCGGCCACGTCGCGGAGCTGGCGCAGGTTCTTCACGCAGTGGGCACGCTGCCATTGCACCGATTCCCACTCCGCGGTGGTCACCTGTGACCAGCCCGGGAACCGCCGCCAGTCCGGCTCGGTAAGCGCGGCACGGCGGTAGGCATACGGCTGGCTGAGCAAGGCTGATCACCTTCCCGTTCTTGTCGTGCTTCATTGAAGGATAGCCTTCCATCTGGACTAAGGACAGAAGAAGATAGTGTGGGAGGACTCTCACACAGGAAAACTTACTGCCGGGTAGGGGTAGAGCTAGGGGGCATCGTGATCCAGGACCCGCCGCGTACCGGGCGCCGCCCCGGGTCGCCACTCGGCTTGCACCGGGTCCTGGAACCAGCCGGGGTACTGCCGCAGGCGGCCTGGCGGCTGGACGCGGACCCGGCGATCTGGCCGGATGAAGTCCGCGTCGCGGTCGACCGGCTGAACCTGGATGCCGCCTCCTATCGCCAGCTCCGGGAGTCCACCGGCGGATCGGCCGAGGCCATGCGCGGCGCGGTGCTCGGCATTGTCGCCGAGCGGGGCAAGATGCAGAACCCGGTGACCGGGTCGGGAGGCATGCTCACCGGCGTGGTGGACGAGGCGGGCCCGGCGTCGCCGCTGGGCCTGGCGGCCGGCGACCGGATCGCTACCCTGGTCTCGCTCAGCCTGACCCCGCTGGCCGTGACCGATGGGCTGGCCCGCTGGGACGGCCAGTCCGAGCAGGTTCCGTGCGCCGGCCACGCGATCCTGTTCGGCCGGTCCATCGCCGCGGTGCTGCCCGCCGACCTGCCGGCCGCCCTGGCCCTCGCGGTCATGGACGTATGCGGCGCGCCCGCCCTCACCGAGCGGGTGGTGCGGGAGTCGGTGGCGAGGCGGGGTGAGCCGCCGGTCGTGGCCATTCTCGGGGCGGGAGGCAAGAGCGGCTCGCTGTCCGCGGCGGCCGCGCGCCGGGCCGGCGCGGGCACGGTCATCGGCGTGGTGCCTGCCGAGGCCGAGGCCGGCGCGGTCCGCGCGGCCGGACTTGCCGACCACGTCGTGATTGCTGACGCCCGGGACCCGGTCGCGCTGGCCGACGCCGTCCGGTCGGCCGGCGGCCCGGCGGCCGTCACCGTGGTGTGCGTGGACGTGCCCGGCTGCGAGGGCGGTGCGGTGCTGGCCACCGCGCCGGGCGGCACGGTGATCTTCTTCTCGATGGCCACCTCGTTCAGCGCGGCGGCGCTGGGCGCCGAGGGAGTGGCCGCCGATGTGACGATGCTGATCGGTAACGGGTATGTGCCTGGTCATGCGGAATTCGCGCTCGGCCTGCTCCGGTCCGAGCCGGGGGTCCGGGCGCTGTTCGAGGCCCGGCTGACCGAATCAGGCTGACCGGGCAGGGATAGAGGACGGCCCGGTGAGGAGGGCCCGATAGAGGAGGTTCTGCGGGTGGAATCTAGGCTCCGGCTCGACCCCGCGATGGTGGCGGAGGCGCGCACGCTGGCCCGGGTCGCCGGGCAGCCGATCGTGGATCTGGCCACCCGGCATACCACCGTGTCGGTGGAACGGGCGGTGCTCCGGCTGGCCGGGCTGGAGGGCGCGGACGACAGCGGGATGCCGTGGGTGAACCGGCTGGTGGACGGCGTCCGGGAGAGCACCGGGCTGGAGCAGGGTGTGGCCCTCCCGGTCTGGGACGCGCTGCTGGCCGGCGGGTACCCGACGCTGCGCGCGCTGGCCACCGACGTCGCGGCCGGGACGGTCAAGTTCCGGCGGCCCGACGGCGCCGACGCCGCGGCCGCGCAGGACGCGGCGCGGGCCGCGCTCGGCCGGGGTTTCGCCGCGATCGACCGCAGGCGGGACGAGCGGACCGCGATGATCAAGGCCACCTCGGACCCGGCCAAGCCGTGGATCTACCTGATCGTGGCGACCGGCGACATCTACGAGGACATCCCGCAGGCGCAGGCCGCGGCCCGGGAGGGCGCGGACATCGTCGCGGTCATCCGGTCCACCGGGCAGTCCCTGCTGGACTACGTGCCGGAAGGGGCGACCCGGGAGGGATATGCGGGCACCTACGCCACCCAGGAGAACTTCCGGCTGATGCGGGCCGCGCTGGACGACGTCTCGCGTGAGCTGGGCCGGTACGTGCGGCTGACCAACTACGCCTCCGGGCTGTGCATGCCGGAGATCGCCGCGCTGGCCGGGCTCGAGCGGCTGGACATGATGCTCAACGACTGCATGTACGGGATCATCTTCCGGGACATCAACCCCCAGCGGACGTTCATCGACCAGCGGGTCGCCCGGCAGATTCACGCCCGGGCCGGCATCATCATCAACACCGGCGAGGACAACTACCTGACCACGGCCGACGCCGTGGACGCCGCGCACACCGTGGTCGTCAGCCAGCTGATGAACGAGTTCTTCGGCAAGGAGGCGGGGCTGGCCGACGGGCAGCTCGGCCTGGGCCACGCGTTCGAGATCAACCCCGAGGTGCCCGACTCGTTCGTGCTCGAGCTCGCGCACGCCCAGCTGGTCCGGGAGCTGTTCCCGGACGCGCCGCTGAAGTACATGCCGCCGACCAAGCATATGACCGGCAACGTGTTCGCCGGCTATCTGCTGGATGCGTTCTTCAACCTGGCCGGGGTCATGACCGACCAGTCCATCCTGCTCATCGGGATGATGACCGAGGGGATCCACACCCCGTTCCTGTCCGACCGCGACCTGGCCCTGGAGAACGCCCGTTACGTGGCCCGCGCCGCCGCCCGGCTGGGCGAGAATTTCCGCCCGCCGCCCGGGGGGTTCGTGGAACGCCGAGCCCATCAGGTCCTCGGCGAGGCGGTGGACCTGCTCCGGCGGATCAGCCGGGACGGGCTGCTGAACGCGATCGCGGACGGCACGTTCGGCGTCACCCGGCGCCCTGCCGACGGCGGCCGGGGCCTCGACGGCGTCATCCGGCGGGCCGACGGCTACTGGAATCCGGCCAGTGAGTTCCTGGAGGCCGGGCCCGCGGCGGGCCGGGACCTGGAGGGAGCATCATGAGCGGCCAGGTCATCCGCCCCTACGGTGACACCACGGGTGATGGGCAGGTCCAGGTCTCGTTCACCCTGCCGGTTCCGTTGGGGAATGAAGAAGAGCGCATGATCGCAGAAGGCGCAGCGCTGCAGCTGGCCGGCAAGATGGGCCTGGACCCGGCCATGGTGGTGCACGCCAAGGCCATGGGGCCCGACTTCACCTTCTTCATCGTGTACGGCCGGACCGGGCACCTGGTGGACCTGTCCGCGGTGACCATCACCCGCCGCGAGTTCCCGCTGCTCTCCCCGGCCGAGGTCAACCTGCGGCTGCGCAGCGGGCTGGGCCGCAAGCTGGTCGTGCTGGGCGCGTGCATCGGCACCGACGCGCACACCGTGGGCATCGACGCGATCCTCAACGTCAAAGGGCACGCGGGGGAGAAGGGCCTGGAGTACTACCGGGAGATCCGGGTGGTGAACCTGGGCGCGCAGGTGGACGTGGCCGACCTGGTCGCCCGGGCCCAGGCCGAGCAGGCGGACGCGGTCCTGGTCAGCCAGGTAGTCACCCAGCGTGAGGCTCATCTGGCCGGGGCGCGGCAGCTGTCCGCCGCGTTCCGCGCCGCCTACCCGGCGGGCGGGCCGCTGCTGGTCGTGGGCGGCCCGAGGTTCGACCCGGCGATGGCCGGGGAGCTCGGCGTGGACAAGATCTTCGGCCGGGCCACCACGCCCCGCGAGGTGGCCAGCTACCTGGTGCACGCGCTGGCGCCCGAGCCCGCGCTGGCCGCCGCCGGCCCGGCTGGGGCCGGGCTGGCCGGCCCGGACGGGGGAGCGGCGTGACCGCCGGGACGCCGGCCGGGGGTGGCCGGCACGACGGCCTGACCGTGACCCACCGGCGGTACGTGCCCGCCAGCCACGCCCACTACGGCGGCAACCTGGTCGACGGCGCGTACGTGCTCGCCCTGTTCGGGGACGTGGCCACCGAGGCCGCCATCCGGATGGACGGGGACGAGGGGCTGTTCGCGTCCTACTCCGACGTGCAGTTCCGGGAGCCGGTGCTGGCCGGGGACGTGATCGAGGTGACCGCGATCGTGGTGCGCACCGGCCGCCGCAGCCGCGGGCTGGCCTTCGAGGCCCGGGTGGTGTGCCGGGCCGATCCGGGCCGCGGGCCGTCCGCGTCCCGGGTGCTGGCTGAACCGGTCATCGTGGTCACCGCCATCGGGACCGTGGTCGTGCCGCTGACCAGCTGATCAGCCGCCCGATCTGCGTACGCCGATCAGCGGCTGCGTGGCCAGCCGGACTGGCTCGCCCGGGTGGCCGTCGAGACCGCAGGCCCGGCGCACCGCCGCCCGCAGCAGGCGGTAGGCCACCCAGTACAGCAGCGCGGCCAGGGGCAGTTCGATGAGCACGGCCGACGCGATCGCTTCCAGGGTGTCTTTCTGCCCGGACGCGGTCGTGATGTCGAACCAGGCATCACAGGTAAGCAGGGTGGCCGTGATGAACGCGGTGATCACCACCGCCTGCCGGCGGCGCCAGGCCAGCCAGGCCGTGGCGGCCAGCGCGGCCAGCAGGATGGTGTCGAAGCCGACCCAGGTCAGCCTCCAGTGCCCGGCCACGTAGTGGCGCGGGAGGGTGAGCGCGAGCAGCACGATCCAGGGGATCAGGATGGCTGAGGCGACGGTCAGCATCAGCACCAGCCTTCTGCGCCGGTGCTCAGCCGCGCTCAGGGACGGGAGCTCGGCGTTGACGGTGGCGAGGGAGCGGGCCAGCGCGGCCCGGTCCTCGGCCGGCATCTGGCGCAGGGTCTCTTCGCTGATCATTGGCTCCATCCCCAGCTCGAGGATCGGGGGCGGAAACAGG
Organism: Streptosporangiaceae bacterium; assembly: GCA_035642895.1. Taxonomy (GTDB): domain Bacteria; phylum Actinomycetota; class Actinomycetes; order Streptosporangiales; family Streptosporangiaceae; genus RYN-230. Next base: position 13,297 of record DASQRM010000164.1, on the reverse strand, counting down.
AATGCGCCGCGCCCGGCAGAGCCGGGGCGGCGCATTCCGCTCGGGACGGCAGTGCCTACTCCTCCTTGCCGAAGGACTGGATCTCGGCCGCCTCGGTCTCGGTGAGTTCCCGGGGCACATCGCCCATGGCCACCTTGGCCGCCTGGACCTGATGCCGGATGTCCTTCACGATCTCCGGGTTGGCCAGCGTGGTCACGTCCCCGGTGTCGGTGAAGTTGGACACCGCCGCGATCACCCGGCGCATGATCTTGCCGGAGCGGGTTTTCGGCATGTCGGACACGATCCACACGTTCTTCGGGCGCGCGATCTTGCCGATCTCCGTCTCGACCGACCGGGTGACCTTGCCGACCATCTCCTGGCTGGCCTCGTATCCCGGCTTGAGCGACACGTACACCTCGACCGCGCGGCCTCGGATGTCGTCGATGACCGGGACCGCGGCGGCCTCGGCCACCTCGGGCACGGTGAGCGCGGCCGACTCGATCTCCTTGGTGCCCAGCCGGTGCCCGGCCACGTTGATCACGTCGTCCACCCGGCCCAGGATCCGGTAGTAGCCGTCGGCGGCGCGGACTGCGCCGTCTCCGGCGAAGTACGGCCAGTCGTGCCAGTCCTTACTGTCCGGGTTCTTGTTGTACTTCTCGTAGTACACCGAGATGAACCGTTCCGGCTGGCCCCAGATGGTCTGCATGATGCCGGGCCACGGGTTGCGGATGCAGATGTTGCCCGCCCGGCCGTCCGGCACCTCCTCGCCGGTCTCGTCGTAGATGGCGGGGTAGATGCCGATCACCGCGGGACCGCAGCTGCCCGGCTTCATCGGCTTGAGGGCAGGCAGCGAGCTGCCCAGGAAGCCGCCCGTCTCGGTCTGCCACCAGGTGTCCACGATGACGGCCTCGTCCTTGCCGACCGCCTTGTGGTACCAGCGCCACACCTCGGGTTCGATCGGCTCCCCGACCGTGGTCATGTGCTTGAAGTGGTAGTTGTACTTGGCCGGCTCGTCCGGTCCGACCTTGCGCAGCATCCGGATCGCGGTCGGCGAGGTGTGGAAGATGTTCACCCCGAGCCGCTCGGCGATCCGCCAGGGCCGGCCCGCGTCCGGGTAGTTGGGCGTGCCCTCGTAGATCACGGTGGTGGTGCCCAGCGACAGCGGCCCGTACACGATGTAGGAGTGGCCGGTGATCCAGCCGATGTCGGCCATGCACCAGTACGTGTCCTCGGGGTGGATGTCCTGGTAGTACTTCGACGTCCCGGTCACGTAGGACATGTACCCGCCGGTGCTGTGCTGCGCTCCCTTGGGCCGGCCCGTGGTGCCGCTGGTGTACATCAGGAACAGCGGCGCCTCGGATGGCAGCGAGACCGGCTCCACGACCTGGCCGCGGTACGGGGCGCTCACCTCGTCCACGAAGAAGTCGCGGCCGGTCACCATCGGCGTCTGGGAGGCGTACGCGCCCTCGTGCCGTCGCCAGACCAGGACCTTGTCCACCTCCTGGCCCTGCTTGGCCGCCTCCGCCACCGCCTCGTCCGCCTTGACCTTGTGATCCACCAGCGTGCCGCTGCGGTAGTAGCCGTCCATCGTGATCAGGACCCGGCTGCCCGAGTCGGCGATCCTGGTCCCGCACGCGTTGCCGCTGAACCCGCCGAAGACCTCCGAGTGCACCACGCCCAGCCGGGCACAGGCCAGCATCACGACCGGCAGTTCCGCCACCATCGGCATGTGCAGCGTGACCCGGTCGCCGGCCTTGAGGCCGGCAAAGTCCCGCAGCAGCGCGGCAAAGTCATTCACCCGGTGATAAAGCTCCCGGTAGGTGATGGAGACCGGCTCGACCGCCTCCGGCTCCGGCACCCAGATAATTGCGGCCTTGTCCGCCTTGTCCGCCAGGTGCCGGTCCACGCAGTTGTAGGAGGCGTTCAGCCGGCCGCCGGTGAACCACTTCCAGAACGGCGGGTTGCTCGCGTCCAGGACCGTGTCCCATTTCTTGTCCCAGCTGAGCATCTCGGCGTACTCGACGAAGCAGTCCGGGAAATTCTTCTCGTCGAAGCGGTCGAAGATCGCCGGGTCGTTCGCATTGGCCTGCTCAACGAACGACTCCGGGGGATAGATGTAGTCTTCCTCGCGCCAGTGCACCGCGATCTGCGACTCGGCAACCGGGTCCTGCTGACTCTCCGTCATTTGCTGGTCCTCCCATGAATGGATGATCTATAGGCGGTCAGGCCGGGATACCGCTCAGGGCGGCCGGGGCATCGCGGGGCGGGAGGGCCCGGCCCGGTGTGGTTCGGCAGGGTGTGGTCTGGCCCGGGCGGCAGGGCACGGGAGGCCGGGCAGGCCTGCTCGGTTCCGGTCAGGTAGCGCCGGATCATCCACCCCGCCTGGCTGGCCTGTCGGGCCGTGCTTCGCCGGCTGTCTTACCGGGCCAGGCCTCGCCGGCCCTCGTCCCGGGCCGTGCTTCGCCGGCTCGATTCCCGGGCCGGGCTTCGCCGGCGGGCCGCCCGCACGGCGGGGGCCAGCCAGCGTGCCGCCGGGGCTGTCGCGGTTCCGGCCGCCGCCCCCCGGTCGGACCGCCCGCTGACCACGGTGTCATGACGCCCTCACGCGCTGGGAAACAGTTTGATGCTATCGCCAGCGTTGCGGCGGGACTAGGGCCCCCGGCCTGAGGTGCACCCGGTTGACATCGCGCGTGGCAGCGGTAAGTTGCTGCGCACAGTCCAGCACTTGGCTAGCCGTCAGGGTGAGCTGGCCGCCCGGGTCAGGCTGCGTGCGGGCCGGTTGACCGGCCCTGTGCCAGGCGCAGCGTCCCAGGGCGTGCCCGGTAGCCCGCTGGGCCGGGGGGTTGGAAACGGGAAGGGCCTGGGCGCCCAGTAGACAACGGAGGACGAGCTCGTTGCCGGCGGGACGTTCTGCGGTCCGAAGGGATGCCCGGGCCCTCTTCCCTCGATCACCCGCGTGAGCACCTCAGCCTGAGAACCTCAGCGTGCGCACCTCGGGGTGAGTGCCCTTGTGTGAGCGCCGCCGGACGAGTGGCGCCGGGGAGCGCCCAGCCGGGTGCGGGCCGGTTCCATCCGCCTTGCGGGACGCGCTGCGGGCGGTTCATCCCGGGGGCGGTACCCGCTGGCCCATCGTCAACATTCGTGCAAATTTGGCTATGCCCTCTGGCGCACGGACGCCGATGACGCCGCGTGACGGTAGCCTGCATGGATCACGGGCCCGAGAGGCCGCGTCCCCCACGCGGCAGTCAGGGGAAGGCAGGAGAGGTTGGCTGGCAACAACGAAGCCGGGACTCCAGTTGGCCGGGTCGCCGTCATCATGCCTACGTACAACGAGCGTGAGAATCTGGAGGCCATGACCGGGCGGGTCAGGGCCGCGGTCCCCGAGGCCGACCTGCTGGTGGTCGACGACAACAGCCCGGACGGCACCGGCGAACTGGCCGACAAGCTCGCGGCCGAGGACCCCCACGTCCGTGTGCTGCACCGGCCCGGCAAGGGCGGGCTCGGCGCGGCGTACCTGGCCGGGTTCTCCTGGGCGCTGGAGCAGGACTACGGCGCGGTGGTGGAGATGGACGCGGACGGCTCCCACCAGCCTGAGCAGCTGCCCATGCTGCTGGACGCGCTGCGCCACGCTGATCTGGTACTCGGCTCCCGGTGGGTGCCGGGGGGCCGGGTACTCAACTGGCCGAAATCACGGGAAGTGCTGTCCCGGGGCGCGAACATCTACGCCCGGCTGATGCTCGGCATCCCGCTCAAGGACGCCACCGGCGGGTACCGGGTCTACCGGACGGCCACGCTGCGGGCGATCGGGCTGGATGAGATTCAGTCGCAGGGCTACTGCTTTCAGGTCGATCTCGCCCTCCGCGCCCTGAACGCGGGCCTGCGGGTCGTGGAAGTGCCGATCACCTTCGTTGAGCGGGTGCACGGCTCCAGCAAGATGAGCAAGTCGATCATGGTGGAGGCGTTCTGGCTGATCGGGCGCTGGGGGCTGGCGTCCCGCTGGGCGTCGCTGCGCGGGGCCCGCGGCACCACCCGCTGAGCTGCCGGGCGGGCCCAGACAGCATGAACGGCCCGGGCGAGCCCGGGCCGTTCAGGACGAACTAAGCGCTCTTGCGATGCCTGGTGCTGTGCTTGCGCGGGGTTTCCTCGCCACGCTGGCTCCTGATCAGGGCCAGCCGCTCGGCGAGTACTTCCTCCAGGTCGGCGATGGACCGGCGCTCCCGCAGCATGTCCCAGTGGCTCCGGGGCGGCTTGGCCTTCCGCGGCGCGGACAGGTCGCCCGTGGCCGTGAACGCGGTCACCCCACACACCCGGCACTCCCAGGTGGCGGGAACCTCAGCCTCGGCGGCGAACGGGACGGTAAAGTGGTGACCCTTGGGGCAGTCGAAAGCTATCTCCTGGCGTGGTGCCAGATCGGTGTTACGGTCGTTCTCGTAGCTCGTCGCCCCGAGCCGGGTGCCGCGAAGTGCGCGTTCGGCCATTAGTCACTGCCTCCCAGGCGCTCAGCCTTGTGAATTTGTTAACGCCGAGTACCCGGTCAAGATTCCCGCTGTGCCCGATTCCAACCCCCCGGACGCGCCCCGGACCCCTCGGTGCCGGCATGGTCACCGCGAGTCCCGGCTTCCTTCCCCGCCCAGGCCCGGCCCGCAGGGTTGCCTTACCGGGCGGGCCGGGGGTGCCACTCGCCGCGGCTGATCAGCACGTCCCGCAGCATCACGGTCTCGTCGGTCATGATGCCGTCTACCCCGATATCCAGCAGTTCCCGCATCCCCTCGGGGGAGTTGATGGTCCAGGCGTGCACGTGCAGGCCGAGGGCGTGGGCCCGGCTGACGAATGCGGGCGTGGCCACCTGGGCCGGCACCTGAGCGCAGCGCACGCCGGTGCGGGCGAGCCGCTCGGCCAGCCCGAGCTGGGTGCCCCGCCCGGCCGCGGCCGCCGGCGGCACGGCGCGGGCCCGCTCCGCAGCCGGACGGGCCAGCCCGGGCCCACTGCGGCTGGCCCGGCCCGCCGTGACCCGTCCCGTCACGGGGCCTGGCCGGGTCAGGTCACGTGGCCCGCGCGGGCCGCCGAACCGGACCACGGCGGTGCCGATCGGCGAGGCGGCCATGCACACCTGCCGGTCGAACACCCGCCGCGCGGCACGCAGCCTGCTCGCGGAGAAAGACGTCACGCAGACCCGGTCCCAGGCTCCGGTCCGGCGCAGCACCGCCGCGAGCGGCGCGATCGCGGGGGCGTCCTTCAGGTCGACGTTGAACCGCACGTCCGGCCAGGCGCCCAGCAGGTCCTCGAGCAGCGGGATCGGCTCGGTGCCGTTGATCAGCGCGGGGGCCAGGTCCCGGTGATTCATCCGGGCGATCCGGCCGGGACGGCCGGTCACCCGGTCCAGGGTGCGGTCGTGGAACGCGACGAGCGCCCCGTCCAGCGTCGCCTGGACGTCCGTCTCCAGGTACCCGTAGCCGAGCCCGACGGCGTGCTCGAAGGCGCGCCACGAGTTCTCCGGGGCGTGCGCCGCGCCACCACGGTGCGCGAACGCGACCGGCCTGGGGTGGTCAAGGAATGCGGTCGGCATGTCTTCGAGTATGCGCTATCACCGCGAGCAGGCTGTGAACGGAGTATGACTGAACCCGGAAACGCCTGTAGCGGCTAGGTTCTCCGCAGGGTTGCCAACTGGCCTGGTCAGCCACGTCTTAGTGGCCGGCCGACCACTCCCGGCGGCGGGCTTCAGCCAGGGCTATGGCGGCGGCCGCGGACACGTTCAGCGATCCGACCCGGCCCACCAGCGGGATGTAGGCGACCGCGTCGGCCACCGCCAGCAGCGCGGGGGAGCAGCCGTGGTCCTCGTTGCCCAGGACCAGGCAGACGTCGCCGTGCAGCGGTGCCTCGTGCAGCGGGTACGCGCCGGCGGCCTGCTCGATCGCAACCACGCGCAGCCCCGCGGCGCCGGCCGCCTTGGCCGCGGCCACCGGGTCCGGCTCACGTTCCCAGCTGAGCAGCCGCTGGGTGCCCAGCGCCGTCTTGGCCGCGGAGGGATGATCGAGGGTGGCCGAGTTCCCGCACAGCCAGATGTGCTCGGCGCCGAACGCCGCCGCCGAGCGCACGATCATCCCGACATTGAACGGCTGGGTCACCGAGTCGAGCAGCAAGGCCACCCGCGCCCCGGTGGCCCGGCGCCAGGACCGGTTGAGCCGCTTCACGTCCGTGGGCCGCAGCTGCTTGGGCGGGGCCGCGGCCGGGAGGGCCTCGTCCGGCCGCTCAGGCCCGGTCACCGCGAGCTCACCTGCAGCACCCGGTAGCCGTTACGGGACGCGATCCGGGCGGCCGGCCACCCCTCCGCCTGCAGCCAGCGCTGCAGCGAGTCCGCGCCCAGGTTGCGCTGCACCACGAGATAGGCCTGGCCACCGGGGGCCAGGCGGCCCAGCCAGCGGGCCAGCATCTCGTGCAGCGCCTGCTTGCCGACCCGGATCGGCGGATTGGACCAGATGGCCGCGAACTGCCCGGGCAGCTCCGGGGCGGCCGGGGTCACGCAGCGCACGTTTCCCAGCCCGGCGCGGGCCGCGTTGCCCGCGCACAAGTCCAGGGCGCGCTCGTTGATGTCCACCGCCCAGACCGTCGCGCCCGGAGCCCGGGCCGCCATGGCCAGCGCGACGGGGCCGTATCCGGTGCCCAGGTCGAGCAGGTCACCGCGGGCCGGGGGAGGCGGGACGGTTTCCAGCAGCACCCGGGTGCCCGGGTCCAGCCGCGTCGCGGAGAACACCCCGGCGTCCGTGGCGCATTCGAAGTGCAGGTCGGGGAGGACCACCTGGACCAGGCCCGGCCGGTGCGCGGCCGCCGGGCTCGCGGTGAAGTAATGCTGGGCCGCCTGGTCCCGGCTGGCCTGGTCGGGGCTGGCCTGGTCGGGGCTGGCCTGGTCCGGGCTCACGGGTTGCGGGGCTTCGCCATCTCCGGCGCGGCCGTCTCCTGGCCGGCTAGGGCCGGGTCGATGTAGCGGTGGGTCACCCAGCGCTCCACCACGAAAGTCAGGATCGGGATGGTGCCCGCCAGCAGCATCAGCACCGTGGGCCCGATGCTCAGGCGCAGCCGCCGGGCCAGCAACCAGGCGAAGACGAGGTAGATGATGTAGAGAATCCCGTGCAGGACGCCGACGTCGTTGGCGACCTCGGGGTGCCCGGCGATCTGCAGCGGGATGCCGACAAAGCACAAGACAATCAGCACCACGCCGGTCACGTAGGCCATCACCCGGTAGCGGAGCACGGCTGCGCGCACCGGCCTGCCTCCTCATATTTGTCCCGGCTCCGCTCAGCGGAGCCCGTGCCACTTGCCGTGCCTGCTCGCCTCGGCGGTGAGCCGGGCCAGGTAGGCGTTGTAGGCGGCCAGTTCTTCGTCGTCCTCGTCGTCGGCGGCGTCCGCCGCTCCGGCGTCCCCCGTGGCCAGGCCGGCCACGCTGCCCCGGCCCGCGGGCAGCGCCACGTCGTCCAGGCTCTCGGCCTGGGCGGGCGGGCGGAACTCATCCTTGATCGTCTTGGCCCAGAAGACGATCACGAAGATGGCGAAAACCGGCCACTCAAAGGTGTACGCCCAGCTCAGGGAGTTCCCGGACTCAGCGCGGTGGAACTGCCAGTTGCCCAGGGCCAGCATGCCGAGGACCGTCACGACCATCAGTGCATGCCAGCCCAGCCACTTGGGCCGGAACAAGAACCGCCAGCTCGGGGCCGGGGTATCGCTGGACATGCGAAGAGTCTAGTCGCGCCCCCTGAGGCCGGGCGCCAGCAGCCCGCACGGGTCTCACCAGGGGCTCGGGCCCCCGGGCTAGCGGAGCGGGGGTTCCGGGGCTCGGCCCCCGGGCTAGCGCCTGGCGACACGCTTCCCCGCGAGTCAATGCCGAGACATCCGGGCAGGTCAGTGATAATCGGTCCATGTCCTTGACAGATCTACTGCGGCCGGGGCGGATCGGGCTGGCGGGACGGCTGCCAGCCCGGATGGAAGATCTGCACGGGCCCGAACGGGGTGTCATCGTCCTGCCACGCCACCTCGCCTGGCCGGGGATGCGCGAATTCGACGTGGCCGACGACCGGCTCCGGCGCAGCATGTACGGGATCGTGCTGACCCAGGGCCGCCGCAACGACCTGGCCCGCTTCGTCAATCCGCGGCTGCTCACGCAGGACTGGCCGCTGCTGCGCTCCTCCCTGGACCCGAAGCTGCGGCGCTGGTGCGAGCGACGGCTGCCGCTGCGCGGGCTGGCCGGCCAGCCCGGCCCCCCGGACCCCACCGCGCCGGACCCCACCGCGCCGGACCCGGCCGCCGGGGGCGCGAATACGGGCGCGGGGTGGCCAGAATAGGAACGCGGGACAGCTTCGCCGCCGGGCAGGCCGGCCCGCACGCCCCCAGCTGACTGCCCGGCGAGCGCCCGGAGGCCCCTGTGACCGCAGGCCTGGACCTGGACGCGCTGACCGCCATCGACGTGCACGTGCACGCGGAGGTCTCCAGCCGGGGCGGCGGTTCGCTGCCCGCCGAGCTGAAAGCAGCGTCCAGCGCCTACTTCAAGCTCGATGACACCCGGCGCCCCACGCTCGGCGAGATCGCCGCCTACTACCGCGAGCGGCGGATGGCCTGCGTGGTGTTCACGGTGGACGCCGAGGCCGCCAGCGGGCAGCCGCCGGTGCCCAACGAGGAAGTGGCGGAGGCGGCCGCCGAGCACCCGGACGTGATCATCCCGTTCGCCTCCATCGACCCGGCCCGCGGCCGGGCCGGCGCCCGGCAGGCCCGCCGCCTGGTCACCGAGCACGGCGTCCGCGGCTTCAAGTTCCACCCCAGCGTGCAGGGGTTCTTCCCGAACGACCGCTCCGCCTACGTCCTGTACGAGGTGATCGAGGAACTCGGCCTGCCCGCCGTCTTCCACACCGGGCAGACCGGAATCGGGGCGGGCGCCCCGGGCGGCGGCGGTATCCGGCTCAAGTACTCCAACCCGATGCTGATCGACGATGTGGCGGCCGACTTCCCGGGACTGACGATCATCCTGGCCCACCCCTCGTTCCCCTGGCAGGACGAGGCGCTGGCGGTGGCCACCCACAAGCCGCGCGTGCACATCGACCTATCCGGCTGGTCCCCGAAGTACTTCCCGCCGCTGCTGGTGCAGTACGCCAACTCACTGCTGCAGGACAAGGTGATGTTCGGCTCGGACTACCCGGTGCTCACCCCCGACCGGTGGCTGGCCGACTTCGCGAAACTGCCAATCAAGCCACCAGTCCGGGAGAAAATCGTCAAAACTAACGCCGCCAGGCTGCTCGGCCTGACTCCCGGCTGAGAGGGCTGGCCGTGCTCAACGAAGGCGTAGGGTCGTGGACCGCCCGCCGGGCCCGCAAGACCCCGGACGCGCTGGCGATCCGGTACGCGGGCCGCACGCTGACCTACGCCGGCCTGGATGACCGGGTCCGGCGGCTGGCCCGGGCGCTGCGCGGGCTCGGCACCGGGTCAGGCTCCCGGGTGGCGTATCTGGGACCCAATCACCCGGCCTTCCTGGAAACCATGTTCGCGACCTGGTCCGCCGGGGCCATCTTCGTCCCGCTCAACATGCGGCTGGCCGGCCCGGAGCTGGCCTACCAGCTCGCCGACTGCGGGGCGGCGCTGCTGGTGTACGCCCCGGAGCAGGCGGCGGTGGTCGCGGATATCCGCGGCGTGGGAGGCCGCGGCCCGGCTGGTCGTGGCCTGGGGCTCCGCCACCTCGTGGCCCTGGCCCGCCCGGCCGCGGGCGACCATGACTACGAGCGCCTGCTGGCCGGCCCGCCCACCGAACCCGTTGACCTTCCGGTCAGCCTGGACGATCCCGGCCTGATCATGTACACCTCGGGCACCACGGGCCGGGCCAAGGGCGCGACGCTGACCCACGGCAACATCACCTGGAACGCGATCAACGTGGTGGTGGACGCGGACTTCCGGGCCGATGAGGTCGCCCTCGTGGTGGCCCCGCTGTTCCACACCGCGGCGCTGAACATGCTGTGCCTGCCCACCATGCTCAAGGGCGGGTCGGTGCTGATCGAGCCGGCCTTCGACCCGGCCCGGGTCCTGGAGCTGATCGCCCGCTACCGGGTGACCTCGATGTTCGGTGTCCCCGCCATCTACGACGCGATCGCGGCGGTCCCGGGCTGGGCTGACGCGGACACATCCAGCCTGCGCATGCTGCTGTGCGGCGGGGCCCCGGTGCCGGACGCCACCATCCGCCGCTACACCAGCCGGGGGCTGACCTTCATCCAGGGCTACGGGATGACCGAGACCTCTCCCGGGGCGCTGCTGCTGGACGCGGAGCACGCCCTGGCCAAGGCCGGGTCGGCCGGGGTGCCGCACTTCTTCACCGATGTCCGGGTGGTCGGGCCGGACGGGACGCAGGCCGGGCCCGGCGAGCGGGGCGAGATCATCGTGGCCGGCCCGAACGTGATGCCGGGATATTGGGGCCAGCCGGACGCGAGCGCCGCGGTCCTGGCGGATGGATGGCTGCACTCCGGCGACGTGGGCACCGCCGACGAGGACGGCTACGTGTCCGTGGTGGACCGCACCAAGGACGTGATCATTTCCGGCGGGGAGAACATCTACCCGGCAGAGGTGGAGAACGCCCTGCTCAGCCACCCCGCGGTGGCCGAATGCGGGGTGATCGGGACCCCGGACGGCCGGTGGGGTGAAGTCGGCCGCGCCGTGGTCGTGCTCCGCGCGGGGGAGAGTGCGTCGGAAGCGGACATCCTGGGCTTCCTCGAGGGCCGCCTGGCCCGGTACAAGATCCCGAAGTCGGTGCACTTCGCCACCGGCTTGCCGCGCACCGCCACGGGCAAGATCCTGAAGAAGCAGCTCCGCGAGACCCATGGAGGAACCACCGCATGAGCACCGTCGTGAACGGCCTGGAGGAAATCACCACGCTGGCCGGCACCGACCTGGGACGCACCGGCTGGACGGAGGTGACCCAGGAACGGGTGAACACATTCGCCGATGCGACCGGCGACCACCAGTGGATCCACCTGGACACGGCCCGGGCGGCGGCCGGGCCTTTCGGCGGCACCATCGCGCACGGCTACCTCACCCTGTCGATGGTCATCCCGCTGTTCACTGAACTGCTCCAGGTGACCGGGGTCAGCATGACCATCAACTACGGGCTGAACAAGGTCCGCTTCCCGGCGCCGGTCCCGGTGGGCGCGAAGATCAGGCTGGCCGCGGTCGTCGCCGCCGCCGGGCCGGTGGGTGACGGCGGCGCCGTGCAGCTGGCCGCCGATTTCACCGTCGAGGTGGACGGGGGAACCAAGCCGGCCTGCGTGGCCCAGGCCATCTACCGCTACTACGCCTGAGCCCGGCGTGGCCTAGGGCCCGGGATTCGCCCCGGCCGAGCCACGGCGATCCGCGGCTTCCCAGTCAGCGTCCCAGGCGGCCAGGCGCCGGGCATCGAGCAGGCGCCGGCTGAGGGCGCCGGTGCCCAGCAGCAGCATCCCCCAGCACGGCACGGCGATGGCCGCGGTGCAGGTGGCCTGGATCGCCGCCTGGGAGCGCGTCATCGGACTGCGGCCCAGCCGGCCGGTGGGCCCGGACCAGACGGTCACCACGGTCCCGGCCCGGGTGCCGGGAGGGACCCGGATCCACCCGCGGTGCCCGGTCCCGTCCGGCGCCCGCCACCGGGCCGGCACCGCGACGTCGTAGCTATAGGAGAAAGGCGCTCTGGTCACCAACCGGGCCGGAACCGGGCGCCAGCCTGCGCGCTCCGCCCTGGTGGTGGTGAACGAGGTGCTCATGGCCAGCTGCCAGACGGCCAGGGCGATCAGCGGCGCACCGAGCAGGAAGGCCACGGCCAGCGCGGCAATCATCCCGGCCTCGGCCCGGTCCGAGGCCCGGCGGAGCGGGTTGTGATCGGGCCACAACCCGCGCACCACCCGGCCGGCTCGCCTCATCCTCTGACGCTGGCCAGATCCGTGGTCGCACGCATCCCCTATTCAGGGTGATATCCGCGATATCCGGGGCTCAGCGGTACGCCCACGACCATTGCTGGTTGGCCTGGCCGTTGCAGGTCCAGATCTCCAGCAGGGCCAGATCCCCGGAATCCAGCGCGGTCAGGTCGGTGCCCACGTGGTGGCGTTAGAGATAGGAAGTGAATTGGACAGCTCCAGGGCCATCGGGCGGCCGGTCTGCTGCAGCGCCGCCGACCAGGCCTGCACATCCGGGAGGTCGGACGACCCGACCCCGTCGAGCTTGACGTAGTCAACGCCCCAGGACGCGAACTCATCAGCCCAGGAGTCGATGAAGGCCTGTGCACCCGGCTTGCTGTAGTCGATGCCGGTCATGCCGCCGTAGTTGTAGTTGCTCTCGCTGGCTGTGGTGGCGATCTGATCGGCCGTTTCGGACGTGCCCTCGATCAGGGTGTTCTGCGCCACCGCCTGCTTGGAGATGCCCGGCGTCACGTACAGGCCGAACTTCAGGCCCAGGCTGTGCACGTAGTTCGCGACGACACCGATGCCGTTGGTGGAGCCGCTGGCCGGGAACTTCGCCGCGTCGGTGACCCAGCGGCCGTACTGGTCCACGTTCGGGCCCTGGCTGCCGGGGCACTGGTACAGAAATCGTCCAGGTTGACGTAGTCGTAGCCGTGCGCACTGAGCCCGCTGGACTTCAGGGCGCTGGCCTCGGCCTCGATCTTCGCCGCCGTGGGGGCGCTGCGCAGGAAACTCCAGCTGCTCCAGCCCATCAGCGGCGCTGACCGCCAGCCCATTATTTTCCGCGCCGAGACCGGCCGGGACCTGCCGCAGTACCCGATCCTGTTCGCCAAATTCGCCCAGACGCTGCTGGGTGCGCGCGATGACCTGGTGCTCCCGGCGGTGAGCGAGCGGGTCGACTGGGAAGTCGAGCTGGGCGTCGTGATCGGCCGCGCGATCTACCGGGCCAGCCGGGACGAGGCGGCGGCGGCCATCGCCGGTTACACCGTCACCAACGACGTGAGCATGCGCGACTGGCAGAACCGCACCCTGCAGTGGCTGCAGGGAAAGATGTTAGAGCGGAGCACCCCGGTCGGCCCGTACCTGGTCACCGGGGACGAGGTCGGTGACGCGGCGGACCTGGAGGTCCGCTGTGAGGTGGAGGGGACCGTGATGCAGCGCTCCCGCACCTCCGACCTGCTGTTCGGCCCGGCCGAGATCGCGGCCTACGCCAGCCAGGCCATCACCCTGCTGCTGACTGGCACGCCGGGCGGCGTGGGTAACGCCCGCAAGCCCCCGGTCTACCTGCAGCCCGGCCAGACGCTGCGCACCGTGATTGAGGGCCTGGGCGAGTGCGTTAACCAGTGCGTTGTGTCAGGGTAGCTGCA
>DASQRM010000163.1:0-2686 GCA_035642895.1 Streptosporangiaceae bacterium | reverse complement strand
TGCGCCTGTTGTTCGTTGTCGACATTGTCGAACCCCTGCTGCCAGCCGGGAAAGCATCGGCGTTCCGCGACGCGTACTTCTCCGCCTTCCAGATCATGCACGACGTGTGGGAGGAGCTAACGATCTTCAATGGCGGGGGTTACTGGGTCTAGCCTTCCGGCGCCTGGTGAGCTATGCCGGAGGCATGAGGTATCCCGATGGCGGCGGCCTGGACGCGGCGGAGCGGGCCCGCCGGGAGCGGGTGCGGCTGGCCGCGGCGGAGATGATCGAGGCCGGGGCCGGCGACCGGGAGATAGCGAAGCGGTTCCGGGTGTCGCGGATGAGCGTGAACCGGTGGCGGCGGGCGCTGGCCGCGGGCGGCCGGGAGGCGCTGGCCTCGAAGGGAGCGGGCGGGGCGAAGTGCAAGCTGTCCGCGGCGCAGGCCGTCGAGCTGGAAGAAGTCCTGGATGCTGGCCCGGCGGCGTGCGGGTACGTGGATCAGTGCTGGACGCTGGCGCGGGTCACGGATCAGGTCTGGCGGCGGTTCGGGGTGGAGTACACGCTGGCCGGGACGGCTGTGCTGCTGCACCGGCTCGGCTGGTCGGTGCAGGTCCCGGCGCGGCGGGCGGCGGAGCGAGATGAGGAGAAGATCGCCAGGTGGCGGGAGGACACCTGGCCGGTCATAAAAGCGCGGCGGCGGACCTGGGCGCCTGGCTCTGCTTCGAAGACGAGTCGGGCCAGGGCCTGAGGCCGCCGAAGGGACGCACCTGGGGACGTCGCGGTCATACGCCCGTGGTCAGGGTGACCGGCGGCCACGACACGCGGGTGTCGCTGGCCGCGCTGATCGCCATCCGGCCAGGTCACCGGCCGCGGCTGATCTTCCGCACGCACCGCGCCCGGCGCGGAGATAAGCGCAAGGGATTCACCGAGGCGGACTACGCGCGGTTCCTGGACGGAGCGCATCAGCAGCTCGGCGGCCCGCTGGTGCTGGTCTGGGACGGCCTGAACACCCATGTCAGCCGCGCGATGCGCGAGCTGATCACCGCCCGGGACTGGCTGACCGTCTACCGGCTCCCGCCGTATGCGCCCGAGCTGAACCCGGTGGAACCGGTCTGGTCCAGTTTGAAACGGTCGCTGGCCAACCTGGTCAAGCAGGACATCGGCCAGCTGACCGTGCTGGTAAGGACCCGGCTCCGGCGGATGCAGTACCAGCCCAGTCTCCTGGAGGGCTTCCTCGCCAAGCCCAGACTCGATCTCACGCCCCTCCAGTAACTTCCACAATTGAAGACGCTCCTATGTCAAGCTGCGTGCGGGGCGGGCTGATCGAGGCGCCAGGCGTCGGCGTTCAAAGCGCGATAGATGACGTCGGATAGGTGGCGCTTGAGGACGCGGAGGCTGGCCTTGCCGGTCTCGTGCTTGTCCTGGCCACGGCGTTCCAGCAGGGCGGCGGCCCCGGGGTGGCAGCGGGCCTGGACCACGGCGACGCGGTGGAGGGCAGCGTTGAGCTGACGGTTGCCGCCCCGGTTGAGGCGCTGGGGGCCGTTGCTGCCGGTGCCGCTGGAGGCGGGGACGGGGGCGGTGCCGTTGTGCCGGGCGAACGCGGCCGGGCTGCGGAACCGGCGGATATCGCCGGTCTCGCCCACGATCTTGGCGGCGGTGATCACAGCAACGCCGGGGGTGGCCAGCAGTTCGGGGACCAGGACGGTGACCAGGGCGGCCAGGTCCTTCTCCAGCTGCGTGATCTCGGCGGACAGGGCCGTGATGCGGGCCAGCTGGGACAGCGCGATCCGCTGCCCGGCGCTGGCGGGCAGGGCCCGCAGCCCGGCCTCCAGCCCGTCGCGGGCCCGGCCAGAGCCCAGCGACCGCGGTGCCGGGGCCAGCTCCGGGTCCAGGTCGTGCACCATCCAGCGCAGCCTGTTCACGACCCGGGTCCGCTCGGCGACCAGCCCGTCGCGGTAGTCAGTCAGCCGCCGCACCTCCAGGACCTGCTCATCGAGGCGGGCGGCGGGCAGCTGTCCCTCCTCGCGCAGAGCCAGCCGGGCGATGGCCAGCGCGTCGATCGGGTCGGACTTGCCCCGCTCCCGGCCGCCGCGCCGCTCCCCGGCCATCAGCTTCGGCGGCACGAACACGACCTGCTCCCCGGCTGCCAGCAGTTCCCGGATCAGCCCGCCGGCCACATGCCGCACGTCCTCCACCGCCCACAGCCGTCCCGCCGGCGCCAGCTCCCGGGCCCAGGCGATCAGCTCCCGGTGTCCCTCCCGCCGGGCCCGCACCGTGCGCTGGGCCTTCTTACGACCCAGCTCATCGGCCGCGACCGCGGTGTGCGACTGCTTGTGCGGGTCAACCCCGATTACCATCATCAGTGTCTCCAGTCCCAGATCGACGCGGAGGCACCCGGGTCCCGGCACGGCGGGCATATCTCAGTCGAGGGAAGCGTCCAGGCTCCTATCAAGCCACGCCGCCCCGGGACCCGGGCACACCGGGCCGCCACGGACAAGTCTTTAGCAAGCCACCATCGAACAGGCAGATCGTTAGTGAGTCACCGGCAGCCCATGCCTACCAATAGCAGCAGGCGCCACCAAGGATGACACTGAGATCGTTAGGGCCTGCTGCTCCCCACATGAGGCTCACCCGATCATCTCGGCCAGCCTAGGCCCCTTCGAAACCTCGGGCGCCCTTGGATCTTTGCCGTGGACGTGCTCTATCG
>DASQRM010000162.1:0-19811 GCA_035642895.1 Streptosporangiaceae bacterium | reverse complement strand
CGCCTCGGCGGCGTCCGGAGTGTTTTCGGCCTCAGCCACAGCCGGTGTGTCGTCAGCCTTGGCCGGTGTGTCGTCCGTCGCGGCCGGTGTGTGGTCGGCAGCGGCGGGCGTGTCGTCGGCGGCCGCCGCTGCCGACGGCCCGGCTTCCGGCTCCGCTGCCGCAGGCTCGTCCTCCGGCTCGGCGGCCGGCCCCGGCACCCCGGGCAGCGTGAGCGGCGGCCGCTTGATCGCGGGCAGGACGGAGGTCAGTTCCGCGCTCGCCCTGACCCTGGCCTGCTTCCGCTCCTGCTGCTTATCGACCTTCGCGGCGGCCACGTCCAGCCGTTCATTCATCGCGGACATCTGCCGGGCACGCGCCCGGAGCTTCCGGGCGCGGTCTGCCGCGTAGAGCAGCACCACACCTGCGATAACGACGAGAATGAGCAGCTCAGCCATGTATCACGCCATCACTGGAGGGCTTTTGGGGTTACGCCCCAGCCTATGCGAGGCGGGGGGGATCACGGGCTGGTCATAGATGAAGTATCGGGCGGTGATGCTTCGCTAGCCTGCCCGCAGCTGCGTTGCAGGTAGCCGCAGGTCCGGGCGGCCCGGGGGCCGGAAGGTCCCGGCCGTCCGCGGCCGGGACCTTTCCGGCCGCGGGTTCCTGCCGCAGACTGGGGGGAGTGTCCTGACGGGCTGGCACCGGCGTGAAATCAGGAGGGCCTGCTGTGCTGTACGTCTTCGGCTTCCAGCGGACAGCCGTCGTGCTGAGTGACCTCTACTTCGTGGACCCCCACCCCAAGATCAAGGGCCAGGAAAGCCCGGAGCATGGCGTCCGTCTCGAGGTCCGGAAGATCACCTCCGGCCCGCTGCAGGGCTCGATCTACTCGGCGCAGCCGATCGAGATCGGCGATCTGATCTGGCGCGCCGACCTGCTCGAATCGGTGGACGGACCGCCCGGCAGCTTCGACCGGACGCATCACCACCCCGGTGTCTCCCGCGGCCTGGAACCAGGTAGGCGGGTGTTCGACCAGGGACTGTCGGCCGCGCCCGTCGAGTGGGTCGGGGCTCAGCTGGCCGACCTCGAAGCCCTGCTGGACCAGGCGGGCGTGGGCGGCGATCCGGCCGACGCCGCCGACGCGCAGAGCCTGCGCGACTGCCTGCACGAGGTCCTCGAGTCGCTCGACCGGCTACTCGAGCGGGTTCAGGTCGGCGAGCTGGGCCGGCCTCCCGCCGAGGGCCCCCTGGCCAGCGTCCGCGCCAGCTGGCTCTAACTCCCACTCGTCCATTGATCACGGCCAGCGCCGGCGTGTGCCGCCGGGGCCGTTCGTGGAACATAGCCGCACGAAATGCCCGGGATCATGGACGCCCCGTGCCCGCGCCCGCACACTGGAGGCGTGCACGACTTTGATCTGCTGGTCATCGGGTCCGGTCCGGGCGGCCAGAAGGCGGCCATCGCGGCGGCCAAGCTGGAACGCCGGGTGGCGATTGTCGAGCGGCCGGACATGCTCGGCGGCGTCTGCGTCAACACCGGCACCATCCCGTCCAAGACCATGCGCGAGGCGGTCCTCTACCTGACCGGTCTCGACCAGCGCGAGATGTACGGGCAGAGCTACCGGGTCAAGGACGAGATCACCATCGCCGACCTGGCCAACCGGACCCGGCACGTGGTCACCCGCGAGAACGACGTGGTGCGCAGCCAGCTGACCCGCAACCGGGTCACGGTGCTCAGCGGCACCGCGTCCTTCCTCGGCCCGCACGAGGTCCAGGTGGACGACGGCGAGGGCCGGGAGCGGAAGGTCACCGCCGACGCCGTGGTCATCGCGACCGGGACCAGGCCCGCCCGCCCTTCCAGCGTCGCGTTCGACGAGAAGACGGTCATCGACTCGGACGGCATCCAGCACCTCAAAAAGGTCCCGCGCACCATGGTGGTGGCTGGCGCCGGCGTCATCGGGATCGAGTACGCGTCGATGTTCGCGGCCCTGGGCTGCAAGGTAACCGTGGTCGAGCAGCGCGACCGGATGCTGGAGTTCTGCGACCTCGAGGTGGTCGAGGCGCTCAAATTCCACCTGCGCGACCTCGCCGTCACATTCCGCTTCGGCGAGATCGTGGACTCGGTGGAGGCCAAGGGCGACGGGGCGATCGCTACGCTGCGCAGCGGGAAGCGGATCCCCGCCGACACCGTGATGTACTCCGCGGGTCGGCAGGGCGTGACCACCGCGCTCAACCTGCCCGCTGCGGGCCTGGAGGCCGACGGCCGCGGCCGGATCAAGGTGGACGAGTTCTACCGGACGGCGGTGCCGCACATCTACGCGGTCGGCGACGTGATCGGCTTCCCGGCCCTGGCCGCCACCTCGATGGAGCAGGGCCGGCTGGCCGCGCTCCATGCCAGTGGCGAGCCGGTGCACACCGCGCATCTGCTCCAGCCGATCGGTATTTACAGCATCCCGGAGATCAGCTTCATCGGCCGGACCGAGGACCAGCTCACCAAGGATTGCGTGCCGTTCGAGGTCGGCGTGTCCCGGTACCGCGAGCTGGCCCGGGGGCAGATCATCGGCGACTCCTATGGCGTGCTCAAGCTGCTGGTCTCACCCGAGGACCACTCGCTGCTCGGGGTCCATGTGTTCGGCACGCAGGCCACCGAGCTGGTGCACATCGGCCAGGCGGTGATGGGCTGCGGCGGCACCATCGACTATCTCGTGGATGCCGTGTTCAACTACCCGACCCTGGCCGAGTCCTACAAGGTCGCGGCGCTCGACGCGACCAACAAGATGCGCCTCGTCGCGCGCTTCGACTAGCCCGAGGCCGGCTGGCTACAGCCAGTCGGCTAAGCGTTCGCCCCGCGAACGGGGATCCCGCCGCGGCCCGCATAAGATCGGGGAATGCCTGATTCTGTTCCCGCCGCCGCGGCGCAGCTGGATGACCCGTTCGCCGAGCTGAGGGGCCCGCTGGCGGGCACCGTCCGGATGCGGCTCGAGGTCGTGGACAATACGGAGCTCACCCCGCACATGCAGCGGCTGGTGCTGACCGCGCCGGAGCTCGCGAACCTGACCTACCAGCCCGGCCAGGACGTCATGCTGCTGGTGGCCGTGGACGGCAACCGCCCGGTCCGCCGCCGGTACACGATCCGGGACCTGGATACGACCCGGCAGCTGCTCACCCTGGACATCGTCCGGCACGGGGACGGCCCTGGCGAGCGGTGGGTCCGGTCGGCCCAACCCGGCGACACGATCGAGGGCATCGCCCCCCGCGGCAAGATCTTCCTGAAGAGCGAGGCGGACTGGCACCTGTTCGCCGCGGATGAATCCG
This sequence comes from Streptosporangiaceae bacterium, assembly GCA_035642895.1. Classification (GTDB taxonomy): domain Bacteria; phylum Actinomycetota; class Actinomycetes; order Streptosporangiales; family Streptosporangiaceae; genus RYN-230. The sequence continues at coordinate 16,523 of DASQRM010000162.1, read as the reverse complement.
GGCTGGCCGCGGTGTTCGCGATGACCGGCTCGCTGCCGCCGGAAGGCCGCGCGACCGCGTTCCTGGAGGTTCCCGACGCCGCCGACGAGCAGAAGCCGGACCTCCCGGCCGGGATCAGCCTGACCTGGCTACCCAGGGATGACCGGCCGGCGGGCGACCCGGCGGCCCTGGCCGCGGCGCTGCAGGCGGCGGAACTGCCGCCCGGCACCGGCCACGTCTACCTGTTTGGCGAGGCCAAGGTGGTGCTGGCGCTGCGTGAGGTGCTCGCCGCCCGCGGCGTGCCCGGTGAGCAGGTCTCGGCCAAGGCTTACTGGGGCCGGGGCAAGGCCAACGCCCAGCACGGCGAGCCGGCCCGCGAAGGGTAGCGTTCCGCACCCGGCCACGCCGCGAGCCGGCCGCATCATCCGGATCCGAGGATCTCGCGGGTCCGGCGGGCGATTGAGGGCAGGTGACGGCCGGGATCGCCGGTGAAGGTGCAGTAGGCCAGGTGGGTGAGGCCGATGTGCAGTTCGTAGCAGCGCAGCCGCTCATCGAACCGGGGAACGTCCAGACCGGCGGCCTGGTAGTGCCCGAGGAGCGCGGACCGGAAGTCGACGGCCGCCAGTCCCGCGTGCCAGGGGGCCCAGAACGTGAACCAGGCGACTTCGTAGAGGAAGTCGCCCAGGCCATAGCACCCCCAGTCGAAGACCGCCGTGAGCCGGCCGCCGTCCCCGGCCACCAGGACGTTGCGGTTGAGCAGGTCGCGATGCAGTACGTGGCGGATCTCCGGGCAGGCATCCAGCAGCCCGCTGACCGTACGTTCACCAGCGCAGAAGAGGCTATCCAGCTCCGCTGATCCGGCCAGGGTTGCCCGCCAGCCAGAAACCCGCTGGCCAGGATGGTCTTCGAGTTGGGCCTGGAGCTGCTCTCGCCAGCTGCCTGCGGCGGGCGGCCCGCCCGCGCCCGCCCCATCGCCGGCGCCCAGCGCGGGCGCGTCCCGCAGGGCATCCAGGCCGCGCATCAGCGCGGGAAGAAACCGGCGCCACCGGGCCGCGTCGAGGGTCTCCAGGAACACCCCGAAATGGCGCTCGGAGATCGCGTACGCTCCGCCCAGCGCCCTGCCGGTCTCCAGCACCCGCGGGACGGGCAAATCAGGCCCGGATAGGGCCATGGCCTGCTGGTCCCGGGCGAAGTCCTCACCGTAGTAACCGAAGCGGGCCACGAGGTTGCGGCCGTCAAGCCGGAACGAATAGGCCCGCGACCAGTCTCCACCGCCAAGCTCCGCCACGTCCCGCGCCTGGCCCGCGTAACGCTCGGCCAGGAACGCGGCCGCTTTCCCCAGCCCGGCAGGCTGCCGCATGCTTCCACGACACCCGGTCCAGGCCAGCAGCGCAACCGGTTAAGACGCCGCAGCGCTACGCGGCCGACGCATAGCGGGCCGCGGACTACGGGAGTCCGAGCCGGGTAATGGCCAGCTTCACCACGTCCAGGCGGCTGAGTGCGCCGTGATCGGCGGCGATGAAGTGGTTGCCGATCAGCAGCGAGTAGTACAGCAGGCAACGGGTCTCGACCTCGTCCGCATCCGGGCAGAGCGCGGCAAACAGCGAGCGCAGGTAATCCATCCGCCGGTTGTCGATGCGCCGGAGGCGCTCGGCCACCGCCTGGTCGCGGCGGGCCCAGTCGCGGACGGCCAGATCGACCACGACCACCCCTGAGGACGTGAGCCCGAACAGCCGCAGGAGCTTAGCCTCCGGGTCGCCGCCCTGGCCCTCGACCTGCTCGATCACCTCATCGATGGTGGCCCGCTCCCACGTGTCAAGCATCTCGTCGAGCAGCGCGCGCCGGTCGGCGAAGTGCCAGTAGAAGCCGCCTCTGGTCACGCCGAGCGCCCTGGCCAGCGGCTCGATCCGGACGGCGTCCGGACCGCCAGCGGCCAGCGCGCGCAGCCCTGTTTCGATCCACGTGCTCCGCGGGGTGCGGGTCGGGGCGGCCATCGATCGTCTGCCTCTCCCGCCGCCGTGCGGCGTTGACACCGGGCCAGAGGCGTGCCTAGCCTCGATCCATACACTACTGTATGGATGGAGCGGCTGACATGACCATTAGTGCGAGCAGCTATCCCAGTGACCGGCCGGCGGAGGCGGCCGGACGGGTGCGCCAGACCGTCCTGCCGGCAGGCACACGAGAGCTCAGCACCCTCGCCCGTATCGACTACGAGGACGCCTTCCTGGTCGACGTCGGGCTGGCCCAGGACCGGACGGCGGAACAATGGGCCCGGGAAACGCTGGAAGCCGCCCCGGTGAGCACACGCCGCGCACTCACCAGGGGCTGGTCCGGGCTCGGCCTGCGGCTCGGCCCGGCGCAGTCGGATCAGCATGTGCTCGGCTGGGAGATCCGGCACAGCGACCCGGACGTCGTGCTCCTGGGCGCCTGCGGCCGCCTCGGCCTGTCCGGCGAACTGATCTTCCAGCGCTCGCCGCGCTCGCTCCTCTACGCCACCGTCGTGAAACTGGAGAACCGCATCGCCCGCGGCTTCTGGGCGGCGATCGAGTCCCGGCACCGGCGGGTTGTGCAGGACCTCCTGGAACGGGTCTAAGTGATGGTGGGTCGCTGCTGGCTATGGCGCGCCGTGGCCCGGACCGCCGGCCGCCTGCCAGTCTCATGGCCATGATGGCCACCGGCGGCGAGCCGGCCCTGACACCGGGAGAAACGGCCCGCCAGGCCAGCAGGGCGGTCATCGATATGGGGGCGGCGTTTGGGCACGAGGCGTCGTTCGCCGAGACCGGGCGGCGGCTGGGCCTTGGCCCCTGGGCGTTCTACTTCGGAGCGCGCGCCGGGGTGCTGGGCCCGGTCGATGCGGATGTCGTCACGGCCGTCTGCGGGTTCTTCGCACCCGGCTTCGTCCGCCCGGCATGGCAGGCGGCGCTGGCCGCCGCCGCACCGGCCGCACTGGTCAGCGAGGATGTCCGGTTGTGTGTCACCTATGCCCGCCGTCACCTGGCCGGCCTGCCCGGGATCGAACGCCTGGCCGACCTGGCCGGGCGCGTGGTGGGCGCCGCCGACGCCACCAGCCGCGGGCTGTTCGCCGCGTGGCGGGCCTGGCCGGACCCGGCCGGCGACCCGGCGGCCCGGGCTGGCCTGGCCCTGCTCCGCCTCCGTGAGCACCGAGGCGGCGGGCACCTGCTCGCCGTGAGCGCCGAAGGCCTGACCCCGCTCGGGGCGATCCTGGCCGGCCCCGGCCCGGCCAAGGCCGCGGCCAACGGATGGGATCCGCCGTACCCGGCGGTCACCGGCGAGGACACGCAGCGCCTGGACGCCGCCGGACGGCGAACCGACGCCCTGGCCGGGATGGCTTACGCGTGCCTGGACACCGCCGAACGCACCGAACTGCTGAGCCTGCTCCACGCCGCCCACCAGCGCGTAAGCCATTAGGGCTGACGGCTCCTAGAACTGGGTGTGGTCCAGCCAGCGGCGGAAGACGGCCGGGTCGCCGTGCAGCTGGACGGCCGGGGTATCGGGCGGGAGCCGCTGCAGCAAGACCAGGAGCAGGTCCGACGCGCTGCCCCGGAGGGCGATGGTGCCCTTGTCGTGGACCCGGCGCACCGTGATCCCGGCCGGGTCGTGGGATACCAGCCACTCGCCCGTGCCGTCCGGCACGTCAGCCGCGTGCACGTGCAGCGACTCGCCTTCGGCGAGCCCGGCGGCGCGCAGGTCAGGGTCACCGTCACCGGGCGCGGCCATCTCGGTCAGCCATTCGTCGATCCCGTCCGCGGCGACGTCCGCGGCGATGGCGGGCGCGGTGGGCTGCCCTTCGGCGCCACTCACGGTGATCTGCGCGTCGGCGCAGTGCACCGCGGTCTCGTGGGTCATCCGCCGGGCCCAGAAAGGGGTCGCCCGCTGGGGCCCGAACGTCCAGACCGGGACGTCTCCCGCCTGCCCGAGCGCAGCGATCAGCCGGTCCGCGCCGGCCCGCAGCCATCCGGCGTGCCCCGCCGGGTCGTCGGGGATCCGGCCGTCGGGGACGTCGCGGAAGGCGATGGCCTGGGCCGACCGGGTGCTGACGATCTCAGTGACCCAGCGCTGGACCCGGCCGACGTGGGTGGCCAGCTGCCGGAGCGTCCAGTCCGGGCAGGTGGGCACCCGGAGGGTGAGATCGGCCCCGTCGACCAGCGCGCCCAGGGACGCGGTACTGGCGGTAATTTCGGCGTAGTAGCGGTCGGGGGCGAGCACGCGGGGCGGTCCGGGTCAGCCGCAGCCGCACGCGCCGCCGCAGCAGCCACCGCCACCGCCAGAGCGCGGCCCGGGCGAACTGGCCCGGCCGCCGACCGAGACCGCGGACAGCAGCTTGACCGTGTCGTCGTGACCGTCCGGGCACAGGCACGGGTCGGACGCTTCGCTCATCGGCCGGGTCCGCTCGAACGTCGATCCGCAAGACCGGCACCGGTACTCGTAACGTGGCACGTCGCCAGAGTACGCGCCCCGGCTGTTCCCGGCGAGAGCATGGTCCCGGACGGGGCCCCGCACCCACCTAGCCGATCGGCCTCGCAACGACCGGCGCGCGGTTCCCGGCGGATGTAGGGTCAGCGAGGCCATGGTGGCGGGCCGGGAGACGGCAACAGTCATAATGACCGCGATGGCCAGGGCCCGGAGCCAGGCCAGGAAGGTCCCGTCGGCCAGGGAGGGAACCGCGATGCCGGTGATGAGCGAGTATCCGCCCGGCGCGCCGTGCTGGGTGGACCTGTCCACGGCTGAGCCTGCCGCGTCCCTGTCCTTCTACACCGGCCTGTTCGGCTGGGCGTCCTACGCCGCACCCGGCGGCGGGGATGTAGCCTACACCTTCTTCGCCCCGGCCGGGACGGCGCCGCCGGACTTTCCCGGCCGGGTGGTGGCCGCGATGATGCCCAGCCCGGCCGCCGGGCGGCCCGCCGCCTGGAACACCTACGTCAGCGTGACCGACATCGACGCGACGGCGGGAAAGGTAACTAACGCGGGTGGCCAGGTGATCGTGCCCCCGCTGGACGTGGACGGCCAGGGCCGGATGGCCATGTTCGCCGACGATCAGGACGCATTGATCTCGGCCTGGCAGCCGGGAGCCTTTCCTGGCTGCGGGCTGGTCAACGAGCCCGGCTGCTTCTGCTGGAGCGAACTGGCCTGCCGGGACACCGAGGCGGCCACGCGGTTCTACGGACGCGTGTTCGGCTGGGAGGCCGAGACCAGCCAGATGGGCCCGATGACGTACACCGAGTGGCGGCTCGGCGGCCGCGCGGTCGGCGGCATGGTGCACATGGACGAGAACTGGCCGGAAGGGGTCGCGCCGCGCTGGGTGGTGTACTTCGCGGTAGCAGACTGCGACCAGGCCGCGGCCCGGGCGGCCGAGCTCGGCGGCCAGGTGGCGGTGCCGCCCGCCGACGCACCGCCCGGGCGCCTCGCGGTGATCGCCGATCCGCAGGGGGCCGCCTTCACGATCGTCAAGCTGGCCGCGAGCCCCCCGGCCCGGTAACCCGCGCGCCGGTCAGGCGACTGTCTCCCGGTCTTGCTCGGCCGGCATGATCTGGGCCAGCGGGGGCCGCTCGTGCAGTTCGTTGAGGTGTTCATCCAGCCGCAGCCCGGAGGCCGTGGCCACCGCGTGCAGGTACGCCTCCGGGCGGTTCAGCGTCCGGACCCCCGGGGTGTCAGGGGCGCAGATCCCCCGCTGCGGCAGCGACGCCCGGCTGGCCATCGCGCGCAGCACGGCCGAGCTCATCAGGCTGAGGTCCCACAACGGCTGGTGCCGGTTCTGCCGCGCCCCGAGGTCCACCTGGGCCATCGCGCCCAGGCCCGCCTCCTCCAGCACATCAACCATGATGCCCAGCTCCACCCCGTACCCGGTGAGGAACGGGACGCGGCACAGAAGGTCACGGTACGCAGCGAACTCGCCCGCCAGCGGCTGCACGAATCCGGCGAGTTCCGGGCAGAAGAAATTGAACAGCGGCTTGGCCATGAGCTCGGTGACGCGCCCGCCACCGTCTGCCACTGATTGGCTCGCGTCCGTATAAGGCCGGCGGTAAGCGGCCTTCGTGAACTGGACCTCCGGCATCGTGAGCAGCGGCCCCAGCGTGCCGTAAATGAATTGCTCGCGGAAGTTGCTGGTATCCGCGTCCGCGAACATGACGATGTCACCGCGGGCCACGGACAGGCTGCGCCACATGGCGTCGCCCTTGCCCTGGGCCCGCCCATAGTCAGGCAGCAGTTCGTTTTCCGAGTAGACCTCGGCGCCCCAGGCGCGGGCGATGTCCGCGGTGCCGTCAGGAGAATCCGCATCGACGACCATGACCTGGTCAATCAGCCCGGTCCGGTCGTTGAGCCGGGCCACCTCGGCCAGGATCGGCCCCATGGTCCCGGCCACATTGCGGGCGGGGAAGATCAGCGTGGTGCTGACCTCGCGCGGCGCCTGGCCGGGAGTACCCAGGGCGGCGAAATCCTCGTGACTGAATGATCGCTGCTCGAACCATTCCCGGACGTTCATGGTCATGTATCGTGCCCTTTCGCTCAGGTCGCCGCTACATCAGCCCAGGGCGCGGTGGTGGCATTTCTGGCCGGGCGCATGCCCCCTGCACCGGCCGCCGCAATCGGAGAAAATAGGCTAACCGCGCCATGTTGATTTCAGGTAAAAGCGTGTTGCGTCCCGGTAAACGCGGCGGGCGGGACGGCCGGTAACGGCGCGTAATCAGCGCTGATCCGGTCAGGGCTGATCCGGTCAGGGCTGATCCGGTCAGCGCTGATCCGGTCAGGGCTGATCTGGCCGGGCGCGGCCCGCGGCCCGCTGGGGCTGGCCGTCGTCCGGCCGCATCCCGCGCAGCGTGATCTCCAGCGCCAGGCGGCCGAGCGGGGAGGAGCCCTCCGGGCGGCCGATCGTCGCGCCGCGCTGTGTGCTGAACAGTACCGCGTACAGGATCGCCGAGACCGGCGACCACGCGGCGCTGCTCGACCGGCCGGGGATCTACGCCGAGCTGTTCACCCTGCAGGTGGAGGGCTACCTCGGCCGCTGAGTCAGTCGGGGCGGCCCGCGCCTCCGGCGCCCGGCACCGAAGCCGGGGTATCCGGGGAGAGGCGGGGGGCGGGAGCGCTTCCGTTAGAGCCCTGGATGGTGTTCCTGGCGGGAGACGGGGCGGGGGCGGAGGAGGCCCGCGCGGGCTGCGGGAGCCCGCCGCCGGCGGTCGCGTCGTCGTAGATGAACTGGCGGCCGCGCAGCAGCGAGACCATGGCCCCGATGAACGACATGAGCGCCGCCGCGGTGAACACGATGACGAGGCCGTGGTGGAACGGGCCGGCGATCAGCGTGGGGAAGAAATGCCGCCCGGTCAGCGCGGCCACGTTGTGGGCCGGGAGCCGGCTGAGGACCCCGGACGGCTTGAGCAGGTGCTGCACCGGGTTGTAACCGAGCAACGCGGCGAACACCGTGCTCACCGGGGGCAGATGGCCGACCTGGGTGGCGACGGACAGCGGCACGCCCTGGGCGGTCAGCCCGCGGATCAGCGCGGGCGGCAGGGTACTGGCCAGCCCGGCGATCAGGAGCGAGAAGAAGATGCCGATGGACAGGGACATGCCGGCGTTCTGGAACGTGGACCGCATGCCGGACGCGCTGCCCCGCTGGCTGGCGGGCACGCTGCTCATGATGGCGGAGGTGTTGGGCGAGGCGAACAGGCCGGAACCCACCCCGTTGAAGAAGATGATCGTCGCGAACAGCCAGTACGGGAAGACCAGCGGCAGCGCGATCAGGCCGATGAACGCGCAGGTGGCCACCAGCAGGCCGGCCGTGGCGAACGGGCGCGGGCCGTACTTGTCCGACAGGGTCCCGGAGATCGGCCCGGCGATCAGGAACCCGGCGGTCAGGGGCAGCATGTAGATGCCTGCCCACAGCGGCGTGTCGATGAAGTTGTAGCCGTGCAAGGGCAGCCAGATCCCGGCCAGCCAGAGCACCAGCATGAACTGCAGCCCGCCCCGGGCGATCGAGCCGAGCAGGCTGGCCAGGTTCCCGGCCGCGAAGGCCCGGATCTTGAACAGGCCGAGCTGGAACATGGGCTCGGCGATGTGCGTCTCGATCAGGCAGAACACGACGAGCAGGGCTGCACCGCCGAACAGGCCGGCCAGCACCCACGGGTTCATCCAGCCGGTCGGATGCCCTCCGTAGGGCTGGATCCCGTAGGTGATCGCGACCAGCAGCGCGGTGGCGCCCAGGCCGAACGTGATGTTGCCCCACCAGTCGATCTTGGCGCGCCGGGTGGTGGCGATCTCCCGCAGGCTCCGGTAGGACCAGATGGTCCCGACGATCCCGATCGGGACGTTCACCCAGAACACCAGCCGCCAGTCCACCGCGGCCAGCAGCCCGCCCAGCAGCAGCCCGACGAACTGCCCGGAGATCCCGGCGATCTGGTTGACGCCCAGCGCCATGCCGCGCTTGCCGGCCGGGAACGCGTCGGTCAGGATCGCGGCCGAGTTGGACATCAGCATGGCCCCGCCCAGGGCCTGGATCATCCGGAAGCCGATCAGCCACAGCGCGCCGCCGCTGCCGGTCAGCGGGTCCAGCGACAGCGCGATCGAGGCCAGGGTGAAGACCACGAAGCCCAGGTTGTAGATGCGCACCCGGCCGTACATGTCGCCCAGACGGCCCAGGGTGACCACGGCCACCGCGGTGACCAGCAGGTACCCGATGATCATCCAGAGCAGGTAGCTGACGTTTTCCGGGGCGAGCGGGTCGAGGTGGATGCCGCGGAAGATGGCGGGCATCGCGATGATCACGATCGAGGCGTCGATCGTGGCCATCGTCATGCTGAGCGTGGTGTTGGAGAGCGCGATCCACCGGTAGCGGGGATCGGCGCCGTCACTGCCAGTGCCGTTGCTGCCTGCGCTTCCGGCGCCGCCGGAGATGCCGTTACCGTTCGCCCGGGAGCGGCTCCTCAGCGTGCTCCCGTGGGCCGATGACCCGTTTGACGAGGGCCCGTGGCCCGGCGGGTTAGCGCCTGAGGCGCCGCTGCGATCAGCGAATCTCGACACGTTGATACATGCTACCTCGCATCAGTTGCTTGATCGCAACTACTTATCCGGGCGAGTTGGCCTGACCGCTGACGCCCGCCGACGGCGGGCGTCAGGCCGTGCCCCGGGCCAGCGCGATGAGCCGGTCCAGCACCGCGCCGTTGCTGTTCGCCAGCCCGTCGTGCTGGTACTCGTTCGTGATCCAGGACCGCAGGCCGCGGATCGCGCGGGCGGTGGGCACCGACAGCGCCAGCGGCACGTACATGTCCTCGTAGTAGACCGCCGCGGCGGCGGGCACGTCGCTGGCCGCGAGCCGGGCCGGGTCGTAGAGCCGCGGCCAGGAGTCGCGCTGGGCGAGTTCTTCCGCCGCGTCCCGCAGCGGCGCAGCACCGGGTCGGTCTCGAACATCCAGGGATAGATCATCTCCCCGGTGAACAGGAACGTGATGTCCCCGTCCACGGCCGCGGCCGGGTCGAATTCGGGGAACTCGGCCATGATCCGGTCCGCGGCCCAGCGGGTCGCGGACCCCTGGGCGTAAGAGGCCTCGTGCACCAGCGCGTAGAGCGGCGCCTCGGTAAAGGACAGCTCGGCGGCGGCGCGGGCCAGGAAAGTGTCGGACAGCACGGCCCCAGAGAGCACGGGGCCGGTGAACGCGTCCTCCAGCAGGTAGTGCAGGGTGTCGCTGCCGCGGGAGGCGCCGAGCATCCGGCCCAGGCCCTGGAAGACCGGCACGGTGAGCCGCCCGCCGCCGGGCATGATCACCTCGTGGCCGGCCAGGTGGCGGGCAATGGCGCGGGCCCGGTCCGCGTCCATCGGGAACCGCTCGTAGTGCCGCCGGTTGCGTTCGGCCACGATCGGATAGGTGACCCGGTACACGTCGTCGGCGGTGGCGCCGAGCCCGGGCAGCCCGCCCCCGATCAGCGCCTCGCGGATCCCCTCCGGCGCGAAGGACAGGTAGGTGACCGTGCAGAAGCCGCCGAAGCTCTGGCCCAGCAGGCTCCATGGCTCATCCCCGAGGAGCCGCCGCCGGATCAGCTCCGCGTCTCGGACGATCGAGTCGGCCCGGAAATGGGCCAGGTAGTCAGCCTGCGCCCGCGGGCTGCCCAGCCGGGCCAGGGTGTGCCGGGAGGCCGGCGTGGACCGGCCGGTGCCGCGCTGGTCCAGCAACAGCACCCGGTAGTCATCCAGCGCCCGGTTCAGCCAGGACTCCCGGCCGATCGGGCGCGGGCTGCCGAACCCGGGACCACCCTGAAGGTAGACCAGCCACGGCAGGCCGGCGCCGCCGTCGCGCCGCCCGGCCGGCACGACCTCACGGGCGAACACCTCGATCTGCTCGCCGCCTGGCTCCTGGTGATCGAGCGGCACCGTGAACATGTGGTCGGTGAGCACCGTGCCCGGCTGGCAGAACACCGGGCCGCTCCGCAGGTCTGCAGTCATGCCCGGTAACGTACGCCAGCCTGTCACCACGAACCCGCAGCGGGCGGTGGGAGCGGAGTGAGCCCGGTGACATCACCCCGCGCTCACGCCGCCGCCAGGACGGCCCGCTCAGGGTTGGGCGGCCAGGACGTAGCGCATCACGTTGTCCTGCCGGTATTTCCCGTCGGGCTTGCGGTCCGCGGTGAGCACCGCGTCGATCACCTCACGCACACTGTCCTCACCCACCACGTCGATGACTTTCTGCAGCGGGCCCGAGGAGCGGTGCGCTTCCCAGGCCTCGTCGAGGCGGTCGAATGTGATGGCGATGGGCACTTCGCCGCCGCCGCAGATGTTCAGCCCGGCCTTGGTGAGCAGATCTTCGACCACGCCGGCGTCGCTGCAGCCCAGCGGCGCGGGTGTGCCAGGCGGCGGGGGCGCAAGGGAGCGCAGCCGCTGGAACAGGCCTTCGGTCTCGCAGCGCAGCGGGTCGCCCCAGATCCCGATGGCGACCTGGCCGCCGGCCCGGCACACCCGGGCCAGCTCGCAGACGGCCGCGGCGGGGGCCGGCGGCGTACTGGATCGAGTTGAACGCGGTGACGAAGTCAAACGTCCCGTCCTCGAACGGCAGCTGCTGGATGTCGCCGACCCGCAGGTCGGCCGGGGGCGTGCGCTGCCGGGCAATGTCAAGCAGCCCGGCGGTCGCATCCACCCCGGCCACGGTCGCGCCGCGGCTGGCGGCGGCTCGTGTCGTCGTGTCCGCAGCTCACGGTCCTGGTGACCAGCCGGGTCCGCCTGGCGCTGCCGTTCGAGCGCGTGGTGCCGGTACCCGGGCTCGATCCGGACGGGGACGCGGCGGCCCTGTTCGTCGAGCGGGCCGTAGCCGCGGGCAGCCCGCTCCCGGCTCAGGCCGAGCGGGAACGGATCGCCGCGGTGTGTGCAGCGCTCGGCGGCCTGCCGCTCGCGGTCGAACTCGCCGCGGTGCGGATGCCCACACTCGGCCTGGACGGGGTCGAGCGCGGCGTGATCGACCAGTCCAGCTTGCTGCGGGGCGGGGCCCGGCTGCAGCAAAGGCACCGCTCCATGCGCGAGACCATCGACTGGAGCGTCGCCCTCATCGGCCCCGCAGCCGCGTCGGCGTTGCGGCGTCTCGCGGTCCTGGTGGCGCCGTTCGACGCGGACGCGGCCGTCGCGGTCGCCGCGTTCCCGCCGCTCTCGCCCGGCGACGTGGCGGCCGCGCTCGTGCAGCTGTCCGAGCACAACCTGCTGGCCATCGCCCCGGCCGGCCCGGCCCTGATTTACCGGATGCTCGAACCGATCCGCCAGTACGGACTGGCCGCGATGAAGGCCGGCGAAGGGCCGGCTCATGCGCGGCATCTCGCCTGGTGCCTGCGGCGAGCCGATGCCGCGCTGGACGGCGGCCGCGATGGTGAGCGCGGCGGCGGGCGCCTGATTGCCGACGACGCGCGCGCCGCGCTGGCCCGGGCGGCCCGCCCAGAGCACCCGCCTGCCGATGCACCCGCACTGGCCAGGCGATTCGGGCTGCTGCTGTATCGCGACGGCACCATCCGCGAAGCGCAGGAGCGGATGGAGCAGGCGGCGGCGCTCACCGCCGACGCCGCGCTGGCGTCGGCCGATCTCGCCCGCGCCGCGGCGATCGCCAAGTGCCGGGTCTCCGGTACGGAGGCGCTGCGCCTCGAGCTGGCCGCGGCCCGCCGCGCGACCGGCCCGCGCGACCGGGCCCGGGCACTGGGCCGCGCGGCCGAACTGCTGAACCGCTTCCCCGGCATGTTCGCCGAGCCCAGCACGCAATCCGCGGACGACCTGGTCCGGCAGGCCGGCCGGCTCGCGGCCGGCGATCCATACACCACCGCGGTCATCGCCGTGGCCACGGCCAGCTACGCGGCCACCTCCGGCGGACCCACGATGGCCAGCGCGCAGGCCGCACTCGACGCGGCCCGCTCCGTGCCGGACGCCGTCCCGGGAAGCGGTGCTCTGGACGCTCTCATCGCCGCGACCATATTCAGCGGTGATGTGGTCGGGGCACACCGCCTCGCCCAGCAGCGCGTCGCCCTGCTGCCCTCCGGGCGGGATGATCCCGCCGCTGGTCTCGAGCTCAAGGACGCGCTGCACGTCGCGACGTTCTGTGCCCTGGGCGCGGGCGATCTCGCGACCGCGCGGGAGATGGCTCACCGCCAGCACGAGCTGCCGTTCCTGAGGGAACGGCGCGACCTGGCCGACGACGAGCTGATGGCTCCCGCCGCCCTGGCCGGCCACTGGGACCAGGTGCTCGCTGCGGGCCTGCGGTTCGCCGAGGACTGGACGGCGGCCGGCCAGCCTGCCGCGCCAGGCCGTGGCCTCGCCCCGGCCTCGGTCGCACTGGCCCACGGCCTGGCAGGCGATCACGAGTCCCGCCGCCAGTGGCTGCGGATCCTGGCTCAGGTCCGGGGGGTTCCCGGGCCAGACGCCTGGCGCGGATCTGGCTACGGCGAATTGTTCGAGGCCATGGTGCAATTGCATGAGGATGAGCCGCAGGCCGCGCTCGGCGCGCTCACCGCCGGCCAGCCCGCCGGGCTCTTCTCGTTCGTCTTCACCCAGTGGAGCGCGGCCGTCAAGGCGGAAGCGGCCGTCCTGGCGGGCGCGCCGGACGCCAGCGCGCTGCTCGCCCGGGCCCACGCGGCCAGCACCGGCAACCCGATGGCCAGCGCCATCACCCGGCGAGCCGCCGCGCTGGCGTGCGGCGACCGCACGGCCGTCGAGGCGGCCGCCGCCGAGTTCGCCGCCGCCGGATCCGCCTACCAGCGCGACAGGACACGCGCCCTCGCTCAGCGCATGCCGCCCAGCGGGACGCCGGAGTAGCGTGGCCCACCTGTCTAGTGCTGAGGAGCAACGCGTGCCGGACTGGGTCAAGCACGCCATCTGGTGGCAGGTCTACCCGCTCGGCTTTACCTCCGCGGAGGCCACCGGCGAACCGGAGGCGGGAGCCGCCGGCGAGCCGGAGGCGGGAGCCGCGCGGCCGGTCACGCACCGGCTCGGGCAGCTGGCCGGCTGGCTGGACTACGCCGTGAACCTGGGCGCCTCGGGGGTCGGGCTCGGGCCGGTCTTCGCCTCGCAGACGCACGGGTACGACACCACCGACCACTTCCGGATCGACCCCCGGCTCGGGGACGAGGGGGACTTCGCTGGCCTGGTGGAGGCGGCCCACGCGCGCGGGCTGCGGGTGCTGCTCGACGGGGTCTTCAACCATGTGGGCCGCGGCTTCCCGGCCTTCCAGCGGGTGCTGGAACAGGGCCCGGATTCGCCGGAGGCCTCGTGGTTCCGGCTGACCTGGCCGGCGGGCTGGCAGCCGGGCACGGAGCCGGAGTACGGCACGTTCGAGGGACACGAAGCCCTGGTGGCGCTCAACCACGACGAGCCGGCCGTCGCCGGTTACGTAGCCAGGGTGATGAATCACTGGCTGGACGCGGGCGCGGACGGCTGGCGGCTGGACGCGGCGTACGCCGTGCCCACCGCCTTCTGGGCCCAGGTGGTGCCCCGGGTCCGGCCCGGGCATCCCGGGGCGTACCTGGTCGGCGAGGTGATCCACGGTGACTACCCGGAGTTCGTGGCCACGTCGGGACTGGACTCGGTCACCCAGTACGAGCTGTGGAAGGCCATCTGGAGCGGGCTGAACGATCACAACCTGTTCGAGCTGGGTCACGCCCTCGGCCGGCACAACGGGTTCCTGGAGACGTTCGCGCCGCTGACCTTCGTGGGCAACCACGACGTGACCCGGCTGGCCAGCCAGCTAGAGGACGACCGTCACCTGGCCCACGCGCTGGCCGTCCTGCTCACCGTGGGCGGCACGCCGGCCATCTACTACGGCGACGAGCAGGCCTTCCGGGGGATCAAGGAGGAGCGGGCCGGCGGTGACGATGAGATCCGGCCTGGATTCCCGGGCCGCCCGGACGAGCTGGCGCCCACCGGCTGGCCCATTTACCGGCTGCACCAGGACCTCATCGGGTTGCGCCGCCGTCACCCATGGCTGCACCGGGCGCAGACCGAGATGCTGCATCTGGCCAGTGAGCAGATGATCTACCGGGTGGCGGCGGGGGAGCAGCGCCTGGTGGTGGCGCTCAACCTGGCTGACGAGGAGGTCCGCAACGAGGTCCCGGGGGCGCAGGACATACTGGCCGGCCCGGGGACGCTGGCGGGCGCCGGGGGCCCGGAGGCGCAGGTGATCCTGCCGGCCCACGGCTGGGCAATCCTCTCCTAAAGCCGCGGAGTGCTTCGCCAGATCTGGGTGACGGCTCTCCTGGTCGTCATCGGGAAAGCCGTCTTCCCCAGCACCAGGGGATTCGCGCACTTCCAGTTCTCCGACTACGCCAAGCTCACCGTGATCGGCGTGATCATCGCGTGCCTGGCCTGGCCTATCGTGACGAGGATCAGCTCGGCTCCGCGCTGGCTGTTCTTCCGGCTGGCCATCCTGGTGACGCTGGTCTTGTTGCTGCCGGATCTCTACATCCTGCACACGGGCGAGCCGGCCAAGGGGATCGCCGTGCTCATGGTCATGCACGTGGCGATCGCCCTGGTCACCTACAACCTGCTGGTGCACCTGGCCCCGGCCCGCCCCGCGGCCGGAGGCTCAGCGGCCGGGAGTCCGCCGGTTTGGGGGTCGGCGCCCGCAGGCTCAGTATCCCCGGGCCCGGCATCCGCCAGTCCGGCGGCGGCGGAGCGAGGCGCCCCCGCCGCTGAGCAGGCCACCCGTGGACGGCACCGGCACGCCCGCTGATCTGCCTTCCTGATCAGCCGTTTGCTGGCCGCCCAGCCGGCGGGGTGAATCCCGCTGAGGCCCGTGATCATCTGGACGATTCACCGGGAAAGTCATAAAATGTCCTGGTGAGCGAACGTTCGCTCACGTCTCTACCTCGGGTTTTCGTTCGTCGGCTAAACCCCCACCCCACCTCGGAGGACCGATGAGGATCCCTGCCCGCCGCGCCGTCCTGGCCGTGATCTCGGCCGTGGCCGCCACCCTGCTCGTCAGCGGGGGAGCGGCCGCCTCGTTAGCAGCGCCCGCCCGCACCGGCTCCCCGGCCGGCACCGCCGCGTCGGGCGGCACGGGCGCGCCCGCGGACTACGTCTTCGTGCACGACCCGAGCATGGCCAGGGAAGGAGGCACGTACTACCTGTTCTCCACCGGCGACCCGGCCGGGACCATCGGCAACGGCAACATCCAGATCCGTACTTCCCCCGACCTGCGGCACTGGACCTACACCGGCACCGTGTTCGCGGACAAGCCGGCCTGGATCACCGCGGCCCTCGGCAGCATCCCGAACCTGTGGGCCCCGGACATCTCTTACTTCGGCGGCCTGTGGCACCTGTATTACGCGGGGTCCAGCTTCGGCTCGAACAACTCGGTAATCGGCCTGGCCACCACGCCCACGCTGGACCCGCGCAGCCCGCGCTACCACTGGACCGACGACGGCCTGGTGTTCCGCTCCAGCACCGCCGACGACTACAACGCGATCGACCCGTCGCTGGTCAACGGGCCATCCGGGACCAAGTGGCTGGTGTTCGGGTCGTACTGGAGCGGCATCAAGCTGTTCCAGCTGGACGCCTCGACCGGGAAGCCGGCCAGCGCCTCGCCGACCCTGTACTCACTGGCCCAGCGGCCCGCGCCGGACGCCCTCGAGGGTGCGGGCATCACCTACCACGCCGGGTACTACTACCTGTTCGTGTCGTTCGACACGTGCTGCGCGGGGATCAGCAGTACCTACCGCATCATGGTGGGCCGTTCAGCCAGCGTCACGGGACCCTATGTGGATCCGGCGGGCACGTCGATGATGAACAGCGGCGGCATGGAGATCCAGGGGAGTGACGAGGGGATGATCGGCCCGGGGTCCTCGTCGATCTTCACCGAGGGCTCACGGTCCGATCTCGTGTACCACTACTACGACGCGTTCCATAACGGTGACCCGTGGGTCCAGGTGCGCCCGCTGATCTGGGCGCCGGGTGGCTGGCCCGTGACCGGGCAGCCCCTCACCCCGGTCCCCGGCAGCCCTGTCCCGCTGCGCTGACCGGGGCCGGGCGGGAACACGCTGGCCCGGTCAGCGAGTTCCCGCCCGGGCCAGGGCGTCTTGCGC
>DASQRM010000161.1:0-26122 GCA_035642895.1 Streptosporangiaceae bacterium | reverse complement strand
CGTCGAAGGCCGCCAGCAGTTCCGGGATGTTGACCCGCTGGCCGGTCAGCAGGACCCGGATCCAGGGGATCTCACGGGCCTGCGCGGCGATCTGGCCGGCCAGTTCCCCGTCACCCACCCAGACCCCGATCACGCCGGGCCGGTCCAGCGCCTGCAGCGCGGCCAGGAAGTCCTCCGGTGCCTTCTGGTAGGTCAGCCGCCCGACCGTGCCGACCACGGTCGCACCAGCGGGCAGCCCGAGGGCGGCCCGGGCGCGGGCCCGGGCATCCGGGCACGGCGCTGGACCGTCCACGACCACCCCGATTGTCCGGATTCGTTCGGGTGAGATCAGCTGACGGCGCACCGCCTCGACCGCCACCCCGGTGCCCACGCACAGCGCCAGGTCGGTGATCTGGCCCAGCCAGCGTTCGATCCGTGCGTACACCCAGCGCCGGGGAGCGGCCTGGAACTCGTGGAAGGGAAACCCGTGGTAGGTGTGCACCAGACGGGGCACACCGGCCCCGTGCGCGGCGAGGCGCCCGACCACCCCGGCCTTGGCCGTGTGCGTGTGCACGACGTCGAAGGCCCGATGGCCGAGCAGTTTCCGGAGCCGGACCAGGGCCCGCAGGTCACTGCCGGGCCCGATGGGCGCCCGCAGCGCGGGCTCGATCAGGACTTCCAGCCCGCCCGCGGCGGCCCGCCCGAGGAGCAGCGGATCCCCGCTTCCGGTGATGATCGTCATCTCGTAGGCGGCCGGGTCCATGATGAGCGCCCCGCGCAGCGCGTGCTGTCCCGCACCGCCCTCCAGCCGGGTAATGACCGTGGCCACCCGGACCGCCGCGCCCCCCATGAACCTCACCCCGGTAACAGTCTGTCACTCGTAGATAACAGTTCGTTACTCCAGGGCTTATTCGCTCAGGTCGGGTGCCCGCAGGCCAGCGGCCCGGGCCACGCGCACCGCTTCCAGTCGGCTGTGCACGTCCAGCTTGGCGAAGATGTTCCGGGTGTGCGTCCGCACCGTGTCGGTGGAGATCAGCAGATCCTGGGCGATCTGGCGGCCCCGCTTGCCGTCCATCATGGCGAGCAGGACGTCCCGCTCCCGGGGGCTGAGCATCTCCAGCACGTTCTCGTGCTCACGAGCCCGGCCGACGTCGGCGCGCAGCTCGCTGAGGATCGCGCCGAGCATGTCCGGGGGAAACCAGGAATAGCCCTGGCACACGCCGCGGATCACGGTCTCCAGCTCGGCAGCGCCCTGCTCCTTGGCCACCCAGGCCGAGACACCGGCCCGGGCCGCCTCCACCCCGTGCGCGATGTTGTGATCCGCGCTCAGCACCACCACCCTGGCCTCGGGCCGGGCGGCCACCAGGCCCTTCAGCACCTCCCCGACCGACGGGCCAAGCGGCTCGACCTCGATCGTGATCACGTCGGGCCGCAGTCCGCGGACGATCTCGAGCAGGTTGGGGTCGGCCACGGCGCATCGTCCCGCCACCCACAGGTCCATCGCCGCGGACAGCCGTGAAGCCAGGGCCTCGGTGACCATCAGATGGTCATCCACGAGCAGTATCCGCACCGGATCCACGAGCTCACTGTGCACCGTCACGGTCGGCCGGTCTTCACCCAGATACATGACTCGCCTCCGCCACGCGAGCCGGGGAATGCGGATTGGGACCGCGGGCGGCCAGTCCGGGGGTCGGCCTGGCCCGCACGGCAGGCCTATCGTCCATCACGGCCGGTACCGCGGCCGCGTCCCCGGTGTCCACCGCGCGCCGGGCCGGGCTCTTCCACCGGCCGCTCGATCGAGACAGCCACGCGGCGGGGATCGCGTACAGGCCGATGCAGGCGTCCAGCACCCTCATGAACGGGAAGAACACGCCGAGCAGCAGTAGCCGGGGCTGGCGCTCGAGCACCGCCACCACGCAGGTGAGCAGGTAGTCGGGCAGCAGCACACCGAACACCACCGCGGTGAACGTCAGGTGGGCCGCGACCACCATGTGCACCTCGCCGAAGCCGGGCCAGGTCAGCGCGCCCCCGGCGAGTTCGGGCACAGCGAGCACGATCAGGGCCAGCGGGAGCAGGAAGAACAGCAGGCTGGACGTGATCAGCTCAATCAGCAGCAGGGTGACCATGCCGGTGAACAGGTTCGCCTGGGGTGGGTGGCGCCGCACCGTCTGCCACAGCCCGATCGCCCACCGCTTGGTCTGGTGCACATAGTCGCGGAGGTTGTCCGGATCCTGCGTGATCGCCACCGCGTGCAGCGAGAAGCCGACCTTGCCCAGCCCCTTCTGGTACACCTCGAACGTCATGTTGAAGTCTTCGATCACCAGCCGGGGCGGGTTCATCTCGATGTGCGGCAGGACCTCGGTGCGGTAGAGGCTGGCGAAGCCGGGCACGATGGGCGTGGCGTTGATGCGCAGCCAGGTCTGGCCGAACTTCAGCGCGCGCTGGCCGATGGTGTAGATCCGGGTGCGGTGTCCGACCAGCATCTGGCCTTCCAGCGTCATCCTCCGGTCCTGCCCGGTCCGCACGCAGCCGGCCACGGCCACCACCTGCGGATTGCCGAAGATGGGCAGCGCGGCGACGAAGTAGCCCGGCTCGACCCGGGTGTCGGCGTCGAGCAGCATCACCACCGGGAACCGGCTGATCAGGTCGAACTGGCCGATAGCCTCCTCGAGCGCCCCGGCCTTGCCCACGTTCTCCTGGGTCTCGATCACCCGAGCGCCGGACCGCCGGGCGATCTCGACCGTGGCGTCAGTGGATCCGTCGGACACCACGTGGACGTTGTCCCGGGGCACCAGGGCCATGATGGATCGCAGGCTCTCCTCGAGGACGAGGGCCTCGTTGTGCGCCGGGATGAGCACCGCCACGTCGCGCGTGGTCAGTGGCTGAGTAACCGGGGAAACGGGCAGCGTGCGGCTGGCCGGGCCGGCATCCGCCGTGACCGCCATCACCGTTTCCCCCTTCCCAGTACTAGCCAACCGCGTGCTGGCCAACCGCGTGCTGGCCAATCGCGTGCTAGCCAGCCTCGTGCGCCGGCCGGCCAGCGATTCCGCCAGCCGGACCAGGCCCACGGTCCCCCAGAGCGCGAAGTTGGCGCCCAGTACGAAGATCAGCAGCACCCACCAGGGCATCATGACACCGCCCCCGAGGTGCTGAGCGCGTGCGGCCCGGATGTCGGAAGCACATGGCTCAGCGCAGACCAGGTGCCGGTGTCCTCATATCCGTACATCCACAGATAGACGCCGCCGATCTGGGCGCCCTGGGCCGCGTCGAACTTGGCCCGGGAACTCGCCGCGTTCTCGAACCACACGGTGTGCTGGTGGCCGGCCGCGTCCCGGTAGCTGAACCAGGGCGCCTGACTCGCCGGGTCGTAGCGCGCGGCCGCATGGTACTGCCGGGACAGCCGCAGGGCCTCGAGCCAGCTGATTCCGGTGCCATGGTGGCCCGCCCAGTCGTAGCCGTAGAGCGGCACGCCGAGGATGATCTTGCTGGCCGGGATCTGCGTCTTGGCGTAGCGCAGCACCGCGCGGACCCAGCTGATCGGGGCCACCGGCCCGGGCGCGGAACTTTCCCAGTGGAAGTCGTAGGCCATCAGCCGCACCTGGTCGGCGGCGCGGCCGATAGCCGCGTAGTCCTGGGCCACGTTGCGCGGGTCCGTGCCCGCCTTGGTGGTCTTGGCGAATACCGCGACCGAGAGCACCTTGCCTTTCGCGTGCAGGGCGTGGGCCAGCCGGGTGACGAATGTGCTGAACGCCTGCCGGTCAGCCGCGTGCAGGTTCTCGTAGTCCAGGTCGATCCCGGCGTACTGGTTCCGCTGCACCAGCGCCACGATCGCGGTCACGTGCGCCGCCATCAGCTCCGGTGAGTGCAGCATCCGGCCCACGGATCCGTAGGACCACTTCCCGCCGGTGATGTTCGCGATGCTCGGCACGATCAGCTTGCCCGCCCCGCGCAGCCGCTTGATCTCGGCCGCGACCGACGCGGCCTCGCGCGGAGGGTACTGCGTGTTGATCTGCCCGGAGTTGCTCAGCCCGTACAGCCACGGCGACGCCTCGGTCACGTCCTGCCGGTGGCCGAGCACGACCGTGGTGCCATGGTTAATGTTCCAGTACGGCATGGACGCCACCACCAGCGTGTGCCGTGGCGCGCTGCCCCGCAGATTCACCATCATCAGTCCCACCAGGACGGCTCCGATCAGGACAGTGGCCAGCCACGCGGCACCGGCGAACGTGTGCCGCGGCTTTTTGGGCACCGTCGCCGGTGCCTGGCTGCCGCCGTGTGCCGTCTTCGTTGTCTCCGCCGTCGTCCTCGTTGCTCCGGTTCTCATCAGCCCGGCCCGCTCTCAGCTCACAGCGGCCGCCGCGACCCGGCCGGCCAGCTGGTCCTCGATCACGGCCTGGATGATGTCGTCCAGGCTCCGGGTGGCCCGGAAGCCGACCAGGTCCGCGGCGAGCCCGCAGTCCGGCACCCGGCGCTGCATGTCCTCATAGCCGGAGCCGTACGCCTCCAGGTAGGACGTGCGCTCGATCCCGGCCCCGGACCCGGTCGCCGCGATGACGCGCTCGGCCAGGCCCTCGATCGTGACCTGCTCGGTGCTGCCCAGGTTCACGGCCAGGCCGCTGGCCCGGTCGGAGGTGATCAGCCGGGTCAGTGCGGGCACCACGTCGTGCACGTGGCCGAAGCAGCGGATCTGCTGGCCCGTGCCGAACACGGTCAGCGGCTGGCCAGCCAGCCCCTGCCGGACGAAGCGCGGGATGACCATCCCGTAGCGGCCGGTCTGCCGCGGCCCCACGGTATTGAAGAAGCGCACGATCACCGCGTTCAGGCCGAGCTCGCGGACGTAGCCCTCGACCAGGCTCTCGTCGATCGCCTTGGCCTCCGAATAGCTCCACCGCGACTTCAGCGGCGAACCGATGATCCGGTCGTCGTCCTCCCGCAGCCCGATCTTGGTGTTCTTCCCGTAGATCTCGCTGGTGGACGCGACCAGCAGCCGGGCCCCGTTCCGGTGCGCGGCCTCGACCACGTTCTCCGTGCCCCGGACGTTGGTGCGCAGGCTGGACAAGGTGCGATCACGGATCATGAAGGCGCCGACCGCAGCGGCCAGGTGGAACACCCAGTCCGCCCCGGCGGTCAGCTCCACCACCACGGCGCTGTCCAGGATGGACGCCTGCACCAGCCGGAACGACGGGTGGTCGCTGACCGCCCGGAGATTCTCCAGCCGCCCGGTGCTCAGGTCGTCGAGCCCGACCACCTGATGCCCGGCGGCCAGCAGTTCCCCCGTCAGGTGTGAGCCGATGAACCCGGCCGCGCCGGTCACGAAACATTTCATCGTGTACTCCCCGTGCTTGTCCTGGGACGCCACATCGTGCGCCACACCCTGCGCTTGGCCAGCCGTTCGTAAAGGTCGTCGATCCGCGCGGTGACCGCCTCGATGCTGTACTCCTTCTCCACGGCCGGCTCGGGGATCCGCTGCCGCTGGCCGGCGCTCACCTCAGCCGCCATCGCGGCCCGGATCCCGTCCGCCGTGGACGGCACCCGGCAGGCCCGCTCGGCGTCCAGGCCGTCCAGCGCCGGGCAGGTCGTGTACAGCACCGGGGCGCCGTTGGCCAGCGCCTCCAGCACCGACAGGCCGAAGGTCTCCTGCCGCGAGGACGCCACGAACAGGTCCATCGCGGACAGCATGGCCGACACGTCGTGCCGCTCTCCGGCGAAGATCACGCGGTCAGCCAGGCCGTGCTCGCGGGCCGCTTGCTCCAGGCGGGCCTGCTCCACGCCCTTGCCCACGATCATGAGCTTGACCTTGTCGCTGAGTAGCGCCGAGGCCGCCTCGATGACCATGTCGAACTGCTTGTTCGGGTCGAGCCGGCCGAGCACGCCGATGAGGTAGACGTCGTCACCGACACCGAACTCGGCCCGGATCCGCTGCCGGGCGGTCTCGTCGAACGCCACCCGCTGCAGGTCCACCCCGTTCGGGATGACCGTTACGCGCTTGCGCCGGATCCCCCACTGCTCCAGCCGCTCCCGGACCGTGCCGGAGACCGCGACGGTCATGTCGGAGAGCATCTCGGTGCCCAGGTACAGGGCGCGGACGCTCAGCGTCATCCGCCTGCGCTCCAGGTGCGTCTCGCCGATCGAGTGCTCGGTGCTCAGCACGACGGGCGTCCCGGCCAGCCAGGCCGCGGCCCGGCCGTATACCTGCGAGCGGTAAAGGTGGGCGTGCACCACGTCGTACCGGCCGTCCCGGATCAGCGTGCGCAGCCGGAGCAGGGCGGACAGCTGGGTGTTGCGGGTCATCCCGATATCCCGCACCCGGCCGCCGTCGGCGCGGATCATGTCCGCGACTGGCCCCGGGTTGTAGAGCGTGACGACCTCGCTGTTGTGCCGGGTCTGCTGCAGGATGGAACGGAGCTGGAGTTCAGCACCGCCCACCCCCAGGCCGGTGATCACGTGCAAAACCTTCATGGTCAACCTCCAGTGAGGCGATAGGAACGGATGGCCCGGGAGACGGTTGCCGCCGCCTCGGCCGCGATGCTGGTCACGGTGCGGACCAGCACGGCCAGGTCGAGCCAGAAAGACCAGTACTCGATGTAGAAGTTGTCGAACCGGGCCCGGTCACTGATCGAGGTGTCGCCGTTCAGCCGGTGCACCTGGGACCACCCGGTCATCCCGGCCGGCATCCGCTGCCGGCCCGCGTATCCGGGAACGGACTGGCTGAACTGCCGCACGAAATGCGGCCGTTCCGGGCGCGGCCCGACCAGGGACATATCTCCGCGCAGGACGCTGACCAGCTGCGGCAGCTCGTCGATGTGGGTGACCCGCAGGGATCGGCCCAGCGCGCCGCACTGGCTGGCGGGCACGGCCCAGGAGGTGTCCGGGTCGCCGTGTCGGCCCAGCGTCCGCAGCTTGACGATCTCGGCTAGGTCGCCCTGGCCGACGACGCGGACCTGGCGGAACAGAGCCGGGCGGCGCAGGGTCAGCCGGACGGCCAGCGCGCTCCCGCCCAGCAGCGGCGCGGCCAGCACCAGTGCCGCCGCCGCGACCAGCACGTCGAAGGTGCGCTTCAGCATCCGGCCGAGCCGCCCCGGGCCCGCCCACGCCGGCTGGCGCAGTGGGATCAGCGGGATCCCCCACACCTCGTCCAGGCAGGCTACGGGCACGGCCGCGCCCAGCTCGGGCAGCCGGGGCAGCACGCATACGTCGGCGGTCAGCGGCCGGCTGGCGCGCAGCGCACTGGCCAGTTCCGCATCGGGGACCGCCGGGTCACACACGATCACCCGGCTGATGCCCTCCGCCACGACCAGCGCGCCGAGATCACTCACCCCGCCGACCACGGGCAGCAGCGGAACCGGTGCGGGGGTAGGCGTGTGGTCCAGGAATCCGATCGGACGCAGCCCCAGCTCGGAATGCTCATCGAGCAGCGTGGCCAGCTGGCGGCCCTCGGGCCCGGCCCCGACCAGTACGGCCCGCTCGGTCAGCCGACCGCGCCGGTGAGCCGAGCGGAGGACCGCAGAGGCGGCCACCCGGGTGGCGAGCAGCAGCCCGGCGGTGCCGACCGCGAGCGCCACCGCGTGCCCCGCCGTGATCCAGGGCGCGACGGCCAGGGCCGGCGCTGCCACCGCCACGATGATGCGCCCCGACTGGTCGCAGACGCGCAGGCAGATCCGCAGCCGGTGCAGGCCGAGGGCGGACAGTACCACGAACACCGCGGCCGCGTAGCCGGCGACCAGCCAGCCGCCCAGTCCGCCCGCCAGGCCGGCCACGGCCGCCGCGGCCGCCAGCGCCGTCAGGTCAGCCAGCGGCATCGCCACGGCGGCTGCGACTCGCCCGGTGCTTACCGGCGGCGCGGGGGCGCCGACCGGGACGTTCGCATGCCCCACAGAAACCCGCACCGACCGCTCACCCGGGCCTGCGGCCCAGGCTCGCTCGCCGGTCTGGGGCACACTCACGGTGCTAGCCGGGACGTTCGCATGCCCCACAGAAACCCGCACCGACCGCTCACCCGGGCCTGCGGCCCAGGCTCGCTCGCCGGTCTGGGGCACACTCACCGGCCGGCCCCCACGGCCACGTCCGCGCGCCGGGCGCCCGTGCCAGCCAGCCGCCGGCCCACGGTCCGGGCCGCGTGATCCGCGCCGTACACGAACCGCATAACCGGGCCGAAGGTCGGGGCCACGCCCGGGCCCACCACGAACAGCCCGGGAGCGCTCGTCTGGTAGTCGCGGTCCACCACGGGGGTGCCCGCCACCGTCCGCAGCCCGGACCGCAGCCTCTCGTCGAGGAACGTCAGCCGGCTCAGGTCCGGCCGGTAGCCGGTGGCCGCGATGACATGGTCCACTGCCACCTCGATCCGGGCGCCAGAGCGGTGCGCCAGGCCGAGCCAGGCCCCTTCGGGCCCGGACTCCGCCCGGTCCAGCGTCAGGCCGCCCAGGACCGGGAACTCACCCTCCACCCGGCCACGCAGCCAGCTGGCGCCGGCCGGGCCGAGCGCGGTCCGGGCCCGGCGGACCCGGCTGGCCGCAGGCAGGTGCCGGAACATGGCCGGCTTACGTGAGTAGAACCAGGTGCCCCAGCCCGAGCCCAGGCCGGCCTCGGGCTCACGGAGCCGCTGCCGCAGCGGACGGTCCGGGGCAAGCGGCGCGCCGTTCCAGGTCGCGTGCTCCGCGCGCATGACGATCTGGACCTGGGCCCCGTGCTCGTGGAGCAGGGCCGCCGACTCGAGGGCGGACTGGCCGGCCCCGACCACGGTGACCCGCTGGCCGGCGAACGCGGCCAGATCGGTGTGCGCCGAGCTGTGCGTGCACACCCCGGCGGGCAGCGCGTCCAGCTGCTCGGGCAGGTAGGCGAAGTGCTCGACCCCTACCGCCACGACCACCTGGCGGGCCAGCAGCGTCTCCCCGCCGGTCAGGGTGAGCTCGTAGCCATTCCCGGCCGGCGACACCCCGGTCACCAGCACTTCCTCGACGTCCAGGTCCGCGGACGACTGGAACCACTGGCCGTAGGCGACGAACGTGTCCAGCGGCACGGGCAGGCCGTAGTCCGCGTAAGGCCGCTCGGTCTCCCGGCAGAACGCGGCCAGGGTCAGCTGGCCCGCCGGGTCGGACAGGTTGGAGGCGAAGCCCTGGGACTTCAGGAACATACCCCGGGGCATGTTCGCCCGCCACAGGTGCATCGGCAGCCCGAACTGCCGGACGCTCCGCCCGGACCGGCGCAAATGCGCGGCGACCGAGAGCCCGTAAGGTCCCGCCCCCACGATGGCCACATCGGTGATGCCGTTCATACTCTTTCCCCCTGAGCGTTGAATTCCGTGATGTCCGGGGTGTCCAGGGACACCCCGGTGTCCCGGGAAACCCGCGGCCCGGGACGGTAACGAGGCCCGCCCGCGGCGCGTAGCAGCGCGGACGGACCTCGGGCATTGGATTGACTGGCACCCAAGCGCCGGGTAACGCCGCGCCAGGCCATACGCGCGCACATCAGGCCGAACGGCCGTAGGTCATCGCGGGCCAGCCAGGCGACCTCGTCCACCCGGCGCAGCGACTGCAGCCAGGACCGCAGCCCCAGCTCGCCCCGGCGCCAGTAGCCGACCGCGCCGAGCGGGTCGTAGTTCTCGACCAGGAAGCGCCGGCCCCGGGTCATCTCCCCGGCCTCGGCCGGCTGGCCGGTCAGGTCGAGGTACGCGGCCCGGGCTACGTCGACCCCGGTGCCGGTGGTGAACAGCCGGAACTGGGCCCCGAGGCGCGGGTTGAAGTCGAGCAGCTTGTACTGGGCGTCCCGCGGGTCGAAGCGCAGGTCGAGGTCGACGATTCCGCGGAAGCCGATCGCGGCCGCCATCCCGGTGACCTGCTCCCGCAGCCGGCTGTTCGGCACCGACCGGCCCAGGCTGGTCAGCCCGGCGTAGGCCGGGTAGGAGCGGTCCTTGACCCCGGTGAACGCGGTCTGGCAACGGCCGCCGGTGTCGAAGTACCCGTGGAAGAACCAGTCCTGGCCGGGAGCCGGCGGGATGTACTCCTGCAGCATCAGGCCGGTGCTCGTCTGGTGAGCACACGCGCATATCTCTTGCAGTTCCGACGGTGTCGCCACGATCGTGGTACTCCGCAGCTGGCCAGCGGTGCCCCGCCAGGGTGTGGTGAGCTTCGCGATGAGCGGGTAGTTGGCCTGGGCCGCGAACCTCGCGGCCTCTCCGGGTGACCAGGCCAGCATGGCCTGCGGAGTCGGCACCCCCAGGTCGCGGCAGAGCTGGAACATCGAGTACTTGCCGGCCAGCCGCCGGGGCAGGTCCGCCGGGGGCCGCGGGAACGCGAACGCCTCGCGCAGCACATCCCCGTGCTCGGCCAGGAAGATCGCGCCCGCGTCGTCCGTCGCGTACAGCACCGCCCGACGCCCGATCTGGCTGGCCAGGTCGAACAGGCCGGACAGGGTCCGTTGCGGATCATCGGGACGGGGCTGCCAGAAGAAGCGGCCGGTCAGGTAGCGGGAACTCGCGGCGGGGGCCCAGGGCCCCTCGTGCACGCCGTACACCGGCACGCCCAGCCGTCCCAGGCTGCGGATTACGCCCAGGCTGCCGTGGTGCAGCATGTTCTGGTCGAACTTGAGTACCACCGCAGGGCTACTCCAGTCGGCCGCGCGAAGATCGGTGATCATCGCGGAGGTCCTCACACCACGACGCGGTGGGCCGCGCCATAAAACTGGTAGGTAGCGTCCAGGACCAGTGGGCAGTCCTGCGCCCAGGAGTAGTCCAGTCCGGGATGCAGCGTGTGCGCCAGGGCCAGGTCGAAGGCCGGCCCCTGGGGGGCCGCCACGCTGTGCAGCTGCCGTCCGCCGGGCAGGTTGAGCACCGGGATCAGCGGGTCGTAGTAGGAGACCTCGGCGCCCTCGCGGATCAGCCCTTCGATGATGGGCACGGCCGGGGACTCGCGCAGGTCGCGCACGCCGGCCTTGTAGCTGGCACCGATCACGATGACCCGCGCGCCGGCTACTTGCCGACCAGCGGCGGTGATGACCTCGGCGGCCCGCTCCACCACCCGTTCCGGGCGCAGCTCGATCGACTTCATGGCCTGCTCGATCAGCGGCGAGGCGTGATCCCGCGCGTTCAGCTGCCAGAGCAGGTAGTGCGGGTCACAGGGAATGCAGTGACCGCCCACGCCGGGCCCGGGGAACACGCCGAGGAAGCCGTACGGCTTGGTGCCCGCGGCCAGCGTGACCTCGATCGGGTCCAGGCCCAGCGTGCCGCACGCGTCGGCGAACTCGTTGGCCAGGGCCAGGGACACGGCCCGGAAGATGTTCTCGTAGAGCTTGGTGGCCTCGGCGGCGTCGGGCGAGCTGACCAGGTACACCGAGTCGGTCAGCCGGCCGATGACCTCGGCAGCCCGGCCGGTACAGGCCTCGGTGGCCCCGCCGACGACCCGCGGCGTCTCGCTCTGCAGGTGCTGCGCGTTGCCCGGGTCGATCCGCTCCGGGCTGAAGGCGACATTGATGTCGGTGCCGACGGCCAGCCCGCGCTGCCGCAGCGGCTCGGTGAGCAGATCACGGGTGGTGCCGACATAACTGGTGGAAGTCAGGATGATCATCTGGCCGGGCACGGCGTTCCGCACCACGGCCGCACAGGCAGCGCGCAGCGCGGCCAGGTTCGGGGTCTGGTTCGTGTCCACCGGGGTCGGGACGCAGATGATGACCGTCTCGGCGGCAGCAGACGCGGCCGGGTCAGTGGTCAGCTCCAGGGAGCCGTCCGCCAGGGCCGCCGCCAGTCGCTCCTGGTCGGCTTCGGTAAGGTCCGCGCCGCGGGCGGAGATATTCAGCAGCCGCTGCGCGCTGACGTCAATGCCGATGATCCGCGGGCTCTTGCCGTGCAATTCCACCGCGGTCGGCAGCCCGACGTACCCGAGGCCGACAATGGCCACCGAGCCTGTGATAACCGGGCCAGCGGAAACCAGCGCCTGGCCATTTCCATTACCGTCAGCTTGCCCGTGACCTGGCGTTTCAAATGTGATCAGCCTGTCGCGCAGCTGATTCTCCCGCCCGTCGATCGCAAGCGAAAGTCGATGTTCGGCCACTGTGCCCCCCGGGCCTTGAGCTAGGCGAAAGCCCCCTGACGCCTAGCGGTTTTCTTGATGTGCTCCCGAGAGTGCCACCCGCACCCCCCCTCTGGTTCGCTCAAGGGGGGTAGGCACCCTACGCAGAGTGAGGGAGATTAAGCGGCCCGGCGGCTTTCCCGGCCCGCCGGGGCATCCAGGCCAGCTGGTGCCTAGCCCGTTTGGCCCACAGCCGGGGCGAGGTATCCGCCTCACCGATGTAGGTCCGGGGCAGCGCATGCCGGCTGGTGGATGCCGATGGCCAGATGGCGCAGCCGTAGTCATAGCCCGTGTCCCGCACCCGGGCTACCGCATCGCTATCGAGGTCGCCGTAGGGGTAGCAGAACCCGCTGACCGGCTTCCCGGTGACCTCCTGCAGGATGCGGCGGCTGTCGCCGACCTCCTCGGCCAGTACGTCCCGGGCCGCAGGCAGCCGGATATGGCGTAGCCCGTGCGAGCCGATCTCGATGCCTGCCTGCGCCAGGTCCCGCACCTGGCGGGCACCCATCAGCGGTTTGCGCGGCCCCTCGGGATCCCACGCGTTGTCCCCGCCGAGCCGGCCGGCGATGACGAACACGGTCGCGCCGAACCCGAACCGCTGCAGAACCGGCAGCGCGTGCCGGGCGAAATCGGCGTAGCCGTCGTCGAACGTGAGCCCGACCAGTCCTTTACCGGCGCCCGCCGCGCGGGCGGCGAGCAAGTCCCGGACGGACGTGCCGCGCAGGCCGCGGCGGGCGAGCCAGTGCATCTGCTGCGCGAACCGCGGCGGGCTCACCGTGACCAGGTACGGGTCGGCCTCGTAAGGCTCCACCGAGTGATACATCAGCACCATGGGCATGCCCGGTGCGCTTCCTGTATTGTTCCCCCGGCTAAGACTGCTGGCCTGATTGCGGCCAGCACTGATCGCCTGCGCCATCACTAACCCCCGTTACCCGCTTCTGGGGCGCCCGCAGGTTGGTGCACCCCATGCCCGGCCAGCCTAAGGCGGGGAAATACGGGCTGGCTCCTTTCTTCGGCCGGTTTCCGCTACCCCATCTGAGGGTGTGCTGGATTACGCCGTTAGGCCATTGCGGCTAATCAACCTGGCCTAATCCAAGTATCCCAGGCCCCCAGTCTTTGACCGCCGCGGGCAGCGGCGAAGACTCATGGGAGGACGGTAGCGACGCCATCAGGATGGGCCGGGTCCCCGTCTCAGCCGCTCCTTCGCCAGCGCGCGTCGCCAGCCTGAACCAGTGCCGGTCATTAAACTGGCGGGTAGCCGTGGGCCGGTCTGGGGGAAGGCCAGTGAGCATTGATGCGCTGATCGGGCGGATGGAAGCCCTGCTCATCCCGCTGGAGGAGACCGGGGACGCCCGGCGTTTCTTTCACGCCACGTACCTGCGCACCACCCAGGCGGTCCGCGACGCGCTGCGCGACGGGCTGTTCAGCGACCCGGAGTGGGTGGAACGCTGGGACGTTGCGTTCGCGGACCTCTATCTCGACGCGATGGCCGCGGACACTGCGGGCGCGGCCGTCTCGCGGCCGTGGGCGGTCGCGTTCCGGGCCGCGCGGGAGCAGCCGGCCGCGCCGGCCCTGCGGCACGTCCTGCTGGGCATGAACGCGCACATCAACTACGACCTGCCGCAGGCGCTGGTCGCCGTGATCAGCGCCGGGGAGTTCGCGGATCCGGCTGTGACCGGGTGGCGGCGGGCCGACCACCAGCGCATCGACGAGGTACTCAGCCGCCGGGTCGGCGCCGAGGACGAGGCACTGGCCCGGATCGGTGCTCCCCGTTCACTGACCGATGCCCTGCTCGCTCCCGCGAACCAGGCTGCCAGCCGACGCTTCCTGCGCGAGTCGCGGGCCAAGGTATGGCACAACGCCGTGGCCCTGAACGCCGCCCGGGCCCGCGGTCCGGCCGCGTACGCCCAGCGGCTCGGCGACCTGGAACGGCTCAGCGCCGCGCGGGTAGCGGAACTGGAACGCCCGGGACAAGTGCTCTTGCGGCTCGCGGTGCACGGCTTCGGTGTCCGGCTGCCCGGTCCGGCCGCCCCCGTGCCGCCCCGCCCAGCGGGCGCGCCCCGATCATCTCGCCCGAGCCGGCTGCGGTCCTTCGACCCGGTGCGCGTGGCTGACCTGGAATTCCGCGCCTGGGTGGGCTATTACCGGCGAGACTGGCCGGCGGTACTGCGGGCCTCGGTCGGACTGGTCCGGGCCGGGTTCGGCATGGACTGGCCGCGCAGCCTGCACGGGGCCTGGCTGGTGCTGCGGGCCAACCAGCTCTGGGCGCCCGCCGACAACGACCCGGACGGCGCGCGGCGCTGCATGCGCCGCTTCTATGGCCTGCTGCGGATCAGCTACGGCGAGCCCCGGGACGTGGCCGAGGCGGCCCGGCGGGAAGTTGACTGGTGGCGGGTGCACCGCGAGCGCCAGCACGCCGCGGAGCCCACCGGCGGCGGATCAGGCGACCAACTGGTCGATTCGCTGGTCCGGCTGTACACGTTCCTGTACGGCGAACCGGAGGCGGCGGTGCGGCCCGCTGCGGTGTACCGCACCGAGGCCATGGACCTCTCAGATCAGTGGGTGGCCGAGGGCTGCCGGCCGGACAGCCCGCTGCTCGCCCGGGAGCACGCGGCGCTGGTCCGCTCCTACGCGGCCCTGCTCGCCGCCGTGCACCACTAGTGTGCGTCGCCCGGCGCCCCCTCCGGCCGGGCTAAAGATCCGGAAAGGGACGCTTCGCGGTTATACGCGGTCGTTGATCTCGGTGGTATCGGTCCTGCGGTCCGGCGGCAGGAGCCGCTGCTGGGCCGCGATGTGCGGCACGATCCTGATCACATCTTCCCGGCCTTGCTGGTAACCGGCTGCCCAGGCCTCGTTCTCCTGGGCCAGCTGGTCGGCCCTGATCTTGCTGCGTTCGGCCGCTTCCTGCCAGTACCGGATTTCCTGGCCCATCTGCTGCCGGGCCTGCGTCAGCGCCTGGGAGGTGGAGCGGCGAGAGCCGAATCGCCAGCCTAGAGCCACTCCGATGAGCACCCAGATCAGGGCGAGGAGGAACATCGGCCCCCCTTACCCGCGGCTCCGGCCTGCCCCGCCAGGCCCGGTCCCGCGATTTTCCGGGAAATCCCTACCCCCGTCTCTTGCATCGCGCAGGGCGCGATGTAGGTTTGTTCCAATGCCATGACTCCTGTCAATGGTGTTGGTGTGAGTGAGTGTCTTTACTGGGCCGTCAGCGCGTCACCGCTTGCGGCCCAGTGTCATGTCATGGGACCAAGCCTGTCCCCGTCGAGGCTTGGTGATTCTCCCTGGCCATTACGGCGGCCCTCGCGGGCGGCCCGGCAGGCACCGGGTGACCCGGGCCGCGATCCCCGGCGCGGATACCGCCGCGGGCGCGAAGCCGATTCTGGAGAAGGGTCCGGAGACACAAGGCGGGAGAACCCCCTGGGTACTCCGCCTCGCATTCATGCGCGCCCTCCTGGTGTCGGCGGCGCGGGCCTACGTTTTCAATTGAACGGCACTACACTTACAAGTGCAAGGTGCGGTGCAGATTGCACAGCAGCTTGCAACTTAGGGTTCACTTAGCGCCCCATCAGGCACTACGCTCTAAAGCAGTCACACCACCGGCGATCTCCGGCGGCCGGGGAGGTGAACGGATGCCCGATCCAGGCGGTCAGTCTGTCCGACGCCGGCGCCTGGCCGCCGAACTGCGACGGCTGCGCGAGCGAACCGGGCTGACCGGAGATCAGGTTGCGGAGCGGCTGGGCTGGTCGGGTTCCAAGATCAGCCGCATCGAGTTGAACCGGATCGGCGTCAAACTCGCCGACCTCAGGAGGTTGCTGGATCTCTACGGTGTCAGCCCGGACTATCGCGAAGATCTCCAGGCCCTCGCACAAGAGTCGAGTCAGGCGGGGCGGCCTGAGTTCGCAGCAGCCGGGCTGCCGGCGAACTACACAGATTACCTGGCCGCAGAGAATGAAGCCCAGTCCATCTGGAACTGGAATCCATTCGCCATTCCAGGGCTGCTGCAGACCGAGGCCTACGCTCGAGTCGTACATATGGCTTTTCAGACGATGTTCAGGCTTCCGCCGGGAGACGCAGAACGGCGTATTGAACTTCGCCGTGTGCGGCAGCGACTTCTGAGGCGCGATCCGCCACCTGAGCTGTCCGTCGTAATCGACGAATCTGTTCTATACCGGAAGTTTGGCGACGAAGTCGTCATGCGAGAGCAGCTGCTAAGACTGATCGAACTGTCTCGGATGCCTAATGTAAATATCTCCGTATTCCCGTTTGGCGGCGAGCATACCGTAACCCCAGGACCATTTTCGTATATGCAATTCATGCAGGTTCACGCTGTACCACTGCACGATATCGTGACCGTGGAACACCTAACCGACACCTATTATCTTGAAGACGAGGAACAGACATTCCAGTACCGCGTGACTTTTGAATGGCTAGCGGACAATTCGCTAACCCACGATGAGACTAGGGCACTCATCACCGATACCGTGCGCGATACTTGGAGTTGACCTCACAGCCAGGCGTTCCCGCTTTAGCCTAGATCCAGCCGGCCGGATCGCACGCCCGCCACCAAGGCGGCCCACTGGGCGCTGGTCAGGCACAGGATGGGCCCGGTGCCGTGAGCCTTGGAGTCTCGCACACCGATCTGGCCGCCACCCAGGACAGCCACCTCCACGCAGTCGCCGTTGTATCCGCTGTATGAGCTCTTGCGCCAGACGGGACCCCCGGAGTGCGGAGCGAGTCGTCCGGAAAGCTCAGTCCGGCCGTTCTGGCTGGCGCTGTCCTGACGCGAACTCTGAGCTGGCTCGGCCACAATTTCCTCATGACTCTCCGGCCCTGGCGCGCGCCAACTCAGGCCTCGTTAGGTCTACGGTAGCCACGGCAGGGAAACGGCACGCCAACCAGAGTGTTAGCAGCCCACCACCGTGTGTTCCCGTAACTTAGCGGACCGCAGCGGCGGCCGCTACCCCGTTAAGGCGGTTCTTAAACCCGTTGCCGATTTGTTAGCAACAACGCCTGGCCGAGCCCCAGGAAGAGCCTTTCGGTCAACCTGTGACATTTTGGTCGCCTTGGCATCGCAGTTTCGCCCGACATTCCCGGGCAGGCCAACTGGTTATGGCCGCAAACGGGCCAGTCCTGCAAAACCAGGCATACGGTTACTCTGACGCACAAGTCGAATGCCCTAAGTAGACCGCTTCATCGATTACAGGGAGCTGAACTCTGGTCACCCCGGACGGCTTAACCCCAGACGGCTCAGCCCGGACGGCTCAGCCCGACGGCTTAGCCCCAGACGTCCTGGGCCACCTTGACGATGAGCTCGAGCTTGGCGACTTCCTCGTCGTAGCTCAGCGTGTTGCCCTCCACGGTGGAGGAGAAGCCGCACTGACCGGACAGGCACAGCTGCTCCAGCGGCACGAACCGGGACGCCTCGTCGATCCGCCGCTTGAGGTCGTCCGGGTTCTCCAGCGCCCCTCGTTTCGTGGTGACCAGGCCCAGTACGACCATCTTCCCGGGCGGCACGAACCGCAGCGGCTCGAAGCCGCCGGACCGCTCGTCGTCGAACTCCAGGAAGAAGCCATCCACGGTCAGTTCGCCGAACAGCGCCTCGGCCACGAAGTCATAGCTGCCCGACGCGGCCCAGGAGGACTGGAAGTTGCCCCGGCACAGGTGGGTAGTCACGGCCAGGCCCTCCGGCCGCCCGGCCAGGGCCGCGTTGACCTGCTTGATGTAACGCAGGTGCAGGTGCTCGGCGTCCTCGCCGCGGGCCGCGATCTCGGCCCGCTGCCCGGGGTCGTTCAGGTAGGCCAGGCTGGTGTCGTCGAACTGCAGGTACGTGCAGCCCAGGGCAGCCAGCCGGGCCACCTCGCCGGCGTACGCCGCAGCCAGATCGGTCCAGAACTCCTCGGGGTCGGGGTACACGGCCGGGTCGATCATGGCCGGCCCGCCCCGGTAGTGGACCATGTTGGGCGACGGGATGGTCTGCTTGGGCACCGCGGTGCTCACCACCGACTTCAGGTACTCGAAATCCGGGCCGAAGATCGTGTGATCGAGGTGCACCTTGCCGTTCACGGTGAGCGCGGCCGGGGTGTACTCAATGTCCCCGGCCGGGTTGTGGAACTTGACCAGCAGGTTTCCCGGCGCCTGGCCGATCCCGCCCAGCTGGTAGATGAAGTCCATGTGCCAGGACGCGCGGCGGAACTCGCCGTCGGTGGCCGATTGCAGGCCAACGTTCTCCTGCATCCTGACCACGTCGGCGATCGCGGCGTCCTCGGTGGCCCGCAGTTGCTCGGCCGGGATGCGCCCGGCGGCGAAATCCTCCCGGGCCGCCAGCAGCCCGGCGGGCCGGAGCAGGCTGCCCACGTGGTCGGCACGGAACGGCGGGGTGGTACGAGCGCTCATGATTCTCCTGTGCGTTAGGCCCTTACCGGGACTGTGCTTCAAGCCTGTGCTTCAACCAGCCTGTGCTTCGACCAGGGCCCGCTCCACGAGGACCCGGGCAAGATGCTCACGATAAGCCGGGCTGGCGTTGATGTCATCGGCCGGGCTGGTGCCCTCGGCGGCGTGCGCGGCGGCCGCCGCGGGCGGGGCCCCGTCCGCCAGTGCACGCTCTACCCCGGCCGCCCGCAGCGGGGTGCCGGCCATGTTCACCAGGGCCACCGCGTGGCCCTGCACCGCGACCCCGACGATGGCCCAGTCGATGGCCCGCTTGGTGAACTTCTGGAACGACCAGCCGGCCGCGCCCGGCGCGGGCACCGGGACCCGGATCTCGGTGAGCAGCTCATCGGGTTCCAGCGCGGTCTCGAACAACCCCTGGAAGAATTCTGCCGCCGCCATCTCGCGGATGCCGGACGGCCCCTGGGCCACCAGGGTGGCGTCCAGCGCCAGGACCGTAGCGGGCAGGTCGGACGCGGGATCGCTGTGTGCCAGGGACCCGCCGATCGTGCCGCGGTGCCGCACCTGCGGGTCGCCCACCTGTCCCGCGGCGTGCGCGAGCAGCGGCACGGACCGGGCCAGCACGCCGGAGCGCTCCAGGTCGTTGTGGCGGGTCAGCGCCCCTATCGCGATGTGCCCGCCCTCGTCGCGGATGTAACTGAGCTCCCGTACCGGTCCCAGGTCGATGAGCACCTCCGGCATGGCCAGCCGCAGTTTCATCAGCGGCAGCAGCGAATGCCCGCCGGCCAGGAACTTGGCGTCGTCGCCGTACTCGGTGCACAAATCCAGGGCTTCGGCGACCGAACCAGCCCGCCGGTAGCTGAAGGGCGCGGGAAGCATCAGGCTGGCTCCTGCGCCGCGGCCAGAACCGCCCGGACGATGTTGTGGTAGCCGGTGCACCGGCAGAGGTTGCCCTCCAGCCCGGCCCGGACCTCGGCCTCGGTGGGATGCGGGTTTTCCTGTAGCAGCGACACCGACGCCAGCACCATCCCCGGCGTGCAGAACCCGCACTGCAACCCGTGCTCGGCGCGGAACGCGCGCTGCACGGGGTGCAGCTCCCCGCCGGGCCCGGCCAGCCCTTCCAGGGTGGTCACCTGCTGGCCGTCCGCCTGGGCCGCGAGAACCGTGCACGACTTCACCGACTCACCGTCCAGCAGCACGGTGCACGCGCCGCAGGAGGTGGTGTCGCAGCCGATGTTGGTGGCGGTCAGGGCCGCCGTCTCGCGCAGGAAAGCCGCGAGCAGTGTCCGGTCCTCGACGTCGGCCGCTATCGGGGCGCCGTTCACCATCAGTGTGACCTTCACACGCTGCCTTTCGCCTCGTTGATGGCCGCCCAGACCCGCTGGGGGGTGGCCGGCATGTCGATGTGCCGCACCCCGAGGTGCGCGACCGCATCGATGACCGCATTGTGCACGGCCGGCGTGGCCCCGATCGTGCCCGCCTCACCAATGCCTTTGACCCCGAGCGCGTTCACGCTGGTCGGGGTCTCCATGACGATCAGCTCGAAGGACGGCAGCTCGGTGGCCGTGATCGCCGCGTAGTCAGCCAGCGTGCTGGTCAGCGGATTGCCGTCCGGGTCGTAGCGCACCTCTTCCAGGAGCGCCTGCGCGGCGCCCTGGGCGATGCCGCCGTGCCGCTGTCCCTCGGCCAGCACCGGGTTGAGGATCTTCCCGGCGTCGTCCACCGTGACGTGCCGGATGTGCGTGGCCCTACCGGTCTGCGTATCCACCTCGACCACGGCCAGGTGCGCGCCGAACGGGAACGTGGGGCTGTCCGGGCGGAAGTCAACCTCGGCGGCCAGCCCGCCCGGCCCCGCCTGCCCGGCCACGGCGGCCCAGCTCAGCCCGGTGTCCGGGTCTCCGCGGACCTGCCAGATCCCGCGCGTGGTGTCCAGCTCCAGGTCAGTCTCGCTCGCCTCGATCATGGCCGCGGCCAGCTCCCGGGCCTGGTCTTTGATCTGGAGTGCGGCCTGGTGCACGGCACTGCCGCCCAGCTGCAGGGACCGGGAACCGTAGGTCCCCACCCCGTGCGGCACCTGATCGGTGTCCCCGTGGATCACCGTGATCTGGTCCATCGGGATGCCCAGCTGGTCGGCGACCAGCATGGCGAAGGCGGTCTGGTGACCCTGGCCGTGCGGGGAGCTGCCGGTGTACACGGTCGCTGCCCCGGTGGCGTCTACCACCACCCGCGATGTCTCACCTCCGCTGTAGTCGCCCGCGGTGATCTCCACGTAACTGGCCAGGCCGATGCCAAGCTGAACCGGGCCGCCCTCCTCGCGGCGCCGGGCCTGCTCGGCGCGCAGCTCGGCGTACCTCGCCCCGGCCAGCACCTTGTCCAGCGCGGCCGCGTACTCCCCGGTGTCGTAGGTCGCCCCATTCGCGGTGGTGTACGGGAAGGCCTCGGGGGGCACCACATTGCGCCGCCGCACCTCGGCCGGGTCCATCCCGATCTCCGTGGCGAACAGGTCCACGGCCCGCTCGATCGCGGCGGTGGCCTCCGGCCGTCCTGCCCCCCGGTACGCGGCGATCGGGGTGGTGTTGGTCACCACCGCCTGGAACGTGCCCCCGCAGTACGGCAGGTCATAGACGCCGCTCGCCATCAGCTTGGTCAGCGTGGGCAGGAACGGGCCGAACCGCGGGTAGCCCCCGCAGTCCTGGACGATGTCGAGGTGGTAGGCGAGGATGCGGCCGTCCCGGGTCCCGCCGATCGTGATGGCGTGGCGCTGGGCCCGGCCGTGCACCATGCACAGCAGGTTCTCGTTCCGCGTCTCCACCCAGCGCACCGGGCGGCCCACCCGCCGGGCCGCCCAGGCGATGACGAGGGTGTCCCGTTCGACCGCGATCTTGGCGCCGAAGCCGCCACCCACGTCGGGCGCGATGACCCGCACGGCGCCCGGCTCCAGCCCCACCGCCCCGGCTACCGCGTCCCGGGCCAGCTGCGCGTTCTGGGTACTGGCCCACACGGTCAGCCGGCCCTCGGCCCAGCGGGCCGCGGCCGCCCGGACCTCCAGCGGCACCGGCGCCACCCGCTGGTTCGGGAAGGTGCGCTCGATCACGACGTCACAGCCCCTGAACGCACCGGCCGGGGCCGGGTCACCGCCGGAATTCACCACGTTGGTCTCGGTCCCGGGGAACAGCAGGGTGTGTCCCGCCAGGGCGTCGTCCAGGCTGACCACCGCGGGCAGCGGCTCATAGTCCACGCTGACCAGCTCGGCCGCGTCTTCGCCCTGGGAGCCGTGCTCGGTCAGCACGAGCGCCACGCTCTCGCCGACATAGCGGACCCGGTCGGTGGCCAGCAGCGGCTCCGCGGTCGGATCGTCACTCCCCGGCGGGATGTCGTCGAGATCCGCCGCGGTCAGTACGGCCACTACCCCCGGCGAGGCCAGGGCGGCCCCGGCGTCGATCCCGGTAATCCGGGCGTGTGCGACCGGGCTGCGCACGAACGTGGCCCGGACCGCCCCGTCCAGTTCCGGGAGCCGCAGGTCGTCGGTGTAGCTGCCACCCGCGGTGAGCAGACGCGGGTCCTCGGTCCGCACCACCCGCGTGCCCAGGATGCTCATCCAGCCTCCATCATCTCGGTTCGCTCACGATAGAACAGCGGCTTGGTGATGCAGCGGGTCAATCCAGCCCGAAAGCGGCGTACCCGCCCAGCAGCCCCTCCGCCGAGGTGAGGTCGGCGTCCAGCGGGCGGTCGGCGGTGCGCGGGTCGAGCACCGCGTCCGCGGCGTCGAAGGCGGCCCGCAGCGGGCCGACTTCGGCCGGGGCGCGGCCCTGCATCCGGAGCACCCGGACCGCGGCGGCCAGTTCGCAGGCGAGCACGGCCCGGTACGCGGCCACGGCGTCGGTGCTGGCCCGGGCCGACTGGGTGGAGAAGCCGGCGTGCTCTTCCACGCCACGGGACAGCACCGCGCTGCCCAGCGCGGCCGGGGTCGCGAACCGGCGCAGGTCGGCGACCGCGGACTGCGCGACGTACTCCAGGATCATGATGCCCGAACTGGCCGGGGTGTCCGCGGCGAACGGGTGCAGGCCGGTGAAGGACGGCTCCACCAGGGTCCCCAGCCGGGCTGCGGACAGCGCGGCGGTCTGGAACAGCGCCGCGCGGGCCGAGTCGAGGGCCAGCCCGACGTAGGCGGCGTGGAAGTTGCCGTTGTGCCACACCGCGTGGCCGGCCGGGTCGACCAGCGGGTTCTCGCTGGACCCGTTGAGCTCGGTGTTCACGACCTGGCCGGCGTACTCCAGCGCGTCGACCGCCGGGCCGTGCACCTGGGGAAACGCCCGGTAGCCGTAGGAGTCCTGGATCCGGGCGGGCGGGTGTGACGGGCCGGACAGCAGGGCCCGCATCCGGCCGGCCACCCGCTGCTGCCCAGCCGGGCGCCCGCGGTGCACCGCGGGTGCGTACGGCTCCAGCGAGCCGCGCACCGCGAGCAGCGACAGGGCCGCGATGACCACCGCGGAGCTGACCAGGGCGCTCAGGTCGCAGCAGGCCAGCGCGGCCTCGCCGAGGGTGGCCGCGTTGCTGCTCATGAACCCGGGCGCCTCGGCCGGCCGGAGCGGGAACCTCGGCGGCGGCCCGGAGCCGGTACGCCAGGCCCGCTCGCCGATCAGGCACAGCCCGGTTGAGGCCAGCGCGGTCAGGTCGCCGGTGCCGATCGCCCCGTACAGCGGTACCGGCGGGGTGAAGCCCCGGTTGAGCGCGTCGGCCAGGACGTCCAGCACCGCGGGGTCCACACCGGAGCCACCCGCGCCGATCTGGTTCAGCCGGGTGACCAGCATGGCCCGGCCCAGATCGGCAGGCTGCAGCGGTCCCGCGCCGGCCGCGTGGCTGCGCAGCAGCCGCAGCCCGTGCTCGGCCAGGTCATCCTCGGCCAGCCCCACATTCCGGTTCGCGCCGACCCCGGTGGTCCGGCCGTATACCGGCCGGTGGGCGGTCACCTCCCGCGCGGTCTCCCACGCGGCCCGCGCCGCCGCTACCGCCTCCGGCGCGACCGTGACCCGGGCCTCGTCCCGGGCGGCCGCCGCGACCCCAGCGCACGTCAGCGACATCCCGTCGATCACGATGCCCGGTCCCGTCACGCACCGTCCCTGTGTCTCATGCCGTTCCGGCCTGGCCGGTCCACGTTGCTGACCAGGCAGGATATGTGATGTCTTGACGGGCATATTACGTGCCGCGTGATTACGGCATTTGGTGCACCGCGGCTCGCTAGCATGAGCCGCTGATGCCGGGGCGACTATAAGAGGTGGCGCGATGACCGGGCGCGGATCTCGTGGCTCGTCACTGGCCGTCAGCGTGCTCGTGACGGTGCTCGCCGTGGCCGGGGCCATTACCCTGGTCGCCCGGCTGCCCGGGCACGCCGGTGCGCTGGCCGACGCCGGAGTGTCCGCCAGTGCCCCCCCGCCCACTGCGACCAGTGCCCGGGCGACCGCCGCGCCGAGTCCATCCACGTCTGCCTCCACTCACACGCGCCGGCATCACCACGCGAGGCCGCGACCGTCCCCCAGCCCGGCGTCCCCCAGCCCCACGCTGGCCAACACCGCGCGGGCCAAGACCTCGCCCGCGCCCGCGGCGCCGGCCCCAGGCCTCTCGGCCGCCGCCCAGCAGGTGCTGGCCCGGATCAACCAGGCCCGCTCCCAGGCCGGGCTGGCCGGCTACACGGTCAGCCCGGGCCTGGACACCAGCGCGGACCGGCACACCTCGGTGATGGCCGCGGGCTGCGGCCTGTCACACCAGTGCCCGGGCGAGCCGGCCCTGGGGGACCGGGAGACCGCGGCTGGAGTGCACTGGACCGCGGCCGGGGAGAACATCGGCGAGGGTGGCCCGGTGGCGGACACCACGGCGGCGATCGTCCAGATGGCCGTGGGGCTGACCCAGAGCATGCTGGACGAGAAGCCGCCCGACGATGGCCACCGGCTGAACATCCTCAGTTCCGCGTTCCGCCACGTGGGGATCTCCGTGTCCCGGGACAGCTCCGGGACCGTCTGGATGACCCAGGATTTCTCGAACTGAGCGCCCGCCCGGGGGGCCCGGACCGGCCGACGTAGGGTTGAAGAGCCAGAGAGCAGCGCTCACGCGGGAAAGGGCAGCGATGCGGGCGATCACGGTGACTAAACTCGGCGGTCCCGAGGTGCTGCAGGTCAGCGACGTCGAGCGGCCGGTGCCCGGGCCGGGCGAGGTGCTCGTGCGGGTACTCGCGGCCGGTGTGGGTCCCTGGGACGCCCACCTGCGCAACGGCAGCTGGACCGGGCCGTTGCCCTACATCCCCGGCGGGGAGTTCGCCGGGGTGGTCGAGGGCGACAGCGGCGAGGACGCGGACTTCGACAACGGCACGCCGGTCTACGGGTACCCCGGCCTGACCGGGTGTTACGCACAGTACGTGGTGTGCCCGGTCGAGCAGATGGCGCCTCTTCCGAGCGGCTTGCCCATGACCGATGCGGCCGGGGTCCCCATCGACGGGATGACCGCAATCCAGGGCCTCACCGACGTGCTCGGGATCAGCCGCGGCGACCAGATCCTGGTCACGGCGGCGGCGGGCGGCCTAGGGCATTTCGCCGTGCAGATCGCCCGGGTGCTCGGGGCCAGCGTGGTGGCCACGGCCAGCCCGCAGCACCACGAGTTCGCGCACCGCCTCGGGGCGGCCGTGGTCATCGACCACACCCAGCCCAGCTGGCCCGACCAGGTCCGGGACGTGATCGACGGCGGGGCCCAGCACGTCCTGGCCTGCGCGGCACCCACCCTGGAGGGCGCGGCCCGGGCGGCCCGGGACGGCGCCACGATCGCCACTCCGGTGCGCGCCGAGTACCCGGACGCGCAACGGGTCAGCTGGCGGCAGTACAACGGCCAGCCGCGGGGCAGCGATCTGATCCGGATGGCGCCCTGGTTCGACGACGGGCTGATGTCGGTGAACGTCGAGGCCAGGTACTACTACGAGAACGCGGCCGAGGCGCACCGCCAGGTGGAACAGGGGCACACGCGCGGCAAGCTGGTTCTGATCGTGGACGACGACCTGGCCGCCGAATGGGAGGTCTGAGTAGGGGAGGTCTCCGCTACTCGTCGTAGCGGGTCGGCGGGAAGGGGCCCGGGACCTCGGGCAGCTCCCCCTCGGCCTTCTCCCGCTCGATCTCTTCTCTTTCCTCCTGGTACTGCTCGGAGTCGGTGACGTCCGTCGGCACCGGGTCGTCCGTGGCCGGCGGCACCTCATCCGGCTCGTAGGGGTCGACCCCGGCGTCGACCCGCTCCTCCTCGGCCAGCTCGGCGAGCTGGTCGTCGTTGGGGCGCAGCGGCAGGCCGCCGCCCTCGCGGCGGCTCTTGTGGAAGGCCGACGGCTCGGCTGGCGGCGGATCGGGCAGCTCGCTCATGGCTCCTCCAGGGCATGCGGGAAAGATCGTCAGTTTCTCACACGCTACGCCGGGGCAGCCGACCTCCCCCGGGCTGGGGGCCGGAATCAGCCGGGCCCGGCGGTTGTTTTACCGAAGCCTAAACATCACCATTGGAGTGCGGAACGTCTGTGGCTAAGGGAATCGTCGTCCGTGGGGCTCGCGAGCACAACCTGAAGGATGTG
Source organism: Streptosporangiaceae bacterium (assembly GCA_035642895.1). Lineage (GTDB taxonomy): Bacteria > Actinomycetota > Actinomycetes > Streptosporangiales > Streptosporangiaceae > RYN-230. The sequence goes on along the minus strand of DASQRM010000161.1, from coordinate 103 downwards.
TCGCTGGAGCTGCCGCGGGATTCCATGATCGTGTTTACCGGGTTGTCGGGGTCGGGGAAGTCGAGTCTGGCGTTTGACACGATTTTCGCGGAGGGGCAGCGGC
>DASQRM010000160.1:0-23790 GCA_035642895.1 Streptosporangiaceae bacterium | reverse complement strand
GATGAATCGTCACGAGAGAGCGTTCCTGCAGGTCACCTAGCAGGATGCGGACCACCCCCAGCGGCAGGTCGAGATCGGCCGCGAGGTCCGCGACGGAGGCGGGCAGCCGGCAGAGGCGGAGCACCGCGAGGTGCTCCGGATCCAGGGACGACGGATCGACCCGCACCCCGCGCACCGCCGTGATGATCGCGATCAGGTCGAGGGTTTCCCCGCTAGCCCGGGTTCGGCCACGGGTGAGCGCATACGGCCGTACGACCGGGCCAGCCTCCTCGTCCAGCCAATGATCGTCAGGCGACGGCATGCCCGGATCAGTCCGTGACCTCCCCGGCCGTGCCCGGCCGGGGGTTCACCGACAGGTGCTGGCCGACCCGCTTGACCAGGATGGCCATCTCGTAAGCGACCAGGCCCGCGTCCGCGCTGGCCGGGCTCAGCACCGCGAGGCAACTACCCTCACCCGCCGAGGTCACAAACAGGAAGGCCGTATCCATCTCCACGATGGTCTGCCGGACATAACCCCCGCCGAAATGACGGCCGGCTCCCCGGGCCAGGCTCTGGAACCCGGACGCCACAGCGGCCAGGTGCTCGGAGTCCTCCCGGGTCAGCGCGCTCGATGCGGCGATGGCCAGGCCGTCCCGGGACAGGATCACCGCCTTGTTCACGTCCGGGACTCGCGTCACCAGGTCATCAAGCAGCCAGTCCAGGTCGCTAGCCGAACCAGCCCCTACGCTCTTCTCCTGCTCTGCCGCGCTCATCTTTCCCCCTTGCCGTCACTTATCGCCCTGAGGGCCTGCCTCCCCAGGCTCCGGGGGACTGGGCTCCGCCGGTGGCTGGGGGCCGGTCATCGTGTCTGTGCTCTTCTCCGGCGGGTCGAATAGCGAACGCCCCCGCTCCCAGCCCTGCTGGATGGCCGTTATCGTGCTCCTCGCCTCTTCAGGCGAGCGTTCTGCCACGGTTTCCGGCGTCGTCGCGGGGTCGCCGTTCGCGGCTGGGCGACCGTACATCGCGTTCTCCCGCAACTGCGGCGCCAGGCTGGCCTGGCGGACCCGGCGGGGTAGCGAGTCCGCGTCGGCGAAATCCCCGCCCTGACCTGGGTCGGGGAAGGCCGGGGAGTCCGCGTGGCCCGGGTCCGCGGCGGGCGGCCAGCCCACGTTGTCGCCGTAGCCCGGCAGCCCGTTCCGCCCGTTGCTGCTCTCTTCGGCGGCACCCACTCCGTTTCCGTCCCAGCCGGTCACCGGGTCCGCCGTGGTCCAGTCCTCGCCCGTGCTGTAGCCCGTGCTAGCCGTGCTGTGGCCCGGGCCGTGGGTTGTCCAGGGATCGGCTCCGCTGTCGGCCGGCCACCGCTCGGCCGAGGCCGGCCACCGCTCGCCCGCGGCCTCCGCCGCCGCGACCTCCGCTGCGGCCTTCGCCACCGCCTCCTCCGCCGCCGCGACTGCGCCGTTGCTGCCGGGCGTCCCGGGGCCGGCCGAGTCCCCGGTGACGGGGGCGAAGCGGTCCGCGTTATCCCGGGCCGCGTGCCTGCCGGACAGCTGCACGCTGCTGCCCGGGTCCGTCGCGTCCTGCTGGTAGCTCTCCTCAGAGACGACCAGGGTGTTCGGGATGAGCACGATCGCGGTCGTCCCGCCGTAGGGGGAGCCTCGCAGGGAGATCTTGATGTCGTGCTTCTTGGCCAGCTGGCTGGCGACGAACAGGCCCAGCTGGTCACTGCCGGACAGGTCGAACGGGGGCGGGTTCTCGAGCAGGTCGTTGAGTTCGGCCCGCCGCTCATCGCTCAGCCCGAGCCCGCGGTCCTCGATCTCCACGGCGAATCCCCGGCCGACCACGTCGCCGGTGATCAGCACCGGTGTATTCGGCGGGGAAAAGACGACGGCGTTCTCCGCGAGTTCCGCGACCAGGTGAATGACGTCCGCGACGGTGGGGCCGCTGATGGCCGCCCGGGTGTTCGCGGTGACCTTGATCCGGGTGTAGTCCTCCACCTCGGCCACGGCGGCCCGGAGCACGTCCACGAACGGGACGGGCCGGCGCCAGGCCCGGGCGGGCGCGTCGCCGGACAGGATGATCAGGCTCTCCGCGTGCCGCCGCATGCGTGTGGTGAGGTGGTCGATGCGGAACAGGTCCTCGAGTTCCTCCGGCTCCCGGGCCCGGCGTTCCATCGCGTCGAGCAGGGCGAGCTGGCGGTGCAGCAGCGACTGGCTGCGCCGGGCCAGGTTCCGGAAGATATCGCTGATGCCCTGGCGCAGCCGGGCCTGGCCCACGGCCGCTTCCACCGCGGTCTGCTGGACCGCGTTGAAAGCCTGCCGGACCTGCCCGATCTCGTCCGAGGTGGCGGGCAGGTCGGGCGCCTCAGCGGATACGTCGACGTCCTGGCCGGCCGCGAGCCGCTGCACCACGTCGGGCAGCCGCTTGTTGGCCAGTTCCAGGGCCGACTGGCGCAGCGCACCGAGCTCACGGATCAGGCCCCGGCCGATCACGATCGACACGAAGATGGACAGGATGACCGCGAGCAGCCCCAGCCCGCCCGCCAGGATGAGTTCCAGGTACGTGCCGTTGGAGTTAGTCGCCGCCTGGGCGGTGATCCGGTTCGAGGATTGGTTCCCGGCCTTAGAGAGTCCCGCGGCCACACCGCCGACCGCTTCCTCCCAGGCCTGCGGCTGGACCAGGGGAGGGCTGGCGACCCGGGTGTCGCTCATCAGCTTGTTTTCCAGCGAGGTCAGGGCCGTGGCCGCCTGCGGGCTGATGTCGTGCATGTAGTAGGCGCGGTAGCTCGGCTGCAGGGCCGGCAGCGTCTGGTTATAGAGCATCCGGCGCGCGCCAACCAGCTGGGTGAACAGCTGGCGGTCGGCGGCGGGGAACGACCGCGCGGCCAGGTCGCTGGAGATGATCGCGCTTTCCTGGAGCATCAGGTCCTCGGCCCGGCCCATCCGGACGAAGGCCTCCGCCTGGGTCACCAGCGCGGCGTCGGTCTGCTCAAGAATCGCCTGGTCGAGGACGGAGTAAGCGTCCGACATCAGGATGTTGTACTCATCCAGGGCCCGGTACTTGGTGATGATCTGCGAGCGCACCTGGGCGCGCAGCCCAGGCAGGGTTTTGACGCTGGTGAGCATGGTCGCGATGGCCCGCTTCTCGGCCGGGGTCGCGTTATTCATCGTGTCCGGCGAGTTGAGCGCGTTGCTCAGGGCGGCGGTGACGGCGGTGGTCTTGTTCTGCTGCACCTGCAGGACGGCCAGGTTCGACCCGGTCGGGGCGGACAGGTAGACGAGCGCGAGTGGCCGCTCCGCGTCGATCTGGCTCAGGAACGCGCCGATGGGCTCGCCGGTGGCATTCTTGATCGTGGTCGCCTGGCCAAGGTTCAGCGCCCCCCGGGCGGTCAGGAACGTGGCGAACCCGTACAGCGCGATGAGCGACAGCACCGGGAGCAGGACGAGCAGGAAGATCCGTGTGCGGATGGACCGGAGACGCAACCCCATGGCTCAGGCCTCAAAGTGAGAGAATAACGGATTGTGAGCACGTAGCTACGAAGGAGATTCGGAGACCCCCCCGAGGCTTGCGAGCGTAGCAGTCAGTAATCTTCTTTACTGGGAAAATGCGGTATCGGCCCAGGTTGAGGTGGTTTATCCACATTTCTCCCGAAACGCAGCGTGCTGATGGGCCTGGTGAGTTAGCGGGGCCCGCCCGGCCACCCCTGGACTGCTGCCCCCGCCGTCCTGGCCTCGGCGGCTTCCGGCGCTTCGTTCCGTCGGGGTCGCGGCGGGCCGGTCATCGGCCCAGGCTCTGCCGCTAGGCCGTGAGCCGCGTCCGGGGTGGCGGGACGAGTGGCGGGAGTGGGCGCGAGGACCGGTTCACTGGCTGTCCTGACGGGCCCGAATGTGACATTGATGTCAGTGAATGAGCATGACGTTGGTGTCAGTGAATGAGCATGACATTCATGTCAGTGAATGAGGGCCAGTCTGGGGGCCGGGCAAAGGCGGCCGCCGGGGTCGACACTGTACCGTCCGGTAAACATTGCGTTCAGTAACCTTGCGTCCGCAAGAGGGTAGGCGGCATGTGGGGACACTGATATCGCCGAGATGAATCCAGTTCGTAACGGACCTGAAACATTTCCCGGCCGCCGTGACAATATAGTGAGCATGCGTCTGAGCTGGGACGATGCCCCGTCGCCGGTCCGGCCTGGCTGAAGACCTAATCCCGGAAACCTGAGTCAGACTGCGCGTCGCGAATGGCCCACGCAATGTGATAACCCCCTTGGGGCGGACCCGGGTGCGGGCCCGCGACGGGGCCGGGCATAATGAGACCATGCTGTTCAGGTGAAGGTCCTCTTGAACTAGCGGGGCTTCACCGGGTCGATCAACGACACCTGTGTCAGGTGACGTCCATGTCATTGTTTGCATTTGTATGGCGAGTGTGCGGTGATAGGTGCTGTGAACCAGGGGGTAACACGATTGGGTGAACCGCGCGGTGCGACCGTGGCTTTCCCGTCTGCGGAAGCCATCGGTTCTGCTGCGGCCGCCCAAGCGTCGGGCGAGAACTTCCCGGTCGCGCTGCGGCTGCTGCCTGGCCGGTACCGGCGCCGGCTGGAGGCGGTGTACGGCTTCGCCCGCGCCGTGGACGACATGGGCGATGAAGCACCGCCGGGGGAACGGGCCCGACTGCTCGACGTGCTAGAAGCCGACCTCGGTCGGCTTTACCAGTTTCAGGACCCGGCCCTGCGCGAAGAGCCCGCGGGTGATCCGGCCCCGGGGTCAGCCTCAGTACCCCCAGGGCCGGCCCAGGCTGGCCCGCAGATCGGGGTGGTCCGCGCGCTGGCGCCGGTGGTCGGGGTGTGCGCGATCCCGCAGCAGGCGTTCGCGGACCTGATCAGGGCCAACCGGCAGGACCAGGTGGTCAGCCGTTACCCCCGCTTCAGCGATCTGGTCGGCTACTGCCGGCTCTCGGCCAACCCGGTGGGCCGCATCGTGCTGCACGTGTTCGGGGCGGCCACGCCCGAGCGGATGATCCTCTCCGACCGGGTCTGCACCGCACTCCAGCTCGCCGAGCACTGGCAGGACGTGGCGGAGGATTTCCGGGCCGGCCGCATCTACCTGCCGGCCGAGGACCTGGAGCGGTTCGGGGTCGCGGAGAGTGACCTCGCGGCCGCCGCTGCGGGGCCGCAGCTCCGGGCCCTGATGGCGTTCGAAGTGGAGCGGGCCCGCCAGCTCCTCGACGAAGGCGCCCCCCTGGTGGGGAATTTGCGTGGGTCTGCCCGGGTTGCCGTGGCCGGTTACGTGGCCGGCGGCCGGGCCGCCCTGGCTGCGATCACCAAAGCTGGACATGACGTGCTGTGCGCGACCCACAAGCCGCGCCGCGGCCGCCTGGCCAGGGAAATGCTGAGGGCGTATGCAGCTGGGAGGTGATGCGATGGACGTGGCTGCGGCCTACCGGCACTGCGAGGAAATCACCTGGTCTCAGGCCCGGAATTTCTCCTACGGCATCCGGCTGCTGCCGCCGGATAAGCGGCGCGCCCTGGCCGCCGTGTACGCGTTCGCCCGGCGAATCGACGACATCGGGGACGGCACGCTGCCCCCGGCCGACAAGCTCAGCGCGCTCGGCGAGGCCCGGGCGAGCATCATGACGGTGGCCCACGGTGGCCGCCCCGCCAGCCCCGGCGCGCAAACGGATGGCTCCGCGGACCTGGTGCTCGTGGCCCTCGCCGACGCGGGCCGGCGGTTCCCCATCCCGCTGGAGGCGTTCGGCGAGCTGATCGACGGATGCGAAGCCGACGTGCGGGGCACCACCTACGCGACCTTCGACGACCTGCGCGTCTACTGCCGCTGCGTGGCCGGTTCCATCGGGCGGCTGTCGCTGGGGGTGTTCGGGACCCGGGATGTGGCCACGGCCGCCCCGCTGGCCGACGCGCTCGGCGTGGCGCTCCAGCTCACCAACATCCTGCGCGATATCCGCGAGGACTACCAGGACGGACGGGTCTACCTGCCCGACGAGGACTTCAAGCGGTTCGGCGCCGAGCTGCGCGCCGACCGCTCCGACCGCTCCGGCTGGCCGGCCGCCGACCCGAAGCTCGTGGACCTCGTGGCTTTCGAGGCCGAGCGGGCCCGCGACTGGTACGCGCGCGGGCTGCGGCTGATGCCGATGCTGGACCGGCGCAGCGCCGCCTGCACCGGTGCCATGGCCGGGATCTACTACCGCCTGCTGCAGAGTATTGCCGCCGCCCCGCAGCTCGTGCTGCAGCGCCGGGTCTCCCTCTCGCCCGGCCAGAAGGCCATGGTGGCGGTCAGGTCACTGGCCGGCGCTGCCCTGCGGTCCGGGCGCAGCGGGCCGCCCCGGTCCACGACGACCGCAGGAGCGCCCCGATGAGCCCCGAGCCGCTCAGCCCGGCCCCGGCGAGCCCCGGCCACACCAGTGCCGGCCAGACCAATGCAGGCCAGACCGGTGCCGGACCCGACCGTCCCGGGCGCCACGTGGTGGTGGTCGGCGGCGGCCTGGCCGGGATCACCGCCGCGATCGCGCTGCGCGAGACCGGCGCCCGGGTCACACTGCTCGAGTCCCGGCCCCGGCTGGGCGGGGCGACCTGCTCCTTCACCCGGGGCGGGCTGGTCGTCGACAACGGCCAGCACGTGTTCCTGGGCTGCTGCACGGCTTACCGGGAGCTGATCGCCCGGCTCGGGATGACCGGCTCGGTGTCGCTGCAGGACCGCTTCGACGTCACCGTGCTCGGCCCGCACGGCCGGGCCCGGCTGCGCCGGACCCGGCTCCCCGGCCCGCTGCACATGGGGCAGGCACTGGTCACCTACCCGCTGCTGTTGCCCGCCGAGCGGCTGCGGGTCACCCAGGCGGCGCTGGCCATGCGCTTCCTCGATCCAGCCCGGCCTGATCTCGACGCGCAGCGGCTGGGTGACTGGCTGGCTGCCCACGGGCAGAGCGAACGCGCCCGGCGGGTGCTCTGGGACCTGTTCACGGTCTCCGCGCTGAACGTAGCCGGGGACGACGCCAACCTCTCCCTGGCCGCCACGGTGGTCAAGACCGCCCTGCTCGGCGCCCGGGACGCGGCGGATATCGGCACGCCGGCCATCCCGCTCGGCGACCTGCACGGCCAGGCCGCCGCGCGGCTGCTCGGCCAGCTCGGGGCCAGCGTCCGGCTCGGGGCCAAGGTGACCTCGGTTCAGCCGCTGGACGGCGGCGGTTTCCGGGTGCAGCTGGCCGACCGCGGGGTGAGCGCCGCACCACGCCGCACCGGCCGCCCCAGCACCGACCCGGCCAGTACTGACCTGGCCGCGGTGGACGGGGTGGTCCTGGCGGTGCCGCCGGAGGCCGCGGCCCGGCTGCTGCCGGTGGGCGCCGCCGCGCCCGGCCCGGGCCCGGAGCGCTGGCGCGAGCTGGGCGCGTCCCCGATCGTCAACGTGCACGTCCTCTATGACCGGCAGGTGACCTCGCTGCCGTTTGCGGCCGCCGTGGACTCGCCGGTGCAGTGGGTGTTCGACCGCACCGGGCCCTCGGGGCTGGACGCCGGGCAGTACCTGGCCGTCTCCGTGTCAGCCGCGGATGACGTCGTGGACACGCCCGCGGCCCAGTTGCGGGAGCGGTTCGTCCCGGCGCTGGAAGAGATTTTCCCCGCCGCGCGCGACGCGCGGATCACTGACTTCTTCGTCACCAGGGAGCGCCGGGCCACATTCCGGCAGGAGCCCGGCTGTGGCGAGAAGCGGCCGGGAGCCACGACCAGACTGCCTGGCCTGGTGCTCGCGGGCGCGTGGACCAATACCGGGTGGCCCGACACGATGGAGGGTGCCGTGCGAAGCGGACTGTCGGCAGCGCGAGAGCTGCGGCGCGAGATGACCCAATCACGTCACGGAGTGTCTGTGGCCACGCGGGCGGCCGAGGTCGCCGGGGCCGCGTCGTGACCGCCGTGATGCCCGCGGGCGTGGAAACCGCCCGTGACCTCGTCGGCCCGGGCATTGCCGCGGCGGTGGACCGGCTCAGCCCGGAGGTCCGGGCCGTCGCCGCCTATCACCTGGGGCTGGACGGCAGCGGGGCGGGTAAGGCACTCCGCCCGGCGCTGGCGCTGCTGTCCGCGCGGGCGGCCGGGGCGTCGCCGGACCGTGGCGTACCCGCCGCGGTGGCGGTGGAACTCGTGCACAACTTCTCCCTGCTGCACGACGACATCATGGACGGGGACACCGAGCGCAGGCACCGGCCCACGGCCTGGACGGTGCATGGCGTCGGGGCGGCCATCCTGGCGGGCGACGCGCTGCTCGCACTGGCGCAGGACATCCTGCTCGAGGACACCGCGGCCCAGGGCGTCTGGGCGGCGCGGTGCTTGTCGGCCGCGGTCCTCCGGCTGATCGCGGGACAGGGCGCGGACCTGGCGTTCGAGCAGCGCAACGACGTGAACCTGCCCGAGTGCCTGACCATGGCCGGGGACAAGACCGCGGCGCTGATGGCCTGCGCCTGCAGCATCGGGGCCATCCACGTCGGCGCGCCGCCCGGACTGGCCATGGGCCTGGCCGGCTTCGGCGCCCATGCCGGGCTGGCCTTCCAGCTGACCGACGACATGCTCGGCATCTGGGGTGCGCCCGAGGTGACCGGCAAGCCGGTCCGGGCCGACCTGCGGGCCAGGAAGAAGTCACTGCCCGTGGTCGCCGCCCTGACCAGCGGATCCGCGGCCGCGGAGGAGCTGGCGGGGCTGCTGGCCAGGACCGAGCCGCTGAGCGAGGACGACCTGCTGCAGGCGGCCCGCCTCGTGGAAGAGGCGGGCGGCAAGGACTGGACCGAGAACGAGGCCGCGGCGCAGTTGGCCGCGGCGGAGAAATGCCTGACCGAGACCGACATGCCCGATGACGTGCGTGCCGAGTTCGCAGGGATCGCCGAGTTCATCACGGCGCGCCAATGGTGATGGTGACCGTGGTCACGGTGCCCGCGGTGAAGGTGACCGTGGTGCCAATGGTGACTGTGATGGGACTTCTGGGCTCATGGAAGAGCCATGGGGTCACGGCGATCGGGAGAACGACCGGTTGACCCTGATGTGGGCCATCAGTGCTGAGGGCCCGGTGGTGCTGGCGAGGTTCAGTGCCGACGTGAGTCCGGCGGCTGGTGTGACTGGTGAGCTGGATGCTGGTGGGGGGCAGTGTGGTGAAGGCGAGGCGAGACGATGACAGTGACGCACGCGCGATCAGGCGGTCCCTCAGCGCTCTCCGGCGCGGAGGCCGCCTTGGCCCGCGCCCGCGACCACCTGCTCGGCCTCCAGCACGAGCAGGGCTGGTGGCAGGGGGAGCTGGAGACCAACGTCACGATGGACGCGGAGGACCTGCTGCTGCGCCAGTTCCTCGGCATCCGCACCGACGAGGAGACGGCGGCCGCGGGCCGCTGGATCGCATCCCAGCAACGTGCCGACGGAACCTGGGCCAATTTCTTCGGCGGGCCGGGTGACCTGTCCACGACGGTCGAGGCCTACGTCGCGCTGCGGCTCGCCGGGCATGTGCCCAGCGCGCCGCACATGACCAGGGCGGCCGAATGGATCAGGTCCCGCGGCGGGATCCCTGCTACCCGGGTGTTCACCAGGATCTGGCTGGCCCTCTTCGGCCAGTGGTCGTGGGATGAGCTGCCGGTGATGCCTCCCGAAATGGTGTACCTGCCCACCTGGTTCCCGCTTAATGTGTACGACTGGGCCTGCTGGGCGCGGCAGACGATCGTGCCGCTGACCGTGGTGGGCTCGCTCCGCCCGGTCCGGTCCCTCCCCTTCGGCCTGGACGAAATCCGGGTACCTGCCCACGACGGGCCAGGTGACCGGGCCCGCAAGCCGTCTGAGGCCGCGGACCGGACCGGTTGGGAGCTCGCCTTCGGCGGGCTCGACCGGGTGCTGCACGTGGCCGAGCGGCATGGCCACCGCGCCCGGCCGGTCCGGGCGATGCGCCGGGCCGCGCTGCGCCGGTGCGCTGACTGGATCATCGCCCGCCAGGAGCGGGATGGCTGCTGGGGCGGGATCCAGCCGCCCTGGGTGTACTCGCTGATGGCCCTGCATCTGCTGGGCTACGGGCTCAATCATCCGGTGATCAAGCGAGGGCTGGCCGGGCTGGACCGGTTCACCATCTACGAAGACACCCCCGACGGTCCGATCCGCAGGCTCGAGGCCTGCCAGTCACCGGTGTGGGACAGCGTGCTGGCGCTGGTCGCGCTCGCCGACGCCGGGCTGCCGCCCGACCACCCCGCGATGACCAGGGCGGCCAGCTGGCTGCTCGACGAGGAGATACCCGGCCCGGGTGACTGGCAGGTGCGCCGTCCCTGGCTGGAACCAGGCGGGTGGGCATTCGAGTTCGACAACGACGGCTACCCCGACATCGACGACACCGCGGAGGCCGTGCTCGCCCTCCGGCGCACCGCCCAGGGGCAGCCCGCACCGGCCGGGCAGCCCCGGCACCCCGCGATCGGGCGCGGGCTGCGCTGGATCACCGGCATGCAGTCGGCCGACGGCGGATGGGGCGCCTTCGATGCGGACAACACGTCCACGCTGGTGACCAAGTTGCCGTTCTGCGACTTCGGCGCGGTCATCGATCCGCCGTCAGCCGATGTCACCGCCCACGTGGTCGAGGCGCTGGCCGCGGAAGGCCAGGCGGGCAGCCGGGCCGCCCGCCGGGGCGTGGTCTGGCTGCTGCGGGCGCAGGAGAAGGACGGGTCCTGGTTCGGCCGCTGGGGCGCCAACTACGTGTACGGCACCGGCGCGGTGCTGCCGGCCCTCGTCGCGGCCGGGGTACCGCCGTCCAAGCCGGTCATCCGCCGGGCGGTCGGATGGCTGGAATCCCACCAGAACCCGGACGGTGGCTGGGGCGAGGACATGCGTTCCTATGACGACCCCCAGCTGGCCGGGCGGGGCACGTCCACGGCATCCCAGACCGCATGGGCCCTGCTGGGCCTGCTCGCCGCGGGGCCGCCGGGGCCGGCCGCCGAGGCCGGGATCCGCTGGCTGGCTGAGCATCAGCGCGCCGACGGCACCTGGGATGAGCCGGAGTACACCGGAACGGGCTTCCCCGGTGACTTCTACATCAACTACCACCTGTACCGGCTCGTCTTCCCGGTGAGCGCGCTGGGCCGTTACCTGAGGAGCGCGTCATGACCCGCCTGCAGGTGGCCGGCGGGCGGTCCCGGCGTGCCCCGGTGACCGGGCCCGGGCTGCTGGTCTGCGCCCCGCTGCGACTGGAGGCCCGGGCGCTCCGGCGCGGGCTGCGCAGCGCCGGCCAGGAGACAGGCCAGCCGACCGGCCAAGAGACAGGCCAGCCGACCGGCCAAGGAACAGGCCAGCCGACAGGAGCAGGCCGGGGCGCCGTCCGGGTCGTGGCGACCGGCTACGGGCCGCGCCGGGCCAGCGCCCGCGAAACCATGCTGCGCGATCAGCCGTTCGCCGCGATGGCGATAGCGGGCGTCGGCGGCGGGCTGGCCGCCGATCTGCGGCCGGGCGATCTCGTGGTGGCCAGCGAGGTCACCGACGGGCACACGGTCATCCCGTGCCCGTCCGCCGCGCTGCTGGCGGGCGAGCTGCGCCGGGCGGGGCTGCGGGTCCGGGTCGGCCGGGTCGTCACCGTGGACCACCTGGTCCGCGGGGCTGAGCGGGAGCGGCTGGCCGCGACCGGGGCCCTGGTCGCGGACATGGAATCGGCCGTACTGGCCCGGGCGGTGGCCGGCCGGCCGCTGGCCGTGGTCCGGGCCGTCTCGGACACCCCCGACCGGCCCCTGGTCAGCCCCGGGGTGCTAGGCGGCGGGCTGGCCGCGCTCCGCTCGCTGCGGGCCGCCGGGCCGGCGCTGGCCCGGTGGGCCGCGGCGGTGGCCGAGCGGCAGGTCCTGCTGGCCGGGCCCCGCTCGTTCTGCGCGGGGGTGGAGCGGGCCATCGAGATCGTCGAGCGGGCCCTCGACCAGAAGGGGCCGCCGGTCTACGTCCGCAAGCAGATCGTGCACAACTCGCACGTGGTGGCCGGGCTCGAGGAGCGCGGGGCGATCTTCGTCGACGAGCTCAGCGAGGTGCCCGACGGCGCCAGCGTGGTCTTCTCGGCGCACGGCGTGTCCCCCGCGGTCCGGGACGAGGCCGACCGCCGCCGCCTGACCACGGTGGACGCCACCTGCCCGCTCGTGGCCAAGGTCCACGCCGAGGCGCGCAGGTTCGCCTCGGACGGGTACCTGGTCGCGCTGATCGGGCACGAGGGGCACGAGGAGGTCGAGGGCACCCTCGGCGAGGCCCCGGACTCGGTGGCGCTGGTGCAGACCGCCACGGACGTGGGCGCGCTCCAGCCGCCGGACCCGGGCAAGGTGGCCTATCTCATGCAGACCACGCTGGCCGCGGACGAGGCCGCGGACATCGCCGAGGCGCTGCGCGAGCGGTTCCCGGCGGCCCGCGCGCCGGGCAGCGACGACATCTGCTACGCCACCACGAACCGGCAGCGCGCGGCCCGCGCCGTGGCGGCCGAAGCTGACCTGGTCCTGGTGGCCGGGTCGGCGAACTCATCGAACTCTGTGCGGCTGGTGGAGACCGCGCAGCGGGCGGGTACCACCGCCTACCTGATCGACGGCCCGTCCGACATCGAGCTCAGCTGGCTGGCCGGGGTGTCCGCGATCGGTCTGACCGCGGGCGCGTCCGCGCCCCCGGCGGTCGTCCAGGACATCATCAACGCTCTGCGGGGCCTCGGCACAGTCGAGGTCAGCGAGCGTGTGATCACTACTGAGAACATCCGATTCAGCCTGCCCAAGGAGGTTAGGCAGTCATGAGCGTGTCCCTACGCCAGAGCCTGCGCATCGGCTCATACCTGATGCGCCAGAAGCTGACCGGAACCAAGAAGTTCCCGCTGCTGGTCGAGCTGGAGCCGCTGTTCGCGTGCAACCTGAAGTGCGCGGGCTGCGGGAAGATCCAGCAGCCCCACACCCTGCTCAAGCAGCGGATGCCCGTCGAGCAGGCGCTGGCGGCCATCGAGGAATGCGGCGCGCCCATGGTGTCCATCGCCGGTGGCGAGCCGCTCATGCACCCGCAGATCGACGTGCTCGTCAACGAGCTGATCAAGCGCAAGAAGTTCGTCTTCCTGTGCACCAACGCGCTGCTCCTGCCGAAGAAGATCGAAAAGTTCAAGCCGTCGCCGTACTTCGCCTGGGTCGTGCACATCGACGGTCTGCAGGAGCGGCACGACGAGTCGGTCTGCAAGGAGGGCGTGTTCGACGACGCCGTCGCGGCGATCAAGGACGCGAAGCAGCGGGGGTTCAAGGTCAACACGAACACCACCGTCTTCAACACCGACACCCCGCAGACGGTCATCGACGTGCTGAACTACCTCAACGACGACCTGGGTATCGACGAGATGCAGATCTCGCCCGCCTACGCCTACGAGAAGGCTCCCGACCAGGACCACTTCCTCGGGGTCACCGAGACCAGGGAACTGTTCCGGAAGGCGTTCGACAACGGTAACCGGAAGCGCTGGCGCCTCAACCACACGCCGTTGTTCCTGGACTTCCTGGAGGGCAAGGCCGATTTCGGCTGCACCGCCTGGGGGATTCCGTCCTATTCCCTGCTCGGCTGGCAGAAGCCCTGTTACCTGATGTCCGACGGCTACGTGAAGACGTACAAGGAGCTGCTCGAGACCACGGACTGGGACTCCTACGGCCGCGGCAAGGACCCGCGCTGCGCGAACTGCATGGCGCACTGCGGATACGAGCCCTCTGCGGTACTGGCCACCATGGGGTCGCTGCGCGAGACCATCCGGGCCGGGCGCGGCAGCTAGCGCCAGCGCGGCGGTGCCCCCAGCCCGCCAGCGCCGTCGCCACTGAGACGCCGATTTCGCTCTCACCCGCAGCTCATGAGCTACCGGCCTGAGCGGCCCTGCTGGCTGGGCTCTGGATGGGGCGCAGCCAGCAGAGCCGGTGGTCAGGGCAGTATGCCTGGGCCGGAGACTAGGGCGGTTTTCAGGATGGCGGTCCCGGCTATCGAGTGCCTAGGCGCAGATTGCCGGCGCCGGTTGGTGTCGAAGGCCTGCTCGCCGATCAGGTCGTAGGTCTTCGGGTCGAGGATGAGCTGGGCCACGGCGCGGACAGGGGCATCGGGGGGCGGCCCTAGCGCTATCTGTGGCTCGGTGATCTGGAAGCCGATGCCTTCGCGGCCCGCGACATTGACCGCGTGCTGGTCGACCGTCACGCCGGGGATGTCGCCGAGGGCCCGGTAAAGCTCGGCGGTCAGGGGTGGCGGCATCAGATACGTCATGAGCAGAGCACTGATGATCTCGAACTCGCGGTACGGTGCTGGCTCCCCGCCCGGCAGCGGAAGGCTGGCCAGGTAGCGATCGAGCGCGGCCGGGCTGCGTGGCAGCGAACTCAGCCCAGCGTAGGTTACCGGGATAGGGATACGCCTCCCGCCGATCGTGTCCTGCCACCCCTGACAGTTACCGTACGGACCTGATGTCCCGGCAGGGCAGCTTAGGAAATACACCTTGCCCTTGTCCAGACCCGCGCTCCTGGTCCCGGCCGCTGTGCTCCACCCCTGCCACGTCCCCGCGAACACTGGGTTTGGTGAGCCGGCTATCTTCACCTTTCTGTACACCCACTGGCCGGGGCGCACGGCCGGCCGGGCGGCCGCGACGTCGGCAACCCGGTAGGCAAGCTCTTTCGCGGTGGGACTGGCGGCGCCCGGATGGGACGGCGTGCCGCCCGGGGCGGCCAGGGCCACGGTGACCGCCGTGGCCGTGGCTGCTGCGGCCAGGCCGGTCAGGGCGAGCTTCGGCCACCTGCCGGGCAGGCGCGGCCACCGTGCACGGCGGCTCGCCTGGCCAGCAGCAGCACCGTCCAGCACCCGGGCGCGGGCCTGTACTAGCGTGCCCGGGTCGGGCGGGGCCACCACGGCGCGGAACTCCTCCAGCAGCTGCATCTCATTCATGGCCCTGCTCCTGTCTCTCATCGGCGGGGTTCACGCCCCCGAGTTCCTCGCGGACCGTCCGGCGGGCTCTGGCCAGCCGGGAGGACAACGTTCCAGGTGGCACGCCCAGCGCCTGCGCCGCTTCGGCGTAGGACAGCCCATCGGCGACCAGCAGCAGCGCGTCCCGGTCCGCGGTGGACAGCACCGCCAATGCGCCCGCCAGGCGGCGGTGCAGCGCCTGGGCGTCCGCCCGCCGGGCACTCTGATCGGCGACTGGCTCGGCGATCGCGTCAGCCGCCGGGTCGATCCCACTGCGGGCGATGGCCCGGAAGAACCGCACCTCGTCCCGCCGGCGCCGGCTGACCAGCCGGGTCGCGATGCCATACAGCCAGGGCCGGGCGCTGGGCTGATCCGGCTCGTAGCTGGCGCGCTGGCGGAAGGCCACCAGGAACGTCTCCGCCACAAGATCATCAGCGGCGTCCCGGCCCAGCCGCCGCGCGATATAGCCATGGATCGCCGTCGCGTGCCGGTCGAACACCGCACCGAAACGCTCGGGCACCCGGCACGACTCCGCGATCAGCCGGGCATCATCCGGCTGGCCTCGCTGACTACCGGGTGACTCACGCGCCACCTGCGATCCATGACTCATAGCGGGCCTCCGTGGATTTGCCATCACCCGTTATTGCCCGATCGCACGACTCCTCGTCTCAATGACAGCGAATGCTGGCCTATCTGGGGCGACCGCCCCCGATCTCAACCCGGCCGAAGGTGCCTGGTCAAACATGAAGAACAGCCTCGGCGACCTGGGCTCCTGCGGCACGCCCCCCAGCTCGCCGCGGCGGGCCCAGGTGAAGCCAGACTGGGTCAGGGGTCACGGCTCAGCCTATTTTCTCCAGTGGTATCACCAAAGCGACAGGTGATCGCGAAAGCGGCATCTCCCGCTCACATATGGTGTGGGAATTCGGGCAATTCCGGCCGTTCTTGGGGGTCGGCGATCCCGCCGCCGCTTTGGTGAGGACAGCGAATTGTTGGCTTCCACGCCGCCCGCCATCATTGGCGGGCAGGGAACGGGCCGGGCCGGGGCGATTGCGCAGCGGGATCGCCCCGATCCGGGCCCGGCCTGGCTGCCGCTGGGGCCGGCCCTGGTCACGCTCCTGGTCGGCCTGTACAAGATCACCGGGCCGGGCTAGCCGCCGGACTGACCTTCGCGTTCCTGCCCCAGGTCAGCTGGTTCGCCGAGAACGCCCGGGAGGGGGGCGGTGCTGACGGCGCTCGGCTGCGTGGCCAGCTACTGCCTGCTCCGCGCGCTCACCGAAGATGTCACCCGGGGCCGCTGGCTGGCGGCCTACGGCGTGGCCCTGGTGGCCCTCGGCCTCGGCAACCTCTTCGCCCTGCTCCTCGTGGTCGCCCACGCGCTCACGCTGGCCTGGTCCAGCCGCGAGGACCGGGTCGGCCGGGGCTTCGTCTTGGGCTGGGCCGCGGCGGTCGCCGCCGCCCTGATCCTGGTGAGCCCGGTGGCGGTGGTCGGCTACAGCCAACTGCACCAGATCCGGTGGATCAAACCGCCCACCGTGTCTTCCCTGCTCAGCGTGGAGCGGCTGGTCGGTGACCCGCTGCTGTTCGTCCTCGTGGTGGCCATCGTCGCCTGCGCGGTGGTGGTCAGCGCGTGGGCTGACGGCGGATCGCGGCGGTCGGTTCACTGGCCGGCCGGGCTGCTCAGCATGGCGCTGCCGTGGCTGCTCCTGCCGCCGGCCATCCTGCTGACCGCCTCGGTGATCCACCCCGTCTACAACTTCCGCTACATCGTTTACTGCATCCCGGCCGCCGCGCTGCTCATCGGGGCCGCCCTGGCCGCGCTCGGCCGGTACGCGGGGCCGGTGGCGCTGGTCGTGATCGTGCTGGGCGGGCTGCCCAGCCAGCTGGCCGAGCGCCGCGCGGACGGGCACGATGTCGACATCCGCCGCGCCGACCACCTGGTCGCCCGGCAGGAGCGGCCGGGGGACGCGCTGCTGAATATCAGTGACCAGGCCGGACCGCGGAAAGCCACCGGGGAACGCACTCTTGAGGGGGCCTACCCGTACGGGCTGGCCCGGCTGCGGGACATCAGCGCGGGCGCCTCACCACAGCAGTCCGCCACCCTGGGCGGCACGTACGCCTCCGCAGCGGTCATCCGGCAGCGGCTGACCCACGTCACCAGGCTCTGGGTCGTGGAATGGACCACACCTAAACCGGTCCCGGTCCTGGACGGCCTGGGCTTCAGGCTGATTCACAGCTGGGATGTCACGGACCTGTGGCTTCGCCTTTACACCACCCGGGCCGGGCACTAGAAACACCCGCCCAGATTCCCTAACGCCCGCTGGGCGCAGTCGTGACCGGATCGAGCCCGGGAATACGGCGATCCCGCAGACGGCCTGCAGCAACCATTCAGGAATGACCGCCAGGATCTAGCTCGCACGCAATATGGCGTCAGGTGCGCCGGCGCATTTCCAGGGTTCAGCATCTGCCCGCTTGGTGATGCGGGCATTCCCGGAGGAGTTCCTCATGTTCTTCACCTATCTCCGGCGTGAGTTGCGCCGGAGGATACGTCAGGCGATCTTCATCGCCCTCGGGCTGGCCCTGGGGATCGGATTGGTGATCACCGTGACCGCGGCCTCGTCAGGGGTCAAGAACGCCCAGGCCACGGTGCTCCACTCGCTGTACGGGGTGGGGACCGACATCACGGTCACCCAGGCGCCCACGGCGGGCTCGGGCGGCCCCACCGGTTTCGGATTCCGGGGCCGGGTGGGGAACCAGGCGCGGCCCGCGGCCGGCACGAAGATCGACATTGACAACCTGACCAGCATCGGCCAGGGAACACTGGCCGCGTCGTCGGTCACCAGCATCGGGAAACTAACCCACGTGGCCGGCGCGGCCGGGGCGCTCAGCCTCACCGACGCGGTCATCACCGGGAAGATCCCCGCCATCAACACATCGGGCGGGACCGGGACCGGGACCGGCGGCGGCTTCGGTGGTGGCGGTGGCGGCGGGGGAGGCGGGTCCTTCCGCGGCAACTTCAAGTCCAGCTCGTTCACGGTCAGCGGGGTCGACCTGAACACCGGCGCCCTCGGCCCGCTCAGCTCGGCCCGGCTCAAGTCCGGCCGCACGTTCGCGTCCTCCGACGCCGCCGCGAATGTGGCCGTGGTCAACGCCGATTACGCGACCCAGAAGAAGCTGAGCGTCGGCTCGACCGTCACCGTCGCCAAGACCAGTTTCAAGGTGGTGGGCATCGCCAGCGCGAGCAGCAACGCCTCCGACGTGTTCATCCCGCTGGCCCGGGCGCAGGCGCTGGCCAGCCTGAAGGGCAAGGTGAACACGATCTACGTGGCCGCTGACAGCGCCTCGAACATCAGCGGCGTGGCCAGGGAGATCTCCGGGATGCTCCCCAAGGCCACGGTGACCACCTCGAGCAGCCTGGCCAGCGAGGTGACCGGGTCGCTGTCCAGCGCGGCCAGCCTGGCCAACAACCTCGGCAAGTGGCTGGCCATCGCGGTGCTGATCGCCGCGTTCCTGCTGGCCAGCCTGCTGACCAGCGGCGCTGTCGCCCGGCGGGTCCGGGAGTTCGGCACCCTCAAGGCGCTCGGCTGGCGCAGCCGGCGGATCGTCGGCCAGGTCATGGGGGAGTCGATCGCCATCGGCATCATCGGCGGCGTGGTCGGGGTCGCGCTCGGCCTGGCCGGGGCGGCCCTGGTGGCCAGGCTCGCGCCACCGCTGAGCGCGTCGGTGGGCCAGACGACCGGCTCGGCCACCCCCGGCGGGGCCCGGACCTTCGGCGGGGGCTTCGGTGGCGGCACCGGCGCTCCCGGGGGCGCGCGACCGGGCGGGTTCGCCCGGGCCGCCGCAGACGCGACGCACAGCGTGGCGGTTCACCTCAGCGCGCCGGTCACGATCGGCGCGGTGGTCCTCGCGGTGGTCCTGGCCATCGCGGGCGGCCTCATCGCCGGCGGCTTCGGCGGCTGGCGCGCCGCCCGCTTGCGTCCTGCGGCGGCACTGTCCCGGGTCGAGTGAGAGGGAAGTCATGTACAAGCTGACGGGCGTGACCAAGAAGTACCAGAAGGGCCGGACCACGGTCGATGCGCTGGCCGGCGTGGACCTGGTCATCGAGAATGGTGAGTGGCTGGCCATCCAGGGCCCGACCGGGCACGGCAAGACCACCCTGCTGCAGGTCCTCGGCGGACTGGACCGGCCGACCTCGGGCATCGTGGAATTCGACGGCCAGGACCTCGCCGCCCTGCGCGAAACCCAGGTCACGAAGGTCCGGGCGACCTCGATGGGGTTCATCTTCCAGACCTTCAACCTGATCCCGACGCTGAACGCGCTGGAGAACGTGGAAGTGGCCCTGGTGCCGCTGGGCATCGAGGCGGCGGAGCGGCGGGCCCGCGCCACGGCGGCGTTGGAGAATGTGGGTCTCGGCGAGCGGCTGCGGCACCTGCCCGGAGAGATGTCCGGAGGCCAGCAGCAGCGGGTGGCGATCGCCCGCGCGCTGGTCAAGGAGCCCAAGGTACTGCTGGCCGACGAGCCGACCGGCAACCTGGACGAGGGCACCCGGGACGACATCATGGGCCTGCTGGAGACGCTGTGGCGCGACACCGGGCTCACGCTCATCCTGGTGACCCACGACAGCTCCGTGGCCCGCCGCGCCCAGCGGATCGGGATCATGCAGAACGGGAAGCTGTCGATCAGGCAGGACACCCGGGGCGCCACGGCCTGATCCGGCCCGTGAGCAGGGCGGTCCGGCCAGGCCCGTCAGTCAGACGGTGACCCGGCCGGCTCCGCTGTCGTCTGCCTGGGCGTGTCCGCCGTCGCCTCCTCGGGCGGGCTGCCTGCGGGCGTCGGCCCGGGCGCCTGGCGTCGCCGCGCTGTGCGTCTGCGCCGTCGTCTCCTTGGGCGGCTGCCTGCGGGCGTCTCCCCGGGCGTCTTCGCCGTTGCCTCCGCGGGCGGGCTGTCGGCGGGCGTCGCCGCGGGCGCTTCCGCCGTCATCTCCCCGGGCGTCTTCGCCGTCGTCTCCTCGGGCGGGGAGCCTGCGGGCACGGGCGGCAGGGCCTGCTCGCACCAGACGATCTTGCCCTGCGGGGTCCGCCGCGCCCCCCAGCGCTGTGCCAGCTGGCTGACCACCTCCAGGCCGCGGCCGCACTCCTCGTCGCGCCCGGCGTGGCGCAGCCGGGGGAGGGCGGCGGAGCCGTCGAGCACTTCGCAGACCAGTGACCCCTCCAGCACCATCCGCAGCGTGACCTCGCCGGTCGCGTGCCGGATGGCGTTCGTGACCAGCTCGGAGACCAGCAGTTCGGTGGTGGGCACGAGCTCGCTCAGGCCCCACCGCTGCAGCGGCTCGCGGATCAGGCAGCGCGCCTGGGACGCCGAGATGAGCTCGGCCGGCAGGGTCCAGGCGACGTGGTGATCGGCGGGGATCTTGCTCAGCCGGGCGATCAGGATCGCGATGTCGTCGCGCTGCTGATGGGCGTACACGCCGGCCAGCGCGGCCCGGCACAGATCGTTGAGCGAGGACCTGGCGGCCTCCCCCTTGAAGACGTCACGCAGGAAGTTCAGCCCGTCGTCGATATCCCGCTGCCGGTCTTCGACCAGGCCGTCGGTGTAGAGCACGAGCAGGCTGCCGTCCTCGATCTGGTACGTGCGGCTCTCGATCGGGAACTCGCCCACCCCCAGCGGCGGGGCCGGGCTGGTGTCCAGGAACTCGCCGGTGCCGTCGGGCCGGACCAGCAGCGGCGGCAGGTGCCCCGCGGACGCCATCTCGCAGCTGCCAGTCACCGCGTCGTAGAGCGCGTAGGCGCAGGTCGCGAAGTGGGGTTCCCGTTCACCGAGCGACGTCATGAGCTCGTTGAGCTGCTGCAGCGAGTCCGCGGGGGGCAGTTCCAGGGTGGCCAGGGTGTGGATCGCGGTGCGCAGCCGTCCCATGGTCACGGCGGCCCGGACGCCGTGCCCGGCGACGTCGCCGACCACCAGCGCAACCCGGGCCCCGGGCAGCGCGATCGACTCGTACCAGTCCCCGCCGACCTCGATCAGCTTGCTGCCCGGCAGGTAACGGTGCTGCACGTCCACCGACGAGGGATGAGACAGCCCGGTCGGCAGCAGGCTCCGCTGCAGGGTCAGCGCGGTGGTGCGCTCCCGGTTGTACTGGCGCGCGTTGTCGATGAAAATCCCGGCCCGGGACGCGAACTCC
Organism: Streptosporangiaceae bacterium; assembly: GCA_035642895.1. GTDB lineage: Bacteria > Actinomycetota > Actinomycetes > Streptosporangiales > Streptosporangiaceae > RYN-230. The sequence continues at coordinate 2,719 of DASQRM010000160.1, read as the reverse complement.
ATGCCGATCTCGGAGTCGTAGTCGTCGAATGGCCGGTACCCGGACTTGCGGGTGCAGACGAAGAAGCCGAGGGGGGAGTCCTTGGTGGCCAGCGGGAGCAGCAGCATGGACGCCTCGGACAGCAGGTCGGCCACGGGGCGCCGCAGCCACGATTCGGCGATCCTGATGGCGGTCTCGTGGTCCATCATGGCCACCCGGACGGGCTTGCCGGTGTCCATGCACTCCACGTACGGGGTGCCCGGCGGGTAGAGCAGCACTTCCCCGGTGGGGAAGGTGGCGTCCCAGCCGGGTGAGCCATCGTCGGTGGCCACCGCGAGCCGGCGCAGCATCTGGGAGCCGTCCGGGGGATGCACCGGGAACTCGTCTCCGGCGGCCACGTTCTCCAGTACGAGCAGGCCCGCCTGGGTGCAGAAATGCGGTACCAGGATGTTGATCAGGCCGCGGGCCACCTGGTCCAGGTCGAGCGTCGCCCCGATCTGCCGGAAGGTGTCGTCCAGGAGCGAGTGCCGCATCAGGGCCGGGTCGACGAACCGCTCGTGCTGGGTCGGCGGCATCTTCAGGACGGCCAGGGCCACGAGGCCCGGGGTTTCCCCCAGCATGGGCTGCACGCTGGCCACCGTCTCCACCCGGCGGCCCTCCCGGGTCCCGATCGGCAGCACCGCGGTGGCTTCCCGGCCGGCCCGGACCGCGTCCATCAGGGTGGTCAGGGCCGAGTTGGCCGTGGACGGCGTGGCGATCAGGTCGCTCAGGTGCGCCCCTACCAGTTCGGCCGAATCCAGGGGCAGGATCTCCGGGGCGTATCGGTCATGCTGAATGACCCGTCCGGTCTCATCGATGCCCAGGATGAGGGTCCGCACGGAGACGTTGGATAGAAGCGCTGTGATCTTCCCCACCGTACCCGAATCGCGTTTTTGTGTCCTGGAAGCCGTACTCGTACCGTTCGCTGCACTAATCGCTTAAGTTATGCCCCATTGGAGGCGCCCTGACCACCTATTTGCCCTCAGACGTGCCGGGAGGTGCGTGGAGCCGCTACTGGTACGGGAGGACACGTGCGGGATGCACGGCCAGGCAAGGTGATCGTGGTCGGAGCGGGACCCACCGGCCTGATGCTGGCGGCCGAATTGGCCCTGACCGGGACGCCCTGCCTGGTCCTCGAGCGGCGCACCGGGCTGCGCGCGGACTCCCGGGCTATCTGCTTGCACGCGCGGACCATGGAGGTGCTTGACCTGCGCGGCCAGGCGGGCAGGTTCGCCGAGGCCGGGCTGGCTGTCCCGGCCTTCCCGCTCGGGCTGAAAGGCGCGGCGATCAGCTTCGCCGGGCTTGATTCCGACTTCCCCTACCTGCTGGACATGCCGCAGAGCCAGATCGAGGCGCTGCTCGCCGCCCGGGCTACCGAACTGGGGGCCGAGATCCGGTGGTCCACCCAGGTCACCGGCATCGAGCAGGACGCCGATGAGGTGCGGGTGCTGCTGGCCGACGGCAGCGTCGAGCCGGCCGCCTACGTGGTCGGTTGCGACGGGACGCGCAGCTTCACCCGTCAGGCGGCTGGCCTGCCCTTCCCTGGTGCGCCCAACCCGGGCTCGGTCCTGTTGGCTGACCTGTTCCTCGACGGGCTGCCGATGACCGACGCCTACGGCGACCTGTCCGATCGGGGCATGCTGCTGGTCTTCCCGTTCCGGGACGGCTCGTGCCGGCTGGTGCTGTATGACTACGCGCGCGCTGACGTGCCGGTGACCGAGCCGCTCCCCCTGGAGGAGGTGCGCGCCAGCCTGCTGAACATCGCCGGCCAGGACTTCGGTCCCCGCGATATGGCCTGGTCCGCGCGGTACCGCAGCGAAAGCCGCCAGGTCCCGGCGTACCGGAACGGGCGGATCTTCCTGGCCGGTGACGCCGCGCACACCCACTCGCCCGCGGGCGCGCAGGGGATGAACACGGGCCTGCAGGACGCGGTCAACCTGGGCTGGAAACTGGCCGCGACCGCGGCAGGCTGGGCCCCGGACTGGCTGCTCGACAGCTACCACGCGGAGCGCCATCCGGTGGGTGCCGCCGTCCTGTCCCTGGCCGGCCGCCAGTTCCGGCTGAATACGGCCCAGACCACGCCCCGGCGGATGCTGCGCTGGGCCGTGCACCGGGTGGTCGCCCCGCTGCCGCCGGTCCAGGCCCGCCTCGCTCGTGAGTATTCGGGGCTGGCCATCCGGTACCCGCAGACCGCGGCGACCCGCCGTCCGGCCGCCGCGGGCGCTCCCCATCCGCTGGCCGGAGCCCGCCTGCCCCGGGGCCGCCTGACCAGGTCAGATGGAAGGGTGACCCGGCGGTACGACTTGTTTCATGACGGACGCTTCGTACTCCTGGAGGCGAGCGGGGCAGGGGTTCTCGGAGCCGGGGGGGCTGAGGCCGGGGCAGCTGGCGCTGGAGTCGCGGGAGGTGGGGTTGCTGGTGCTGAGGGTGCTGGAGTGGAGCGGGATGACCTGCCGGACCGGGTCAGGCAGGTCTGGTACACGCAGGCTGACGGGACGCGCCTGCCGCGCGCCGCTTTAGTCCGGCCGGACGGCTACCTGGCCTGGGCCTCCGACGAGCGGGACGCGTCCGCCCGGGCCACGGCGGCCGAGGCCGCTGTCCGCTGGTGGTGCGGTTGACTGTCCGGGTGACCGCACCGGAACTTGTCCCTGTGAGGAGAACCCATGCCGCAGCCCCCGAGAATCGTCGTGCTCGGCAGCCT
>DASQRM010000159.1:0-2669 GCA_035642895.1 Streptosporangiaceae bacterium | reverse complement strand
CGCGCGGCGGGCGGCCCACCGGGTCCGGACCTGCTCCGTCCACTGGTCCTGCAGCGCCGAGTCGCCGTCCAGCAGCACCAGGTCGGCCAGGGAGATGTGCGCCCAGGCCTTGACCGGCTGCCCGGCCCGCTCCGGCAGCAGCCCGGCCGCGGCCAGCCGCCGCATCGCCTCGGCGAGCGCGTCGTGGTACCGCTGCCCCTTGGTCCGGTCGTCTTCTTTCCCGGCCGGAGCGGACAGCGCGTCCAGCACCGCGGCCACCGCGGCCGCGCACTCGCCGGTCAGGTCGCCGTGCAGGACCCCGGCGCCGCCGATGGTGGTGACCAGCTTCACCTCCCGGTCCGCGAATTCCCGGCCCGGATCCTGATCCGGCAGATCCCCGCGGGCCCGCACGTACATCTCCGCGAACAGGCCCGCCAGGTCGGCCAGGCCTAGCCCGGCGGCGAACGCCGCCAGCAGCTGCTCATCACCCGCATCCCGGTGCTCCTGGGGCAGCTTGCCGGTCCACAGGCAGATCACCCGCCCGACGGACTCCGAGACCTGCCCGGCGGCCAGCGCCGCCAGCACCCGCGGATGCGAGGCGGCCCGCTTAGACCAGGCGGTATGACCGACCGCGGCACCCCGGGTGATCCCGGTCCGGTGCATCAGCCACGACACCGCGCTGTAGTCCCCGTCGGCGGCGTACCCCTGCCCGGCGGTGAACGAGGCCAAAATCCATGCCCGCGCCGCGGCCAGGCCCGCGGCGTCCTGTTCGAGTTCGCGCAGGCATTCGGCCTGGGTCGCGGCCGGGAGCTGGCCCGGGTCGGCGGCGGCCAGGTAGTCCAGCCCGGCGCGGACCATGTCCAGCGCCTCGCCGACACTGGCAAAGACCGGGGCCGTTCCCACCGGGGTCACCTCCCTCCACCGGGACTGATCGCTACGAGCGGTTCGGTGTCGTCCCGAGGAGGGCAAGTTTCTAGGATCTGAATTCGATTCTACCGCTCAGCTACGACATTTACCGGGCGAAACCACGGCCATATGCAAATAGGTAATTCCGGGTCGAATGAGCCCAGGTCCTCGACGTAGGCGTTCGCGCCATCTGCAGATATGGCGAAGTGATGGCCTGAAGCGAGAGCACTAGGCAGCACGATCTCGTTGTCATCTGACCGGCCCGCGATCATCCGCGTGTAAGGCGCGATAAAGACCTTTTCGCGCAGCGCGGTATCGCCTCGTTCGATGATCAGCACTCCTACTGCGAACTGGCGTGCCAGTGCCTGCGCCGCCCTGGGCTGGTCCGCCGCGAGCAGCGCGTATTTCTCTGCCAGCTCCCGCCGCCGCGCTGACCAGCACCACAGCCACGTCCACGATCGCACGATACTCCCAGCCAACGACTGCGCGTCCCAGTTGATCCCATGACAATGACATCGGCGGCGGCCCGGACCTGCCTGCGGTGCCATCGGGCCTTCCTGACCCGGTATATCTTCCGGCCCGATGTATCAGGGAACGGGCCGGGGTCCTCCACATCAGCAAAAGCTGGCGAACGCGCGGTCGCAGTGACCGTATCTGCCGCGAGCGCACCGCCGGCCGGAGGGGAGATAAGCATGTCAACACCGGTCACGCCGCGGAAAACGGCTCGCTACGGCTGGACACCGGACCTGCCGGACGCCAGGGACCACCTGTTCTCGGCTCCGCAGATCTCGCTCGCGGCGCTGCCGCCCAGCGCCGACCTGCGCGGCACGTGCCCGCCCGTGTACGACCAGGAGCAGATCGGCAGTTGTACCGCCAACGCCATCGGGGCCGCGTTCGAGTTCGAGACCACCAAGCAGGGCCTTCCTGATTTCATGCCCTCGCGCCTGTTCATCTACTACAACGAACGGGCCATGGAGGGTTCCATCGGGACCGACTCCGGCGCCCAGATCCGTGACGGGGTGAAGAGCGTGGCCAATCTCGGCGTCTGCCCGGAGACGGAGTGGCCCTACGACGGCACGCAGGCCAACTCCGACGGAACGTTCCCGGCGAACGACCCGGCCGCCGAGAAGCCGACGGACACCTGCTACAAGGACGCGCTCGACCACCGGGCGACCACGTACAGCCGGGTCCTGCGGGACCTGGACCAGATGAAGGCGTGCCTGGCGGCTGGGTATCCGTTCGTCTTCGGGTTCACGGTCTACACGAAGTTCGAAGGCAGGGAGATGGCCGAGACCGGCGTGCTGTCGATGCCGGGAACCAACGAGGATGTGGTCGGCGGCCACGCGGTGCTGGCGGTCGGATACGACGACTCGACGCAGACGTTCCTCGTCCGCAACTCCTGGGGGACCGGCTGGGGTCAGGCCGGCTACTTCACGATGCCGTACGCCTACCTCACCACGCGCGGGCTGTCGTCCGACTTCTGGACCATCCGCATCGTCACCTGATCTTCGAGGCGGGGCCGGGGATCGCCGTCGGCGGGGCGGTGATCCCCGGCCCGTTCGGCCCCGTTGCTAGTTGTTGATGAGCGGGTCCCGGGGCAGGCCCAGGATCCGTTCGGCGATCTGGTTCCGCTTGATCTCCGAGGTGCCGCCCGCGATCGACATGGCCCGGTTCATCAGCACCAGGGAGGCGGCCATCGCCCCGGGGCCTTCCAGGAAGGCACCGTCCGGGCCCGCGAGCTCGGCCATGATCGCCGCCGTCTCGTGGCCGAGCTCGGACAGCAG
>DASQRM010000158.1:0-65857 GCA_035642895.1 Streptosporangiaceae bacterium | reverse complement strand
TCTTCGCCCCGGACGCCTTGACCCACTCCTGCAAGGCCACCAGCTCCCCATGCAGCACCCGCATCTGCCGCTCATACGCCTTCCGCTTCATCTTCGGCGGCGGCCCAGCCCCGGCCCCCAGCCGCGCCCCGCCCGGGGACGGTCCTTGTCGGGGAGTCATCCCGCCACCATCACCTGCTTCCGCGCCTGGGCCGTCACCCCGTGCGGGTGATGCCGGGTTGGTCCAGACGGGCGAAATTGCCGTTACGACACATGACCAGGGCCTGGGGGTGTCCATGTTCCAGTGGGTGCCCGGACTTCAGGTGATCTCGTCCTACCGCCGCCAGTGGCTGCTGAAGGACGTCATTGCCGGGGTGGTGCTGACCACCCTGCTGGTCCCGCAGGGCATGGCGTATGCGGAACTGGCGGGCCTGCCGCCGATCACCGGCCTGTACACGTCCATCTTGTGCCTGCTCGGCTATGCGGCATTCGGACCGTCGCGGATCCTGGTCCTGGGCCCGGATTCCTCGCTGGGGCCGATGATCGCCGCGACGATCCTGCCGCTGATGGCCGCCAAGGGCGATGCGAAGCGTGCGGTCGCGCTCGCGTCGATCCTCGCGATCATGGTCGCGGCGATCATGATCCTGGCGGCGGTGGCGAAGCTCGGCTTCATCGCCGACCTGATCTCCAAGCCGACGATGATCGGCTACATGAACGGCCTGGCGCTGACCATCCTGATCGGGCAGCTGCCGAAGCTGTTCGGGTTCAAGGTCGAGGCTGATGGCCTGATTGGTGAGATCACCGGGTTCGTCAAGGGCCTGGCCAACGGCGATGCGGTTCCGGCTGCGGCCGCGGTCGGGATAGCCGGAGTCGCAGTGATCTTGGTGCTGCAGCGCTGGCTGCCGAAGGTCCCGGCCGTGCTGATCGCCGTCGTGCTGGCCATCGCGGCGACCACGGTCTTTCACCTGGCCGAACACGGTGTCGGCCTGGTGGGGGTGCTCCCCAAGGGTTTCCCGCCCTTCACCATCCCGTCCGTCCGCCTGTCTGACCTCGGGCCCCTGCTCGCCGGGGCACTCGGGATCGCGCTGGTCTCCCTGGCCGACACGATCTCCACCGCGTCGGCGTTCGCGGCCCGCACCGGGCAGGAAGTCCGCGGCAACGGCGAGATGATCGGCATCGGCGCGGCGAACCTGGCCGCCGGCCTCTTCCAGGGGTTCCCGGTCAGCACCAGCGGGTCGCGGACGGCTGTGGCGGAGCGGTCAGGTGCTAAGACGCAGCTGACCGGGGTGATCGGGGCCGCCCTGATCATCCTGATGCTCGTGCTGGTCCCGGGCCTGTTCCGGAACCTGCCCCAGCCAGTCCTGGCCGCGGTGGTGATCACCGCATCACTGTCCCTGGCCGACATTCCCGCCACCGTACGGCTGTGGCGCCAGCGCAAGGCCGAGTTCCTGCTGTCGATCGCGGCCTTCCTCGGCGTCGCCCTGCTCGGCGTGCTGCCCGGGATCGCGATCGCGGTCGGGCTGTCCATTCTCAACGTCTTCCGGCGGGCATGGTGGCCCTACGCCACGGTGCTCGGGCGCGTGGACGGCGTGGAGGGCTACCACGACACCCGCTCATATCCCGATGCCGAGCACCTGCCTGGCCTGGTGATCTACCGGTTCGACGGCCCGCTGTTCTTCGCCAACGCCACCACGTTCCGCGACGAGATCCGCCGGCTGGCCAAATCCGACCCGCCACCTGCCTGGATCCTCATCGCCGCCGAGCCGGTGACCGATGTGGACACCACCGCCTCCGACGTCCTCGAAGAACTCGACGAAACACTGAACGCCGAGGGCATCAGCCTGGTGTTCGCCGAACTCAAGGACCCGGTCCGGGCCAAGATCGAACGTTACGGGCTCACCCGTACGATCGACCCGCACCACTTCTTCCCAACGATCGGCGCCGCCGTCGCCGCCTTCCGCGCCGAAACCGGCGCCCAGTGGACCGACGACGGTCAGTCCGACGTTCCTGCAGAACCCGTCGGCTAGGTGGGTGACGGCAAGGTGGTGAGCACCCGGACGCGAGGCAGGAATCGATGAGCGTTTCCGACCTGGCCATCGTGGCCGGGATCGTTTTCCTCTGGGGGACGCTGTCCGCGCGGCTGGAGCGGTTCGACGTGACCGCGCCGATCGTCTTCGTGCTCGCTGGGCTGGTGCTCACCCACGGCCCGGTCGCCCTGCTCGGGTTCGAGCCTTCCCGTGAGCTGGTGAAGGCGCTGGCCGAGATCACCCTGGTGCTGGTGCTGTTCTCCGACGCGTCCCGGGTCAGGGTACGCGACTTGCGCAGTGATGCAGGCTTGTGCCTTCGGCTGCTGGGGATCGGCCTGCCGCTGACCATCGGCCTGGGCCTCCTGGTGGCGCTTGTGCTATTTCATGGCCTGAGTATCTGGCTCGCCCTGCTGGTGGGCGCGGCGCTCGCGCCGACTGACGCGGCCCTGGGTGCGGGGGTGATGGTGAACCCGGCGGTCCCGGCTCGGATCCGGCGGCTGCTCAACGTCGAGAGCGGGCTGAACGACGGGATCGCCACGCCGGTCGTGCTGGTCGCGATCGCCGGGGCCGCGACCGCCGAGCACGCAGCCAGCGTCGGTCCTGGTAAGGCGGCTGTGGAGCTTGTACTGGGCGTGCTCGCCGGGGTGCTGATCGGCGGCGCGGGGGGCCTGATCGTGAATGTCGCGCGCCGCCGCGGCTGGGCCGAGAGCGATTTCGCCGGCTCGGCGGTGCTGGCCCTGGCGGTCTGCGCCTACGCCTGCGCGCTGGCGCTGGACGGAAACGGCTTTATCGCCGCGTTCGTGGGTGGCCTGGCCTATAGGGCTGCCAGCGGGGAGCCTGGCGAGCGGCTGGTGCCCTACGTCGAGGAGACCGGTGCCCTGGTGTCACTGCTGGTCTGGCTGGCGTTCGGCGCCATCGCGGTCGTGCCGGCGTTCGAGGACCTGACCTGGCAGGTGGTGCTGTACGCGGTGCTCAGCCTGACCGTGATCCGGATGGTGCCGGTGGCGCTGGCCCTCGCGGGCGGGCGGCTTGGCCGTGCCGCGGTGGCCTTCGTGGGCTGGTTCGGGCCCCGGGGCCTGGCGTCGGTCGTGTTCGCCTTGCTGGCGCTGGAGGACCTGGACAAGTCTGCCGAGCCGGCGATCACATTGATCGCGTTCACCGTGCTGCTCAGCGTGGTTGCGCACGGCCTGACCGCCAACCCGCTCGCCCAGCGCTACGGGCCGCGCCTCGCCATCACCCCAGGCAGATCTGATGATGCCGAGGCGCATCCGTTGTCCGCGCGTAGGCTCATCCGCCGTGCTCCTTGACCATAATGGGAGGCTGAGCATGCGGATGTTCGGGGACTTGGGCGCGTTGGTGAACCGGATCTTCGCCTGGGCGGACCGTGTGCAGCGCCGGCACGGCGTGCTCGGGTTTCCTTACGCCGTCATCAAGAAGTACGGAGACGATGATGGCGGCCGCGAGGCCGCGCTCATGACCTACTACGGATTCCTGAGCATTTTCCCGTTGCTGTTGCTCGGCGTCGCGGTCCTGTCGCGGGTCCTGGCCGATAATCCGGAACTGCGGCAGCGGCTCATCACAGCGACCATCCCCGCTGCGCTGCGCTCCACGGTTGAGACTTCGCTCGCTGCCATGCCGACGTCGACCGTCCCGTTCATCGTCGGCCTGATCGGCCTGCTGTTCTCCGGAACCGGTGTCGTGTTCTCCGCGTACCAGACGCTGAACCATGTCGCCGCCGTCCCGCGGAGCCTTCGGGCCGGGTTCTGGTCCCGGTACATCCGGGTGTTTGCGATGCTGGCGACGCTGCTGCTGGGGGCAGTGGCGGTCGGGGCGCTCACCGTGGTGGTGACGGCGCTGCCGGGCGTGCCCGAAGCCGAACGCGCCGCCGCGGTGCTCGGGTCGGCCGTGATCATCTTCGCCGTGTTGCTGCTGGGCGCCCGGCTGCTGCTCTCCCGGCCGGCGCCGGTCCGTGCCCTCTGGCCGGCCGCCGTTCTGGGCGCGGTGGCGGTGACCATAGCGCTCAACCTGGGGGCACCATTGCTGGCCAGGCTGGTGGCCAAGGCCGGGCCTGTCTACGGGAGCTTCGCTACCGTGGCCGGGATGTTCGCCCTGCTCTACCTGGTCAACCAGGCGCTGGTCTACGCGGCAGAGGTAGCAGCCGTCCGCTACGCCCGCCTGTGGCCGCGAGCCCTGGATGTTAACCGGCCCACGGCGGCCGACATCCGCGTGATGACCCTCCTGGCCCGCGAGCAAGAACGCATCCGGGCCGCGCGGGTCGGGTTCCGCCTGGTTTCAGGCGACTCATCCACCGCCGGGAACGGCTCCCCGGGAGGGTGACCTCGGCTGGCTCGTGCGGCTCCTCATTCACCGGCATCGGGTTTCATCGTCGCCGGGGCGGTCTGGGTCAGGAAGACGACCCCGACACACATCACGGCAAAGGCGATCGTCGCCACGGCCAGAACCGCGGGATCAGGCTTGAAACGCTCGTCGAACAGCCACACGCTCAGGGCGATACTGACGATCGGGTCGACGATCACCAAGAACGGCTGGGAGACCCGCAGCGGCCCGACGTGCAGCGCCACCTGCTGCAGGAGGGTGCCTGCGGCACCCCCCACGGCCAGGGCGTACACGGGCCAGCGGGTGAACATTCCGGCCACGCCGAACTGGGTGAGGGTGTCCGTCGTGGCCTTGATAATCGTCGCCTCGAGGGCCCAGATGGTCGCGGACGCCGCGGCGTACAGGGCCGCGCGCCGGCCCGGGGATCCCCAGTGCGCCGCGACGGCCAGGACCGCAGCGCCGGCGCCGCAGGTCACTGCGGCCACGATCCAGTGCTGACTCGTGGGCGTGGGGTGGCCGCCTTCGGGTTCCCCGGCGACGATGAACACGGCCAGGCCGAGGCAGGTCAGGGCGGCGGCGACCCAGGTGATCCGGCGGATGGACTGGTGAATCCAGAACCGGCGCAGCGCGAGGGCGAACACGAGCTCGGTGACCAGGAGCGGCTGGACGACCGAAACCAGGCCATCGTGCAGGGCGAGCGCCTGGAACAAGAACGCTCCCGCCAAGGCAACCCAGCCGAACAGCCACAGCGGATTGCGGAACAAGTACCCGACCACCCGCCAGCCTGATGACCGGCGTGGACTGGCGGTGCTGGCAATGTGCTGGGTGGCGACACTGGCCGCGTTAGACAAGGCAGCGAGCAGAGCGAACACGACGGCCATGCTGGCCACCCTAGGGCTCTGGTGCGACGATCCTCTCCACCCCCGTGGGTGATCAGGAATCTCCTGCGTTAACGGAAGAGGGCGCTGTAGGCGTTGAGCGCGGGCTGGCCGCCGAGGTGGGCATACAGGACGGTCGAGCCGGGACCAATCTGGCCGGTACGGACGAGGTCGATCAGCCCGGCCATGGACTTGCCCTCATAGACGGGATCGATGATCATGCCTTCGAGCCGGCCGGTGAGCCGGATCGCGTCGAGCGTGGACCGCACCGGGATGCCGTAGTAGTCCCCGGCCCAGCCGGCCAGCACGCTGATCTCATCCTCGCCCAGGTCGCGGCGCAGGCCTATCAGCTCCGCGGTGGCGCGCGCGATCTTCGCCACCTGGGCCCGGGTCTCGTCCAGCTTCGCCGACGCATCGATGCCGATCACCCGGCGCGGGCGATCCTGCCCGGCGAACCCCGCGATCATCCCCGCCTGAGTCGACCCGGTAACGCTGCACACCACGATGGTGTCGAAGAAAATCCCCAGGTCGCTTTCCTGCTGCTGGACTTCGTACGCCCAGTTCGCGAAGCCCAGGCCGCCCAGCCAGTGGTCCGAGGCCCCGGCCGGGATGGGGTACGGGGTCCCCCCGGCGGCGCGGACATCATCCAGCGCCTGTTCCCAGCTGGATTTGACGCCGATCCCGAACTCCGCCTCGACCAGCCGCACGTCGGCGCCCATGATCCGGGACAGCAGTATGTTGCCGACCCGGTCGTTGAGCGGATCCGGCCAGTCCACCCAGCTTTCCTGGACCAGCACGGCCTTGAGGCCGAGCCGGGCCGCGACCGCGGCCACCTGCCGGGTGTGGTTGGACTGCACCCCGCCGATCGACACCAGCGTGTCCGCTCCCTGCGCCAGCGCGTCGGGCACGAGGTACTCCAGCTTGCGAACCTTGTTGCCGCCGTAAGCCAGCCCGGAATTGCAGTCCTCCCGCTTCGCCCAGATCGCCGCTCCGCCCAGATGCTCCGACAGCCGATCCAGCCGGTGCACCGGGCTCGGCCCGAACATCAGCGGATAACGCGGGAAATCATTCAGCGGCATCCGGTCTCCTCTCGCCGCAGCCGGGACTCATACAACCCGAACCTATGCGCACCCGGCCGACAAGGGGCCCTGACCATGTGTGATCGCCGAGAAGGCTAGGGATGCGGTTGCCCTGGCGGGATTCGGGCCAGAGGTTCGTCGCGGCTAGAATCGCGGTCACTTTCCCGAGATCGGGGGCTCGATTCTGGAACCGGTTCTGCTGCTGGCCGATGACTCGCGAAGGCATGAGGGCGTCGAGGCGGAGTTGCGCAAGCGCTACGGGGCTGACTACCAGGTCATCGCAGCCAGGTCGGTCAAGGCGGCGCTCGAGGTCCTCGGCGGGCTCAGCGATACCGGGCGCCAGGTCAGTCTCGTGTTCGCCGACCAATGGCTGCCTGATGGGACCGGAACTGAACTGCTTGCGCGGGTCCGGCAGCTGCACCCATCCGCGCGGCGGGTGCTTCTGATCACCTGGGGCGACCAGGCGAGCCTGGAGCCGATGCTGGAGGCGACCGTCCTCGGTGACATCGACGCCTACGTCGTCGGGCCCGGGCCGTCACCGGACGAGCGCTTCCACCGGTTTGTCACCGAGCAGCTTGACGAGTGGGGCCGATCGAACCTCCCAGGGCTAGAGGCCGTTCGCGTCGTCGGCGAGGAGTGGGCCGCGCGGTCACACGAGCTCCGCGAACTGCTCGGGCGCAACGGCGTTCCGTTCGGCTTCTACCCCGCCGGTAGCCCGGATGGGCAGCGCCTGCTCGGGGAGGCCGGGACGCCCGGGAGCGCGCTGCCTGCGGTAGTGCTGTTCGACGGCCGGGTCCTTTCCGACCCTTCGAACGCGGCGGTGGCCCAGGCGATCGGCGTGCAGACTCAGCCGGCGGGCGGATGCTACGACGTGACGGTGGTCGGGGCGGGTCCGGCCGGCCTGGCCGCGGCGGTGTACGGCGCGTCGGAGGGTCTGTCCACGGTGATCCTGGAGCCAGAAGCGATCGGCGGCCAGGCCGGCATTAGCTCGCTGATCCGCAACTATCTGGGGTTCCCGACCGGGGTGAGCGGCGGGGACTTGGCCGTGCGGGCCTACACGCAGGCCTGGAACTTCGGCGCGGAGTACGTGTATGGCAACCCGGTTATCGGCTTGCGGCCCGAGGGCTCGCAGTTCGCGGTCACCTTGGCCGGCGGGAGTGAGGTCCGCAGCCGGGCGGTGATCGTCGCCACCGGCATGGCCTACCGGCGCCTGGGCATCCCGGCGCTCGACATGCTGACCGGGGCCGGAGTGTTCTACGGCGCCGCCGCCACCGAGGCCAAGGCCATGAAGGACCGCGAGGTCTTCGTCGTGGGTGCCGCCAACTCCGCCGGCCAGGCCGCCGTCCACCTGGCCAGGTACGCCGCGAAGGTGACCATGTTGGTCCGCGGGCAATCGCTGGCCGACAGCATGTCCGAGTACCTCATCCGGGAGATCGAATCGGGCCGAAACATCGCCGTCCGCTACCGGGTCGCGGTCACCGGCGGCGCCGGACGGAGCCGCCTGGAGAGCCTGACCCTCACCGACCTGGAATCCGGCGCGGCCGAGACCGTGGATGCGGCGGCCCTGTTCGTCTTGATCGGGGCCGAGCCGCGAACCCAGTGGCTGCCGGGCGTCGTCCGACTCGACCAGTGGGGGTTCGTCGTCACCGGCACCGACCTGGTCCAGGACGGGCGGCCGGATCAGGAGTGGCCGCTCAGGCGCATGCCGATGTTCCTGGAATCCAGCCTGCCCGGGGTCTTCGCGGTCGGTGACGTCCGGCACGGGTCGGTGAAGCGGGTCGCCGCGGCCGTCGGTGAAGGCTCGACCGCGATCCGCCTTGTCCACGATCACTTGCGCGCCGGATGACACTCGCCACCGCGCCCGCGAAAGCCACTATCGAGCCCGGCCAGCGATCTGATCAGGATGCACGGCCTCTTAGTCTCTGACGACCTCGTAGGTGAGGTGCGTCGCCCGCGGTGACTCGGTGACCTCTCGCTGGACCAGCGTCGTGGGGGCGGCGAGGTCGAACAGCCGCGTGCCGCCGCCGAGGACCAGCGGTGACAGGTGGATGCGGAGCTCGTCGACCAGCCTCGCCGCCAGGCTCTGGTCGATGACGTTCGCGCCGCCCATGACGACGACGTCCTTGTCGCCTGCAGTCGCCCGGGCCTGGTCGATGGCGTCCGCCACTCCCTCGGTCACGAACCGGAACCTGGACGCGAGTCGCACCTGGGCGGGCGGTTCGTGGGTGACGACATAGCACGGCGGTGCGGCCGACTGGTTCTGGTCGTGTCCGTACCCGATGTCGTCGTTCCAGCCGTTCGGGCCGTCCACGATGTCGTATAGCCGCCGCCCCATCACCACGGCGCCGGTCTTCTCGAAGCTGCCCGCCAGCACCGCTTCGTCGACGGGAGAACGGGGCTCCTCGAGCACCCACGCGTGGATTGCCTCGCCGCCGATGCCGAGGCCGTGCTCCAGGTCCGCGCCGCGTGCGGTGACGTATCCGTCCAGCGACATTGAGATGTCGGCGATCACCTTGCTCATGCTCACTCCTCCAGGGTCTGTTGACCGGGTAGACGCGGCACGTGTGCAGAACTCATCGGCGGCGGTCACTGAGCAATTGCCGGCCGGGTTATCTCGGTCCACGGCCGCGCTGAGCGTTCTGCGACAGTGATGAGCCTCTCCAACCGCGGCAAGGCCACCGAGGTGAGGAACTCCCGCCGCTGCTGGCCGGCGAGGCTGACGACTTCGCGCCACACGGAGCGGCCGGCGGGGGCAATGGCTGGTCGGCCCTTCTGCGCCGGGCACACGCTGCGGGCCTGCGGACCAACATGGAACTGGTCAGCCTGGAGCCGGGCCGCCAGGCTGAGGTCGCGCTGCCCTGCCTGCCCTACCTCGACAGCATCGTGATCAACGAACTCGAGGCGGGCGCACTGACCGGCATCGACGGACCGGCGCCGACGGCCGACGGGCCAGTGGACTGGCCGGCTCTGGAGGCGATGGCGCTCGGCCTGATCGAGCGCGGCGTGTCGGCGCTCGCGGTGGTGCATTTCCCGGCCGGCTGCGCGGCGGCCGCCCCCGGCGGCCAGACCTGGCGGCAGGGCTCCGTCCGGCTGCCCCGCGACCAGGTACGCAGCACGACCGGCGCCGGAGACGCCTTCGCCGTCGGCGTCATCCTGGGCCTTCATGAGGGCTGGCCGGTCGAACACTGCTTGCGGCTAGCGGTCGCGTCGGCCGCGGCGTGCGTGCGCAGCCCGAACACCTCCGATGGCATAAAACGCGCGGATGCGTGCCTCGCCGAAGCCGACGAGGCCGGATACCGTCCGGCCCCTCGGTCCGCCAGCTAATTTGACCTGAACCCGCAAGGTTGGCGCTGTGGACGCCACGGTCACCTTCGGGCCAACTGCGGGGAGCCTCTCGCCTGGCCTGAGGCCGCCGTCATCACCGGGAACCGTTCCTGGTCACCTGGCGGGAGCTGACCCGCCAGCAGGTGGGGTGGCAGCCGTCGCGGCCTGCGATCACACGCCGACTCCTCGCCAGCCCTCGAACGAGTAACGGAACAGCTCGCTGACATGATCCCTGACCGATGAGCGCGGCGGCCCGCCGGGCGAGTTCGGTCGCGGGGGCTCCATGCCGGGCAGGGGCTGCGGGCCAGGCGGGGGCAGTGCGCCAGGCGGAGGTTGCGCGCCAGGCGGGGGCTCCATGCCCGGCGGAGGCTGCGGGCCCGGCGGGGGCGCCATGCTCGGCGGAGGCTGGGCACCGGGCGGGGGCTCCACACCGGGCGGGGGTGCCATGCCCGGCGGCGGCTCCATACCGGGCGGAGGCGCTGCGCCCGGCGGAGGCTGGGTGCCGGGCGGAGGCTGCATGGAGAGCGTGCGGAGCAGAGAGGGTTTCACCGGGCAGGTCAGATAGTGCTTTATCACGGCGGGGAACCGATCCACGATCAGGTTCCGAGGACGCTCCCAGGCTATGCCGACCTCGGCGCACACCTCCCGGACCGCATCCTCCGAGGCGAGGTTGGCGAAGCCGGAGCCCTGGTACGGCAGGACGTGGTGGACCCGGTGCGGGCTCAGGCCAGCGCTGAGGAAAAGGTCGATCCAGCGGTTGCCGACCACGCTCAGGTCGTAGCTCAGGCAGATCTGCCTGGCCGCCCAGTCATCCCGGAGCGGCTCGGGGATCACCGCGAGCTCCTCCTCGCTGTCCGGCGCTTCAAAGTCATGGCTGGCCACCACGAGGAAGGTGTTGATCCACAACGTCAGGATGAACTGCACCAGCCAGGCCACGATGTGACCGGTCGCCAGGCACAGGGCAAACTCAAACACGATCCACGCCCGGATGATCCAGAAGTCGGCCCGGATTGGATCCTGGACGAATGGCGCGCCGGTTTCCTGCTGGACCGGCTTATGCCGCTCGAACTTCGTGATCTCGCGTCCCCGGAGCGGCAGCCCGGTCAGGCATATGCCGAGTTTGTGGAGCGTGTAACCCGGGATCCGGAGCACCGGATGCAGCCGGAGCATACCGTCGAAGAACGTCTTCTTTACATCCGCTCCGGAACCGAGATAAGGATGGTGCAATAGCACGTGCCCATCGGTCCCGATGAGGCTCGTGCCGACGTAGTTGAGGTCGAACAGCGCTTTTCCAAGCGGCAGCGTCAGGGCCGGGTGCCCAGGCTTCCACTTCCTGTGCAGGCCGTAATGACCCGAGCCCGCCAGTGCGGTGCGCGTCACCACCATGATGACGACGAATGCCCAGCCCGGTATGACGTGGGCGATCAGGAGGGCCAGCGCGGCAAGATGCGCGGCAACGATAGCCCATGTCACGGCGTCAAACACCCGGTCATACTTCTTCAGGGCCTGCTTGGAGAACTGGGCATTGACCCGCTGCCGGATGGCCGCCAGCAGGCTTCCTTCGTCCCGGTAGTCGAGCCTCGGCAGATCCTCAGGCGCGTTGAATTCCGGCGGCAGCAGGAAGGGGGGTACGCCGAGCTTGGGGAGTATGTCCTTCTCGGTGGGCACCGGAAGCTTGTCGCGCATATTCCGCTCGCCGAGCCGGAAAGGTGCGACAAGCCTGGCGCTCACGTCCTGGTCGGCGAGTTCTTCAATCAGGTACTTCGCGAGTATTTTCTGCAGCCGGGCTGGGTCCCGGTGATAGGTGTGGAGCAGGGCGCTGATATCGCGACCCTCGGTCTGCGCGAACCATATTGCCCCGCCGGGATGACGGCCCATCCACTCCGTAAGATCGTAGGCTCGCCCGTCAACGATCCAGAAGGGCCGATCCCGGGGAAACTCAGTGCCAGTGTACGGTGACATCCGAGGCATGGTTTCAGCCATTGGCTACTCCTTATCTCCTTGATTCAATTGCCAGTCATTAGATCGGCGTAAGCGACCTCTAGTCGTCATCCGGCATTCCGACCTTGTATCGGGCCGCCTTGGTCAATTCGACTGCGGAAGCATGCTCGAGTGAATAACAGTCATCGAGGATCCGGCGGGTGAAACACGCCGACTCCGGCGTGACTGCGCGCAAGGCCTTGACCGAGTTCTCGACCACTTCCTCCAGGGTGTCTCCGACGGCGTCCACCAGACCCAGCCGGGCCGCATCGTCGGCCGTCAGGTCCGCACCGAGCAGGAAGATCTTGCGCGCGGTGCCGAGACCGACGAACTTCGGCAGCCAGTACGCGCCCATTCCGGGGAAGCGGCCCTCGGAGAGGCTCCCCATCCAGAGTCGCGCCGCCGCCGATGCCAGCCGCAGGTCTGCGACCAGGCCGGCCTGGACAGCCGCCGCGCCGACCCGGCCCTCATAGCCAGCGAACGTCTTGGCCTTCAGCCTGAAAATCCGGGACAGCAATTCATCCCACCGCGCGAAATACCGCATATCGCTCCGACCCGGACCGGGCGACCACGATGGGAAGTCCCCGGTGGCTGGCTCCGCACTGCCACGGAACAGTAAGACGAAGTTCTCAATTCCGCCGCGCTCGACGTCGTCCAGCACGGAGCCGAGCCCGCTAATAAGCTCGGTATCGATCATGGCTTCGCCGATCCGGACGGTGAGCACCCGCTCTCCGTCAGCCTCGTGGATCACGGTCAGCATGGGTGAGCCGTTGTGAACTGGAAGAGCGCCGTCTCGATCTGGGCGCCCGGGCCCATCGTCACCATGACCCCCAGATCGCCATCTGACCCGCAGCCTTCGGCCAGGAGGCGTTCCAGGCTGACCAGGAAGCTCCCGCTCGAGATGTTCCCGTAGTCACGCAGCACGGAGCGCGTATGCCGGACATCATGTTCCTCAAGGCCCAAGCTGAGTTTGACCGAGTCGATCACCGCGCCACCACCGGTGTGCAGCACCCAGTGCTTCACGGCCGAGAAATCCAGGCCATTGCGCTGCAGCAGTCTTTCCAGCGGCTCGCGAACGTTGAAGCCTATAACATAGGGAATATCCCGGTCGAGGTAAAAGCTCCACTTTCCGGCCGCGGCGTTCCAATCGAACCGCATGGCCGCCCATTCTTCAGGAATGCAGAAGCTCTCGAAATCAATCACGCACGGCATCGGCCTGGATGGCGCCGGCCCAGCGCCGTTCCCGGCGTAGGTGGTCAGTACGGCAGCGGCCGCACCGTCGCCGAAAAGACTGTTCACGATGCCAGTGCGGGGGGTCTCATCAAGAACGTATATTGCCGAGTTAATCTCACAGCAGACCAGCAGTGCCACCTGGCCCGGATGGTTCCTGGCCCACTGGACGAGCGGGTTTAGCCCATTCAGGCCGGCGTTGCATCCCATGCCGACGACGTCCGCCCGGACGAGGTCCCGGGCAAACCCGAGTTCCCGCGAGAACAGCGAGCTTAGCCCGGGCACCATAAAGCCGCTCGAGGTGACGCACAGGATGTAGCCGACGTCGGCCGGCGAGAGCGATACGGCGTCGAGTGCGCTGCGGATGGCCCGCGATCCGATGTCGAGCGCTCCGTCCCGGAACTTGGCGTGCAGGTCGGCCGCGGACTCAGGGAGCAGGCGCCCGGTGCTCATGTCTTTCGCCGGCAGATAGAGATGCCTCTTCTGGATATGCGGCGAACGGAGCAACTTCTTCACCACCCGGTTCTCCAGGCCGAGGAGCGCCCCGATCTCTTCCTGTGAATAGGCAGTGTCTGGGAATGCGCTGCCGACGGAAGCGATTGCCGCTGTCCTTTCCCCCGGGAGTGCCGGGGGGTGAATAGGACGAGCCGCTGGGCGGGAAAGTTCCCGGACATCCTCATTTCGGATCATGTATCGAGTCTTCCCCCGACCGATTCGCAAGTTCCAGACCGTGGATCCAAGGATAGGCTACAGGGCCGCTGCTGACATTGGCCGACTGGAGTGGCGCGCGAGGTTCATGATACCATTTGAGACTGGAGTTGGCGTTGGTGATGACGTGCCGTTCTGGGCGTGTCGTCGCAGGGTAGGCCGGGAATGGCGGACCGGCGTCCGGGCCGCCCTGCTCATGCGGCAGCACCGGCTCGCATCTCTGCTACGCTCGCCGCGTGACAGCCGGCCTGACCCACTACCGGTGGCCGGGCGAGGACAGTGGCCGGTGGCTCGGCTTCCGCTTCCGGCCCGGCGACATCGTGATCAGCACCCGGCGCAAGTCCGGGACGACCTGGATGCAGATGATCTGCGCGCTGCTGATCTTCCAGACGCCTGACCTGCCGGATCCGCTCTGGCAGCTCTCGCCCTGGATGGACAGCCAGCTCATGCCGCATGACCTGGTGTACGCCCAGCTTGCCGAGCAGCGGCACCGGCGTTTCATCAAGACGCATACGCCGCTGGACGGGATCCCCCTCGACCCCCGGGTCACCTATATCGTGACGGCCCGGCATCCGCTGGACACGTTCGTGTCGCTCCGCCGGCACAACGAAATCATCGGTCCCCCGCCCGACATCATCGGCCCTCCGCCGGCCCGGCCCGGCCCCCCGCCCGACCCCAGCGGCCCTCCGCCGGACGGGCATGGGCCTCCGCTGGACGGGCATGGGCCTCCGCCGGACGGGCATGGGCCTCCGCCGGACCGGCCCGGGCCCCCGCCCGATGGGCACGGGCCCCCGCCGGTACGCCACCTCCCCGGGCCGCCCGGACCACCGGAGCCGCCCGGGCCGCCGAAGCCACCGGAGCCGCCCGCCTCACGTGAGGCGCTGCACGACGCCCTGCTCAGCTGGATCGCCGCCGATGACGATCCCTGCCAGTACCCGGACTCGCTGGCCGGCGTTATGCGGCACCTGTCCGATGCCTGGGCCCGGCGCGGCGAGCCGAACGTGCTGCTGGTGCGCTACGACGACCTGCTCGCCGACCTGGAGGGCCAGATGCGCTGGCTCGCCGGGAGGCTGGCGATAGCCGTCCCGGAGCAGGCCTGGCCCGCGCTCACCCAGGCGGCCACGTTCGGCCGGATGAGGGACCGCGCGGATACCCTCATTGCGGTTCCCCCCGAGATTTCCGCGGACGCTGCCGCCTTCTTTCCCCGGGGCTCCTCGGGGGCTGGGCGCGAGCTTCTCAGCGATGAGGAGATGGCTGGCTACCACGCTCGGGCCACTCAGCTGGCTCCGCGCGACCTGCTCGAGTGGCTGCACACGCCGCCCGTCGGCTAACTGCCACCGGGTCAGCACGCCACCACGTCACCGGGGTCACCGGGTCACGGCCGGCCAGCCGGGCCCGGACCGGGACGCCCGGGCCAGGGCCCCCCGGGAAGGGCCAGGCCATCGACTCCCGGGGGCGGTGGAGGCGGCGGGAAGTGGCCGCCCGGCGGACCTGGTCTCGGGCCAGCGCCGACGGGCGCCTGGCGGGCGAACTGGGTCCGGTACAAATCGGCGTACAGCCCACCGGACGCGAGCAACTCCTCGTGCTGGCCCCGCTCTCGGACCCGGCCGCCGTCGATGACCAGGATCTGGTCGGCCTCCTGGATGGTGGACAGCCGGTGGGCGATGACGAGCGAGGTCCGCCCGGCCAGGGCCGCGGCGAGCGCTTGCTGGACGGCGACCTCCGACTCGGAGTCGAGATGCGCGGTGGCCTCGTCGAGCAGCACGATGGCCGGTGCCTTCAGCAGCAGCCGGGCCAAGGCGACCCGCTGTTTCTCGCCGCCCGACAGCCGGTAGCCCCGGTCGCCCACGATGGTGTCCAGGCCGTCGGGCAGCACCGAGATCAGGCTCCAGATCTGCGCCGCCCGGCACGCCTGCACCAGTTCCTCCTCCATCACCCCGGGACGGGCGTACTCGAGATTGGCCCGGATTGTGTCGTGGAACAGGTGCGCGTCCTGGGTCACCACGCCGACGCAGTTGTGCAGCGACTCCTGGGTCACGTCCCTGATGTCGAACCCGCCGATGCGCACCGTGCCCTCGTTGGGGTCATACAGCCGGGACACCAGGTGCGTGATCGTCGTCTTGCCCGCGCCCGAGGGCCCGACCAGGGCGGTCAGCTGCCGGGCGGGGGCGGTGAAGCTCATGTCGTGCAGCACGCCCAGCCGCGCATCGGTGCGCTCGGGCGCCGGCAGGGCAATGGACTCCAGCGACGCGAGGGAGACCTCGGACGCCGCCGGGTAATGGAACGACACCTGGTCGAAGACGATGTCCGCTGCTGGCCCGGCGGTGCGGGCTGAACCATTGCCGTGCGCCGCGAGCACCAGCGGCGTCGCGTCCGGCCGGTCCTCGATCAGTGGCTTCAGGTCGAGCACCTCGAACACCCGGTCGAAACTGACCAGCGCGGTCATCACGTTGACCTGCACATTGGACAGTGCAGTGATCGGCCCGTACAGCCGGTTCAGCAGCAGGGCCAGCGAAACCAGCGTGCCGACCTGGAAGGCACCGTGCACGACGAGCTCGCCGCCCACCCCGTAGACCACCGCGATGGACAGCGACGCGAGCAGCGTCAGCGCGATGAACAGCGAGCTGCCGTACATCGCCTGGACCACCCCGATGTCCCTGACCTTGGCCGCCCGCTCGGCGAACACCCGCAACTCCTCCTGCGGCCGGCCGAACAGCTTCGCCAGCATGGCGCCGGCGACGTTGAACCGCTCGGTCATCGTCGATCCCATCGCCGCGTCGAGCTGCATCGACTCCCTGGTCAGCCGCTGCAGCCTGCGCCCGACCAGGCGGGCCGGGATGATGAACATCGGTATCAGCAACAGCGCGATGACCGTGACCAGCCAGGAGAAGTAGAGCATCGTGAACAGCACCAGGATCAGCTGGAGCGTGCTTGACACGGTAGACACCAGCGTCGAGGTCAGCGCCTGCTGCGCGCCGATAACGTCGCTGTTCAGCCTGCTGACCAGCGAGCCGGTCTGCGCCCGGGTGAAGAACGCGAGCGGCTGGCGCTGCACGTGGCCGAACACCTGCGTGCGCAGGTCGTAGATCAGGCCCTCGCCGACGCGTGCGGTGTACCAGCGCTGGACGAAGTTTAAGAACGCGTCCAAGATGGCCAGCCCGGCCACGGCTGCGGCGACGGCCAGCACCACATCGGCGCGCTTCGGGATGATGCCGCGGTCGATGACCAGGCCGAGCAGCACCGGGATCGCCACCGTGATCACCGCGTCCAGCGCGGCGGCCAGCAGGAAGATGGTGAGATCCCAGCGATAGGGCCGCGCATATCCGGCGATCCTGCGGACCGTCCCCCGCCTCAGCTGTTGCTTGGTCACTGACGAATCGGTCGCGAATCCGCGCATCAGGTGGGGGCCGGGACCGGGGAGCATAGCGGCGGTACCTCCTGGCGGCGGGCATTCTCCCGCGTCAGCTCGTGGTGAACCTGCGCGGCGCGATCACGAGCCGACGAACCTGGTCCGCGGCAGGGGCGCCTGCTCCCGGCGTTCCGCCGTCTGCTGCCCAAGCGTAGGTGCGGCAACCTGCCCCTGCAACCACCTGACGGCCGGGCCATCATGAGCCATTAGCCAACACATATGGCTGCAGGCCGGATGGGCATCTGCGACGTGGCTCGAAAGGCCGGCCAGATTCGCGTCATTGGCGGTTACCATTAACCGTGACCTGGAAGTATCTGGCTATGGCCCAGGGCAGGCAGGCACCGGCCAGGCACCGGTCAGGCAGCCCGGTCGGATGAGCCGGATCCTGTTCGTGGTCCCGCCGCTCACCGGCCACATCAACCCTACGGTCGCGGTCGGGACAGAGCTCGCCGCTCGCGGCCACGACGTCGCCTGGGCCGGCCAGCAGGCGGCACTGCGGTCGCTGCTGCCTGAGGGGGCCCGGGTTTTCCCGGTGAGCGGCGACGCGTTCGACGCCCGGGTGGCCGACGTGCGGGACCACCGGCGGCCGCCGCGCGGCCCCGCGGCGATGAAGTTCGTCTGGGAAAACCTCATCATGCCGCTCGCCCACACGATGCTGCCCGGCGTGACCGATGCGGTCGCGCAATTCGCGCCGCACGTGGTCGTGGCCGACCAGCAGGCCATCGCCGGGGCGGTCGCCGCCCGGCAGGCGGGGGCGGTGTGGGTGACTTCGGCCAGTACGCCGGGCGAGCTGCTGCGGCCGCCGGGCATGCAGGAGGTCGAGGTGTGGGTCCGTGACCAGATGACCGCGTTCCAGCTGGACTGCGGCGTCAGCGACCCGGCCGACCTGCGGTTCTCCGACCGGCTCGTGCTGGTGTTCACCACGGCGGCCCTGATCGGGGACACCAGGGGCTTCGGTGCCCGGTATGTGTTCACCGGGCCAGCACTGGGCCGCCGGCCCGACCGCGAATCGTCGTTCCCATGGGAATGGCTTGATCCCGCGCGACGGCACCTGCTGGTGACGCTGGGGACTCTCAGCGGCCCGGCCGGGCCACGGTTCTTCCGGACGGTGATCGACGCGGTGGCCGACCTGGGCGGTGAACTCCAGGCCGTGCTCGCCGCCCCGCCCGGTGAGCCGGCCCCGCCGCACATCCTGTTCGCTGGGCACGTGCCGCAGCTGGCCCTGCTCCCGCGCATGGCCGCCGTGGTGTGCCACGGCGGCCAGAACACCGTGTGCGAGGCGCTCGCCTATGGCCTGCCGCTGGTCGTCACGCCGATGCGGCACGACCAGCCGATCATCGCCCGGCAGGTCGCCGACGCTGGGGCCGGGATAGCGCTGCGCATTGAGCAGCTGCGCGCCACCGAACTGCGCCATGCGGTCCGGGCCGTCCTCGATGATCCTTCCTACCGCGCTGCTGCGGGAGTGGTGCGGGACTCGTTCGCGGCGGCTGGCGGCGCCTCTACCGCCGCTGACCACCTAGAGAAACTGGTGTAACCGGCGTACGCCGCACACACCTGGCTTCGGCCCCCGCACGTACCTGGCTTCCGCCCGGACCGGAAATATAACCGGGGTAAAGTCCGCTTACATCTTCAGCATGGACCCATCGCTAAGGAAGGACCGGCCCATGAGTGCGACCACGCAACCCACCAGGCTCGCGGTGCTCGGCGCGGGCCACGTCGGGCCGGTCATTGCCCGGCTGGCCCTCAAGGCTGGTTACCCGGTGGCCATCGCCACCTCAGGCGAGCCGGAAGACATTGCGCTGATCACCGAGCTGGTCATTCCCGGCGCGCAGCCCCGGTGGGCCAGCGACGCGGTGGCGGACGCAGACATCGTGGTGCTCGCGATACCGCTGCACCGCTTCCTTGACGTCGACCCCCAGCTGCTGAACGGCAAGCTCGTGGTTGACGCGATGAACTACTGGCCGGCCAGCGACGGCGTCCTCGCGGCCTTCGAAGACGGCGGAAGCAGCGAGATCGTGGCCCGGCGGCTGGCCGGCTCAACGGTGGTCAAGGCGCTTAACCACATCGGCTACCACGAGCTCGAGGACCGGGCGCGGCCGGCGGATGCGCCGGGTCGGCGGGCCGCCGGTGTCGCGGGTGACGACCCTGCGGCGGTGGCCACGATCGCGGGCCTGGTCGACGCGATCGGCTATGACCCGGTTCGCCTGGACAGCCTGCGAGCGGGCCGGGTGCTGCAGCCGGGCGGGCCCGTGTTCGGGGTCGTGCTCACGTCGCGGGAGTTCGAGCGGGCGATGCGGGCCGGCGCGGGGAGCCTGGCATGACCTACACCTTCGGGCTGGACACCTTCGGCGACCGGAACGGCGACACCGATGGCCGGCCGCTATCGCACGCCCAGACGATCCGCAACGTGGCCGAGGAAGGGGTCTTCGCCGAGCAAGCCGGGGTGGACTTCTTCGGGATCGGCGAGCACCACACCGAGTATTTTCCGATGCCGGCCGGCGACGTGGTTCTCGCCGCGATCGCGGCGCGCACAGAACGGATCCACCTCGGATCCGCCGTCACCGTGCTGAGCTCCGACGACCCGGTCCGGGTGTTCCAGCGGTACTCCACGCTGAACGCGATCTCCGGCGGCCGGGCCGAGGTCATCCTCGGCCGCGGATCGAGTATCGATTCGTTCCCGTTGTTCGGCTACGACCTCGCCGACTATGAGGAACTCTTCGACGAGAAGGCCACGCTGTTCGCCGAGCTGCTCAAGGGCGGTCCGGTCACCTGGGAAGGCAAGACCCGTGCGCCCCTGCTGGACCAGGATGTGGTGCCGCACACCGAGTCCGGTCCGTTCCCGGCGTGGATCGGCGTCGGCGGCAACCCGCAGTCGGTGATCCGCGCAGCCCGCCTCGGGTTCTCACTGGCCCTGGCCATCATTGGCGGGCCGCCGGCCCGGTTCGCCCCGTACTCGCAGCTGTTCCAGCGGGCACTGGAGAAGTTCGGCCGGGCGCCGCTGCCCGTGCTCGTGCACTCGCCGGGCCACGTCGCGGCCACCGATGAGCAGGCCAGGGCGGAGTTCTGGCCGCGCTGGCGGGACATCATCGCCCTGATGGCCGCGGAGCGGGGCTTCGCGATCCCCACCGAGGAGTCGTTCGAGCGGGAGACCGGGCCGGACGGTGCGCTGTATGTCGGCTCGCCCGAAACCGTCGCCCGCAAGATCGCCGCGAACCTCCAGGCCCTGGAGGCCACCCGGTTCGACCTCAAGTACGGCATGCCGGGCCTGACCCACGACCAGCTCATGACCAACATCGAACTCTACGGCGGCCAGGTCATCCCGCGGGTCCGCGAACTGCTCGGCTAACCCCCGGGAGCGCGGTCACGGCACGCGGGTGAGCAGCTCCATGCTGTGCCCGTCAGGGTCGTGAAAGTAGACGCCCCGGCCGCCCCAGCGGGTGTTGATCTCGCCCGGCTGGCGGAATCCGGGATCGGCGAAGTAGGCCAGGCCCGCCGCGCGGATCCGGGCGAAGCCCGCGTCGAACTCCTCGTCGCTGACCAGGAACGCGTAGTGCTGCGGCGCGACCTGGGCCCGCTGCATGTAGTCGAGGGTGACCCCGTTATCCAGCTGCACCGGGGTGAATGGCCCATCGTCCGCGCCGACGGCCCGGCCGAGGATATCGGCGAGAAAGCGTGCCGAGGCGTGCTTGTCGGTGGCGCCGACAATGGTGTGATTCAGCTCGATAGTCATGACCTGTCATCTCCTTGCGATGTCGGCATCGGCTGGCCCTGGCGGTACATCTGGGGCGGTTTGACGCCCGCGGACTGGCCGCCGTCGATCGGGATCACCGCCCCGGTCAGGTACGAGGAGCCCGGCGAGGACAGCCAGAGCACGACACTGGCGACTTCTGCGGCACTCCCTATTCTGCGCATGGGGGTGGCCAGGGCAGCCTGCCGCTGGGCCTCAGGGCCGGCCGCCTCCAGGTGGTAGGTGAGAATCGTGCCGGGTGCGACGACGTTGACCCGGATGCCCTGGTCGGCGTAGTCGAGGGCGGCCACCTTGGTCAGGCCGATGATCCCGGCCTTGCCCGCGACGTAGGCGGCCAGGTTCGCCACGCCGGTGACACCCGCCAGCGAGGCCATGTTCACGATGGTCCCGCCCCCCGTCTGGAGCATGGCGCTGATCTGGTACTTCATCCCGAGGAAGGTGCCGCGGACATTGGTGGCGATCCCGCGGTCGAACTCGGCGGGATCGATGTCAGCCAGCGGCGCGGGTCGCGGCCCGTCGGTCGCGTTGTTGAACGCCGCGTCGAGCCGGCCGTAGGCGTCGAGGGTGGACGCGACCAGGTCGCGCACGGAATCAGCATCCGACACGTCGGCCGGGATCGCGGTGGCCTGGCCCCCGCGGGCCTTGATCTGCTGCGCGACCGTTTCCAGGGCCGCAGCGTCCCGGGCGGCGAGGACCACAGCGGCCCCCGCATCGGCGAACGCCTCCGCAGTGGCGGCCCCGATTCCCTTGCTGGCCCCGGCGATGAGGGCGACCCGCCCTCGCATCGGGCTGGATGTGGCAGGAATGCTCATGGTTCCGGCTCCTTAGGCCAAGCGGTAGAGGATGGGCATCGAGGCGGTGCCGTTGGCGTGCAAGTTGGCCAGCACGTAGCTGTAGAAGGTCCGTTTGCCGAACTGCTTGACGGCAAAGCGGGGCAGGCTCATATCCCAGCGCGCGTGGTTGACGAATACGTAGTCGTCCGGGCCAACCGGGCCGAGCAGCGTGGAGTTGTCCAGCCCGGTCTCCACCGCGTACCAGGCGGCGAGGTGGTCCCACAGGTCCAGGGCGACCGCGGGGTCCTCGGCGACAAAGAAGTTGAACAGGAACAGCCCCGGCCGGCTCTTGTCCACGTCACCGACCCGGCGCAGGCACCGGGCGGTCATCACGTGCTCCTCGCGCGCTGCCCCCGCGATCGCGTCGTGCAGCTTCCGGTACTCCGGGCCCGCGGCCACCTCGCCGGCCGCCTCGACGGTAGTGGTCTCGATGAGCGTCACGACGTCATACCGGGCCGGGCGGGCGGCCATCCGCCGCGCATCGCTGCCTGGTGGCGGGATAAGGGCGGCCCGGTAGACAGTCGCCTTGGTCACGGCCTCGAGCCGTTCGAGGCTCGCCGCCAGGGCCTTGAGCTCGGCCAGCAGGGCTGCCTTCCGCGAGCCGCGGCGGGGGAATGGCGTGCGGCCGATCGTCGGCTCAACGACCGCGCCCAGGAGCAGGTACCCGGTCGGCAGTGGCTCCATCAGGCCCACGCGCGGGTACTTCGGATGCGGGTTGACGATGGTCAGTTCCATGTCTGCCTCCTTGCTGAATCAGCGGCTGATCCGCTGGTACTGGCCGATAGCCAGCAGGGCGAAGCCGGCCAGAAGGGCGCAGCTCCAGATCACCGAGGCCAGCACGTGACCGGCCGTCGGGCCGCCGAGCACCAGTGCGCGGACCGCGGTGACCAGTGCGGTGAGCGGCTGGTGCGCGGCGACGGCTTGCAGCCAGCCCGGCATCGTGCTCACCGGGACGAACGCGCCCGACGCGAACACCAGCAGGAACATCACCGGCACGCCAGCGGCCTGGGCGGCCTCGGGGTCGCTGATCCGCAGCCCCAGGCTGACGCACCCCCAGGACAGCGCGTACCCGAAGAGCGCCACGAGGCCCAGGCCCGCCAGGAAGGCAAGGACGCTGGTGTGCACCCGGAAGCCCACGGCGAAACCGATCCCGGCCATCACCGCGACCACGGCGAGGCTTCTGGCCAGGTCCGCGAGGGTGCGGCCAGCCAGCACCGCCGAGCGGGACATCGGCAGCGTGCGGAACCGCTCGAGCAGGCCACTGCGCAGGTCAGTGGCGAGCCCGACCGCGGTGCCGAGCGCGCCGAACGCGACGCTCTGCGCGAAGACGCCAGGTATCAGGTAATCGACATAGGGGACGCCAGGCACGTGGATGGCGCCGCCGAACGCATACCGGAACAACAGCACGAACAGGACCGGCTGGATCAGCGCGAACACGAGGGCCTGCGGCATCCGCAGCATAGAGCGCAGGTTCCGGCTGGCGACGTCGATCGTGTCGGCGATGGCGATCATGGCCCGGCCCGGTCCGGGGCGGGGAGCGGCGGTCGTGATCATGCGGCGTCTCCCTGCTGGCTGGTGCGGGCCGCGCTGCTGGTCAGCGCCAGGAACACGTCATCCAGGGAGGGCTCGCGGATCTGCACGGCGACCGGGTCGTCGGCACCGGTGAGTGCGCGGGCGGCACCGACCACGGAGGATGAGCCAGCTTCGCTGGCTAGCCGCACGATCGGGCCGTTGCGCTGGGCGGCGGC
The DNA here is from genome assembly GCA_035642895.1 of Streptosporangiaceae bacterium. Lineage (GTDB taxonomy): Bacteria > Actinomycetota > Actinomycetes > Streptosporangiales > Streptosporangiaceae > RYN-230. The sequence goes on along the minus strand of DASQRM010000158.1, from coordinate 42,577 downwards.
AAACTGGGCCCCGAGCTGACGCTGGGCGCGGACCGCCGCGTGCTCATCGGCGAATTCCAGGGCGACCACGGCCGACCCGATCCGCTTCCTGAGCTCGCGCGGGGGGCCCTCGCCTACCACCCGGCCATGATCGATGATCACCACGCGGTCGGCCAGGGCGTCGGCCTCCTCCAGGTACTGCGTGGTCAGCAACACCGTCGTCCCGTCCGCGGCCAGCTCGGCGACCAGCCGCCACAGCTGCGTGCGGCTCTCCGGATCCAGGCCGGTCGTCGGCTCGTCGAGAAACAGCACCCGTGGGCGGTGCATGAGCGCGGCCGCCACATCGAGGCGCCGCCGCATGCCACCCGAGTAGCCGCGGACCAGCCGGCCGGCGGCCTCGGCCAGCCCGAACCGCACGAGAGCCTCATCGGTGCGCTCCCGGGCGACGGGTCTGGGCAGCCGGGACAGCCGTCCGATCAGCCGCAGATTCTCCCGGCCGGTGAGGTTCGGGTCCACGGCGGCGAACTGGCCGGCGAAGCCGATCAGGCGGCGGACCTCGGCCGGATGGGTGGTGACGTCCAGGCCGGCCACCAGCGCCTGGCCACCGTCGGGCCGCAGCGCCGTGGACAGGATGCTGACCGTGGTCGTCTTCCCCGACCCGTTCGGGCCGAGCAGGCCGGTAATGCTTCCGGGCCGCACGGCCAGGCTCAGCCCATCCAGGGCGGTCACCTGCCCGTAGCTCTTGCGCAGGTCACGGAGCATGATCGCCGGATTTCGGGTGCCGTTCATCTCGCTTGCCTCCTGCCCTCTCGCAAGAACCATAGATACCTAAGTCTTCGATGTCAAAGGGTTAGAGTTCTAAAGGAACTGATACGATCAGCCTGTGGCAACGCCAGAGGGACATCCCGCCGGTCGGCCGGGCCAGCTGGATGGCTGGTCCGCGGGGCAGCCGGAAGACGAGCCGGAACCGCCGCCAGGACCGCCTGCCAGCCTGCCTCTCGGCCTGCACCTGGCCCGCGCCGCGAGGGACATCACCAGGGCATTCGACGACGCGCTGGCCGAGGTGGGCGGCTCACAGCCGATCTGGCTGGTGCTGATTTCCCTGAAGACCCGGCGGCTGGCCAGCCAGCGGGAACTCGCGGACGCGGTCGGGATCCGGGAGGCGACACTCACCCATCACCTCAACGCGATGGATGCCAGCGGCCTGATCACCCGGCGCCGAGACCCGGAGAACCGCCGGGTGCACCTGGTTGAGCTGACTCCGGCGGGGGACGAGACGTTCTTCCGGATGCGCAAGGCGGCGCTGGCGTTTAACGCGCGGCTGCGGGCCGGGTTCGGCGAGGAGGAACTCGCGGAGTTCGGGCGGGTACTAGACGGGCTGCGCGGCAACGCCCAGGGGGAGCCGCTGAACTAACGCTGCGCGGACCTCACGACACCCACGGGGTGACCCAGTCCCGGTTCAGCAGCTCAGGCGCCTGGAGGGTGGAGATCATCAGGTTCACGGTGCCCCGCACATCCCGGGTCAGCCCGAAGCACTCCGCCGCCGACCCGCAACGGTCCGGCCCGAACTGCCGCGCGATGGTCACGACCTGGCCGGCCAGGCCGGAGAGTTCCGCGGCGTCGTCGGGGTCCAGGGCCCAGCCGTCCCGGCTGGGCGCGGCGCCGAGGCCGGCGATCTGATCGGCCAGCCAATCCCAGGGCGCCGCAGTCAGCACGGGATCCCAGACCCTGGCGCACGGTTCGACGCCGGCGAACCGCGGGTGGTAGTGCGCCGCGTCGAAGCGGCCGGGATCGCTGCCCAGCCGGTCGAACAGGTCCGCCCGCCACAGCGGGCGGTCGGCGGTGATGAGCTGGGCGGCTGACTCGGTGCCGCGGTGCGGGTGACCGGTCAGTTCCCGGATCTCGATCCGGGCACCGTGCTCCATGGAGGCGTCGTCGAGGTCGATCTCGAACCAGTGCCGGATGAGGACGGCCGAGCGGGAGAAGGTCAGGATGTGCAGCACGACGCCCCGGTGCAGGTTTCGGGTGGTGGGGCCAGTATGCGGCTGGCCCGGCCACGCGGTCAACGCCGCCCCGCCGCCCGGGAGGCGCCCGCACGCCGCGGCCCAGGCCACTGACGGCCTCGGCCGCGGCGGTGCCGGTGCGATGACTTCTCGGCGGCGGGGTCATCCGGTCCGCTCAGGTCACGGAGCGTCAATCTCCAGTGACGACTGCGCGGTCCCGCTGCCGTGGGCGTTACTCGCTACCACGACGACGTGGTACTGCCCCGCGGGCATGCGATGCCCGCTGCCGTTGAAGCCGTAGTACGGGACGGCGTGCGAGCCGGGTGCCAGAGCGGGCCTGGCTATGGTGCGCACCACCGTGCCGGTCTGATCGAGGACGAGGACCGTCACGCCGGAGCCCTGATTCAGGCTGAAGGTGATGGCGGTGTGCTCCTGGGGCTGGGCAGTGAATGCGGACGGGTTGAGCGCGAGCCCGCTGACTTGCGGGCTGTCAGTCGCGGGCGCCGGCGCGGTTCCCGTGGCACTCGGAGCCGGGGATGTTGGTACTGGCCCTGTAGTGCTGGATCCGGACTTGGCGACAAAACTCTTCCAGACCGCGATCGAGGCAGCGTCGGTCAGCTTGAGGGTGGGGTATGTCGCGTTGCCGTTGAAATAGGTAGCGAACAGGGCGCCGCTGTGCATGAGGTAGTTGCCAACGTCCGACAGCCAGGCGGGGCGCCCTGCCGCGGTCGACAGCCCGAACTCGGCGAAGCCGTAGGGCAGGCCGACGCTCTTGGCCGCGGCAATCTCCTGGGCCATGAAAGTGTCCGGCGGAGCGGCTATAGGGTTCACGTTCTTGGCGCTGCCCGGAGGGTAGGCGTCCCAGGCCAGAGTGCTGATGATGCCCCCGCCAGGCAGATAGTCCTTCCAGTTACGGTGTGCACCTGGACGGAAGTCGTACCCCCCCAGGATCAGCGTCGAATGCAGATCGGGGTTGTGCGCGGCGTTCGCGAGCGACACGACATGCGCCCAGGCGGCCTTGTAGTCAGCCAGCGTGAACTCGCCATCCGCGATGTTGCCCTGGGCTCGTGAAAGTACGCCCAGTAGATGGGGTTCCCGGTGGGAGCGGTGTCGAAGAAGTGCGAGAGCGCCGCGTCGTCCTGTCCCGACAGGATCGCAGTCGGCTCTGCCTTGAAGCTCACGATGACCGCCGACTTGTTGGCTGCGGGCCGTCCTGTCGTCCAGGCATTGGCACTTGGCAGACCCGAGTAATAGGTGCGGACGATCGCCATACGACCGAACTGAGACGTCTCCTGCGCGAGGTTCGTCCCATTGGTCGAGGTACCAAAGAGAGGAGCGCGCGTACTATCTGCTGCGAGCCGGACCGTCTTTCCTGCGACGGAGAAGCGGAGTAGGGATCCTACGGCCACCGCGAGAGCCGCCAGCAGACCGACTAGCAGAACACACAATGACGTTCTGATTCTTTTCCGTGAGCTGGCCCTGGTAATCCGGCCGCGGCGCGAGCGCCCCACCGTTGAACTCCTCTCCTTGGCCGCCTACCGGGTTAGCTGACGGGTTCGGGCCGGAGAAGCCCTACAGCAGGCCGACTGCCCATCGGGCACGGCCGCCGATTCACCCCCGGGAATACATGGGTCCCCGGCTCTCTGGCCGTACCAGAGACTCGGCGGGTTTGCTGCCTGTCCTTCGGTGAGTCGGCAGCAACGGATATTAGCGTTGGACGCTAACCGGAATTGGGGCCCAGCGGTAGCGTGAATCAGAGATTCTCTGGCGTTGCGCATTGTTGCCGTCGACTGCTCAGCGTACCTGATTCCGCTGGACCTCACTGTCAGTAACATTATTTGCCTTAGCCACGGCTATCACGATACGGTAACTTAGCGTTAACAGGACGGCCACAAGACGCCGCTGCCCTGGCCTGGTCAGGGGCGCTGACCTGCTCGTTCGTCGAGGATGGAGCCCGCAATCCGCCCGAAGGGCAGCAGGGGGCGACCTCGGAGCGGAGCGCGGTAGCTGTGTAAGGATGGGCCGCATGAAGTCGGAGCGTGCTCGGCGGGGACCTAGCCCGGGCACCGCGGTTCTTCGCGATGTCTGCGCAGGTACGTTCGCTGTCCCGGCACCCAGACCCGGTCCCAGCAGCACTGCGGCGGCGTCGGCTTTAGCCGGCCGGGCGTGTCGCCGGTGGCTCGGACCTGACGACGTTCGCGCTGGAAGGCCTGCGGCGGTCCGCTGGCCGCTCACCCGATGACCTCGGCGCAGTCGGTCCTGGCCAGCCGGGCGCCGGGCTGGCGGGCGGGGCGGTACCCGGCTGCGTTCGAGGCCGGCCAGATCGCCGCGTGCCTGCAGCACGTGCGGGAGCCGCTGCACATCGTGAGTAGCGGGCCGGGCGGGACGCTGGGCCTGGCTCGCGGCGGCGAGGTCACCACGTCTGACGCCGCCGACTGCCTGCTCGCCGGCACGCTGCCGCCGCTGTACCCGGAGTGGCTAGGCGACCGCGCCTTCTGCGAGGCGCACGGGGTGCGCTTTCCGTATATAGCCGGAGAGATGGCGCGCGGGATAGCCACCACGCGGATGGTGATCACCATGGCTCGCGCGGAGATGCTGGGCATCTTCGGCGCGGCCGGGCTGGACCTGGACTCCATCGAGCGAGCGGTTGATGAGCTCAGCGGCGCACTGGGCCGCCAGCGCCCGTGGGGAGTCAATCTGATCTTCTCGCCGGCCGAGCCCGCGCTCGAGGAGGGCACCGCCGAATTGCTGCTGCGCCGCGGGGTCCGGATCATCTCCGCCTCGGCCTACCTGGACATTACGCTGCCGCTCGCCCGCTGCGCGGCGGCCGGGCTGCGGCTCGACCCGGCGGGACGGATCGTGCGGCCCGTGCAGATCTTCGCCAAGGTGTCCCGGCCCGAGGTGGCCGAGAAGTTCATGTCACCCCCGCAGGCTGGGCTGCTCGCGGCGCTGGTGGCCCGCGGCCAGCTGACTGGGGATGAGGCCCGGCTGGCTGCCATGGTGCCCGTCGCCGAGGACGTCACGGTCGAGGCAGATAGCGGCGGCCATACCGACAACCAGCCGCTGGGCGCGATGCTCCCCGCGATCCTGGCGCTGCGTGACGCGGTCACGGCCCGGTATGGGTACCGGTGCCGGATCAGGGTCGGTGCGGCCGGCGGGCTCGGCAGCCCGCAGGCCCTGGCCGGCGCGTTCGCGCTGGGCGCGGCCTACGTGCTGACCGGATCGGTGAACCAGCTTGCCGTCGAGTCGGGCGTGTCGGACGATGCCCGCGCGCTGCTCGCCCACGCTGATCTCGCCGACGTCATGATGGCGCCGGCCGCCGACATGTTCGAGATGGACGTCCAGGTCCAGGTGCTGCGCCGGGGAACCATGTTCGGCCCCCGGGCTCGCCGGCTGCACGAGATCTACCGCGGCTACCCGTCCATCGAGGCCATTCCCGCATCGCTGCGCGCCACCCTGGAACGCGACGTCCTGCACGCGGGCCTGGATGAGATCTGGGCGCAGACCCGCCACTTCTGGCAGCAGCGCGACCCATCCCAGCTGGCGCGCGCCGAGCAGGACAGCAAGCACAAGATGGCGCTGATCTTCCGCTGGTACCTGGGCAGCTCCAGCCGCTGGGCGGTCGAAGGCGACACAACCCGGCGGACCGACTACCAGCTCTGGGCCGGACCGGCGGTGGGCGCGTTCAACCGCTGGACGGCCGGCAGCTTCCTCGCCGAGGCTCGTGAGCGCAGCGTCACGCAGATCGCGCTCAACCTGCTGGAGGGCGCGGCCATCGTTACCCGGGCCCATCAGGCGCGCACGTACGGGGTCCCGGTGCCCGCCGAGGCTTTCACGTTCATCCCACGCCGGCTGGGCTGAGACGCCGGCCGTCCGGGCAAGCAGCGGGAGGAAGCATGACATCCGATCGGGTTCCGCGCCAGGTACCGATCGCCGTCGTCGGGATGGCCGCGTTCATGCCGGGGTCGACGGATCTCGGTGGCTTCTGGCGCAACGTGCTCACCGGCCGGGATCTGATGACCGACGTGCCGGCCAGCCGGTGGCTCATCGAGGACTACTACGACCCCGACCCGCGGGCCACGGACAAGACCTATGGCCGGCGGGGAGCATTCCTGCCCGAAGTTGACTTCGACCCGGTGCATTACGGCATCCCGCCGAACAGCCTGCCCGCGATCGACACGAGCCAGCTGCTGGCCCTCATGGTGGCCGAGCGCGTGATCGCGGACTGTGCGGTCGGCCTGCCGGAGGACCGCGAGCGGGTCAGCGTGCTGCTCGGCGTGGCGCCGCTGCAGCTGCTGGTCGAATCGGCGGCCCGGCTCGATCGGCCAGTCTGGCTCAAGGCGCTGCGCGAGCACGGCCTGGCCGAGGCGCAGGCCCAGTCGATCTGCGACAGCATCGCCGCCGAGTTCACGCCCTGGCAGGAGGAGACCTTCCCGGGCCTGCTCAGCAACGTGGTGTCCGGGCGGATCGCGAACAAGTTCGATCTCCACGGCGCCAATCACACGACTGACGCCGCCTGCGCCAGTTCGCTGGCTGCGCTGTACTCCGCTGTGGCTGACCTATCGCTACAGCGGTCTGACCTGGTGATCACCGGCGGCGTGGACACCTCCAACGACATCCCCATGTACCGCTGCTTCACCAGCACGCCGGCGCTGTCACCGACCGGCGACTGCCGACCCTTCTCGGCCTCGGCCGACGGGACGATGCTCGGCGAGGGCATCGTGATGTTCGCGCTCAAGCGGATCTCCGACGCCGAACGCGACGGCGACCACGTGTATGCCGTTATCCGCGGCGTCGGCGCATCCTCCGATGGCCGCGGCACGGCCATCTACGCGCCGCTGCCAGCGGGCCAGGTGCGCGCCCTGCGGCGAGCGTACGAGTCGGCAGGCTACGGCCCGGAGACGGTCGAGCTGGTCGAGGCCCATGGCACGGGCACCGGCGCTGGCGATGCCGCCGAATTCACGGCGCTGGGCGAGGTCTTCGGAGCGGCCGGCCGGCCGGACCGGCAATGGTGCGCGCTCGGGTCGGTCAAGTCGCAAATAGGGCACACCAAGGCCGCCGCGGGCGCAGCCGGCATGCTCAAGGCCGTGCTCGCGCTGCAGCAGAAGGTCCTGCCGCCCACGATCAAGGTCGACCGGCCCAACCCGGCGCTCGGCCTGGAGGACAGCCCGTTCTATCTCAACACCGCGACGCGGCCGTGGGTGCGGCCGGCGGCCAAGGATGCTCCTCCCCGGCGCGCGTCGGTGTCCAGCTTCGGGTTCGGCGGCACCAACTTTCATGTCGCGCTCGAGGAGTACGGGCCGGCATCAGGCCGGTCAGCAACTCCGGCGCGGCGCCTGCCCGCCGCCCCGACCGAGCTGATTCTCCTCAGCGGGCCGACGTCTGGCGCCCTGCTCGACCGGGCCCGGCAGCTTGACCTCCGGCGGACGCTGCCCGATCTGGCCTGGCAGTCCTGGCCTGACTTCAACCGCGAGGATCAGGCCCGGCTGGCCATCGTGGCCCGGGACGCTGACGACCTGGCCGCGAAGCTCGCCGACGCGGCAGCCCGGATCCAGACCAGGCAGCCGCTCGCGGCGCAAGGTCAGGTGCACTACGGTGACGGCCCGCCTGCGCCCGGGCTGACCGGCTTCCTGTTCCCTGGCCAGGGCGCCCAGTACGTCGGGATGGGCGCCGATCTGGCCGTGCACTTGCCGCTGGCCCGCGCGGCGTGGGACCGCGCCGCGGCCCAGGAGCCCGGTGATCTCCCGCTGCATCGGGTGGTCTTCCCGCCGCCAGCGTTCAGTGACAGCGGGGCCGCCGAGGCCGACGGGTTGCTGACCGCGACCGAGTGGGCCCAGCCCGCGCTGGCGGTGCACAGCGTGGCCTTGCTCGCCGTGCTGGCCAGGCTGGGGCTGAAGCCTGATTGCGTCGCCGGTCACAGCTTTGGCGAGCTGGTCGCGCTGCACGCGGCCGGTGCCTTCGATGCCGGGGCCCTGGTCCGGCTGGCCCGCAGCCGAGGTGAGCTGATGCGGGACGCGGCGGCGGTCCCTGGAGCGATGCTCGCCGTCACGGCCAGCCGGGACCAGGCGGAGGCCGCCGTCGCGGGCCTGCCGGATGTCTGGCTCGCCAACCACAACGCGCCGGCGCAGGTCGTCTTCGCCGGGACCCCGCAGGCGCTGGACTCGGTCGCGGCCAGGCTCGCGGCCGAGGGGATGACCGCCGTCCGGCTGAACGCGGCGACCGGGTTCCACAGCCCGCTCGTCGCGCCAGCGGCCGGGCCGTTCGCCGACGTGCTGCGCCGGGCCGACATCCGGGCTCCGGTACTCGATGTCTACGCCGGCCGCGATGCGTGCGTCTACCCGGCCGACCCGGCGGAGGTTCGCCGCGGTCTCGCGGCCCAGATCGCGGCTCCGGTGCAGTTCGTCGACGTGGTCGAGGCGATGTATGCCCGCGGAGTCAGGACGTTCGTGGAGGTCGGTGCCGGCGCGGCGCTATCAGGCCTGGTCGGCCAGATCCTCGGCGATCGGGAGCACCTCGCCGTCAGCCTCGACCGCAGGCGGCAGCACGGCGTCACGACCCTCCAGGAGGGACTCGCCCAGCTGGCCGTCCGCGGGCTCCCGATCGACGTCGGCGCGCTCTGGGCCGAGTACCCGCCGGCAGAAGAGAGCCAGGCGGAGATGCGCAGCAAGGCGGCGGTCACCATCGACGGCGGCAACTACGGGCGGCCCTACCCGCCTGAGGGCGGGTCGGCCGCGTTGCCGCCGCCGTCCGCTGAGCCGACCGGGGCGCCGACCGGGAATGGCCAGGCGCCCGGCTGGCTGCCCGCGGCCGTCCCGCCCACACCAGCACCGGCTGCGCCGGTACCGGCTGCGCTGGCTAACACTGACCCTGAATGGCTGGGCGTTATCGGGGCGGCCCAGGAGCAGGCCGCCCAGGCTCACGCCGAGTTCCAGCGGGCCATGACCGAGAGCCACCTGGCCTACCTGAGGATGGCCGAGGTGACGTTCGCGGGACTGTTGTCAGCCGCATCCGGCGGGACGCCCCCGGCGCTGCTACCCCCGGTTCCGCCGCCGCCTCCGCTGGCGCAGGTTGCGCCGGCGCAGGCTCCGCTGCCGGACGTTCCGCCGCCGGCGCCGGTGATCCTGCCTGCCGCTTCGGCCGGGCCAGAGGTCGCTGCGGCTGCCGGGCCAGCCGCCAGTTCTCCGCCCGGGCCGGCTGCTGAGGCCAGCAGGTGGGCCGTCCCCGCCGCACCCAGGGACGCAGACGGCGTTGGTGCCCTGCTGCTGGAGGTGGTCGCGGAGCGGACCGGTTATCCCGCTGACATGCTCAACCTCGACATGGAGCTCGACACCGACCTGGGGATCGACTCGATCAAGAAGGTCGAGATCCTGTCCACCGTCCGGGAGCGGGTCGGCGACGTGCCCGGCGACCTGGCCGCGTTCGCCACGCTGCGGACGCTGCGGGAGATCGCGGAGCAATACGCCCACGGGAGCCCCGTGGGCGAGGGCCCGGCCAGAGGGGCCTTACCCGACGTGGCCGGGCCGGCTACCGCGCCGGCCGGGCCGGCTGCCGTGCCGGTGACGCGCGGGGTGGTACGCGCGGTGCCCGCGCCGGCCAGCGGGCTGGCGATGCTCGGGCTGACGACCGGGCCGCTGGCCGTGACCGATGACGGGGCCGGCATCGCGCCCCTGGTGGTGGCGCAGCTCGCCCGCCACGGTATTGCCGCGAAGGTCGTCACGCACGTGCCGGCCGACGCGGGCGGAGTCGTCGCCCTGGACGGCTTGCGGCCGGTCGCATCCGTGGACGAGGCCCTGGCGGCGGAACGCGCTGCGTTCCGAGCTGCCCGTGAGATCGCCGCCCGGATGGACGCTGAGGGCGGAGTCTTCGTGACCGTCCAGGACACCGGCGGCGATTTCGGGCTGACCGGCTACCGCTCCGTCACCGGCGCAGACGGCACCAGCGCGGACGGCACCGGCGCGGGCGGTACCGATCCGGTGCGAGCCTGGCTGGGCGGGCTCGCGGCCCTCGCGCGGACGGCCGCCAAGGAATGGCCGCGAGCGTCGGTCAAAGCCATCGACTGCGCCGCGGCCGGCCGGGCGCCGGCCGCGGTCGCCGGCGCGATCGTGGCCGAGCTGCTGACCGGCGGCGCAACGGTCGATGCCGGCCTGCGCGCGGACGGGACCAGGATCACCCTGGAACTGGCCGCCGCCCCCACCGGCCAGACCCCGCCGAACATCGGCCCGAACTCGGTGATCGTGGCCACCGGCGGGGCCAGGGGAGTCACCGGGGCGGCCCTCAAGCTGCTGGCCAAACAGCATCGGCCCGGGCTGGTCCTGCTCGGCCGGACACCGCTGGACCGCGAGCCCGACGGCCTCCCGGCGGCGGCCGGCCGGACTGAGCTGATCCAGCTGCTGGCCAGGCGCCAGCCCGGCACGCCGGCCGAGATCGCCGCAGCCGCGCACCGGGTCCTCGCGGCCCGCGAGATCCGGGAAACGATCAGCGCCATCGAGCAGTCGGGGGCGCGGGTCCGCTACTACGCGGTCGACGTGACCAACACGGCCGCGCTGGGCGAGACGCTGGCCGAGGTGCGGTCCGACTGGGGGCCGATCACCGGGATCGTGCACGGGGCCGGGGTGCTGGCCGACGCGCTGATCGCGGTCAAGACCGACGACCAGTTCAACCGGGTCTTCGACACGAAGGTCGAAGGGCTGCGCAGCCTGCTGGCGGCCACGGCGGACGATCCGCTGGCGGTGCTGTGCGCCTTCTCGTCCGTGGCCGCCCAGTTCGGCAACCCGGGGCAGTGCGATTACGCCATGGCCAACGAGGTGCTGAACCAGGTGCTGTCGGCCGAGCAGGCCCGCCGGACTGGCTGCGTGGTCCGGGCCATCGGATGGGGACCCTGGCAGGGCGGCATGGTCACCCGCGACCTGGCCGACCGTTTCGCTAACGCGGGCGTGGCGCTGATCGACCTGGATGCGGGCGCCGCCGCGTTCGGCGCCGAGCTTGGCCAGCCGGCGCAGGAGCCTCGGGTCATCGTGTCGGCGGGCGTCAGCGGCAGGCCGGAGGGCGCGCTGGCCGCGCAGGTCACGGTGGCCGGTCCGGCCTACGCCTACCTGGCGGACCACCAGGTCGGGGGGGTTCCTGTGGTACCGGTCGCGACCGTGCTGGACTGGTTCGCGGGCGCGGCGCGAGCCTGGCATCCGACCGCGAGCTCGATAGCCATCCACGATCTGCGGGTTCTCGACAAGATCTCGCTGCCCCGGCTGGCGGACGGCGGGCACCGGCTCATCCTGCGCGGCCGCGAGGCCGACGCCGGCGCGGGCCAGGTGCTGGACCTCGATCTGCTCGACGAGACCGGCCAGCTGCACTATCGCGCGCGCGTGGCGCCGCCTGCACCGCTGATCCCCGGCCGCTGGGAACCGGTTGCGGGCCTGGTGACGCTGGCCAGCCCGTACGACGGCACGACCCTGTTCCACGGGCCGAGGTTTCAGGTCATCCGGTCTGATCTCGTGGTCGGCCTGGCCGGGGCGCAAGCCACCGTGGCCGGGTCACGCGCCCTGGGCTGGGAAGGGGCATCCCGGCAGATAGACCCGGCGGCCGTAGACGGCGGGCTGCAACTCGCAGTGCTGTGGGCGAGGCGGGCGGGCGCCGGCCGCACGCTGCCGATGGCCATCGGCGAATGCCGGGTGCACCGGCCCGGCGCCGTCGAGGCCGAGGTCCGCTGCGTGGTCATCGCGCGGCGGGCTGACGACTTCACCGCGGCCTGCGACGTCGCGCTGATCGACCCGGACGGGTCGCCACGTGTGGAGCTGCTCGGGGTGCAACTCGTCCGCCGTCCCGGCTGAGCCATCCGTACCCGCTGCGTTTCCCAGCTAGGAAGGCGGCATTGACGTGGAGCAGGAACCGATCGCGATCGTCGGCCGCGGCTGCGTCGTGCCCGGCGCGCTCGACCCCGACACCTTCTGGGAGAACATCGCGGCCAGCCGGTGCAGCCTCGACCCGGCATCCGGCGGCGGACTCGTGCGCGACTTCGACGCGTCTTTCGACGCCACCGGCTTCGCCCTGGACGCCGAGGAGATCATCCGGCTCGACCCGCTGTACCGGTGGGTGCTGCACGCGGCGCGGCAGGCCCTGCGTGAGGCAGGCCACGCGGCAGCGCGGCGGCCCGACGCGGGTCTGGTGCTCGGCAACCTGTCGTATCCGTCGGCCGGGCTGGTCACGTTCGCCGAGCAGATCTGGCGGGAGGGCCGGCCATCGCCGGGCACGGATCCGCGCAACCGGTTCTCGTCGGGCCTGCCGGCCCACGTCGCCGCGCGCGCGCTCGGCCTCGGGGCCGGCGGGTTCGCGCTGGACGCCGCCTGTGCCTCGGCGCTGTACGCGATCAAGCTCGGCTGCGACCGGCTGAATGACGGTACCGCCAGCCTCATGGTCGCCGGAGGAGTCAGCTGCCCGGATCGCCCGCTCGTGCACGGCGGGTTCCGCGAGCTTGGGGCGACCAGCCCGACCGGGCAGTCCCGGCCCTTCCACCGCGGTGCCGACGGGCTCATGCCCAGTGAGGGCGCTGCCCTGGTGGCCCTGATGCGGCTCGGCGACGCGGTCAGCGCCGGGGTACCGATCCTCGGCGTCATCAGGGCGATCGGGCTGTCCAACGACGGCCGGGCAGGCGGCCTGCTCGTGCCGTCCCAGGAGGGGCAAGAACGCGCGATGCGGCTCGCCTACGCCGCGGCCGGCGTGGCGCCGCGGACCGTGTCGCTGGTGGAGTGTCACGCGACCGGCACGCCTGTCGGGGACGTGGTGGAGGCGGGCAGCATGGCGCGGGTGTTCGCCGACTGCGACGATCTCCCGGTCGGCTCGGTGAAGTCCAACGTCGGGCACCTGCTGACCGCCGCGGGGGGCGCGGGGCTGCTGAAGGTGCTCGGCGCCATGCGGGCCCGGCTGCGCCCGCCCTCGCTGAGCGCGGATGACCCGATCACGGCGTTCGACGGCACCCCGCTGCGCCTGCTGGCCGAGCAGGAAGACTGGCCGGGCCCGCGCCGGTGCGCGGTGAGCGCCTTCGGCTTTGGCGGCACCAACGCCCACCTGATCGTCGACGAATGGGTCCCTGGTGCGGACCTTCCCGCGGCCCGCCCGACGCGGCGCCCGGACGCTGCGGTGGCGATCACCGCGATCGGCGCCCGGGTCGCGGACGGCGACGACGCGGACGACTTCCGGCGGGCGATCCTGCTCGGCGAGCGGCATCTGGGCCCGCGCTCGTCCATCGACGTCAGGCTGGACGGCCTGCGCTTCCCCCCGCGCGACCTCGAGGTCGCGCACGCGCAGCACGTGCTCCTGCTCGAAGCGGCCCGGGAGGCCGCGGCCCAGGCCGAGTTGCCCCGCGAACGGACCACGGTCATCGTCGGCATGGGCGTCGATCCCGAGGTGGCGAGGTACCCGGCGGCGAGCCGGGACAAGCCCGAGTCGCAGTTCGGTGGTCCGGCCGTGCTCGGCACGATGCCGAACCTCGTGGCCAACCGGATCAACGTGCAGCTGAACCTCACGGGCCCCGGCTACACGGTCTCTGCCGAGGAAGCGTCCGGGCTGGTTGCGCTGGAGCAGGCTGCCCGCGCACTGCGCTGCGGCGAGGCCGACGCCGCGGTCGTCGGTGCCGTGGACCTGTCCTGCGAACCGGTGCACCAGGCGGCGCTGCGGGCACTTGGCCGCGACCGCCCGCCCGGTGACGCGGCCGTGGTGGTGATACTCGAGCGGCTGGCCGACGCCCGCCGCGACGGCCACCCGGTGATCGCGGTGCTCGACGACACGCAAGCAGCTGATGACGGGCCCGGAGTGCTCGTCGGCGACCAGATGGCTGCCGATGGCGCGGCCCGGGGTGGCCCGGCCCAGTTGGATCCGGCCCAGTTGGATCCGGCCCCGGGCGGCCCGGCTCAGTTCGATCCAGCCCAGTTCGATCCGGCCGAGCTGTTCGGCCGGGCGCACGCGGCCCACGGGCTGGTCGCGGTCGCTGCCGCGGCCACGGCCGTGCAGCACCAGGCGATCCCGCGCCCGGGGGAGGTGGCCATCGCGGTTTCTGGACGGCTGGCCGCGCTGGCCACCGTCGGGCCGCTGGGCGCCGTCCCGGTGAGCGTCCGGCTCCGCTCAGCCGGCCCGGCGGAGCCCTGGGCCGCCGGCCCGGCCCCGCGCCTTCGGCTGTACTCCGGGGCGGATCGCGCCGCGGTACTCGAGGCGCTCGCCTCGGGCCAGGAATCCGCCTCGGGACCGGCCCGGCTGGCGATCATCGTCAACAGGCCTGAGGATGCGGCCGGGCGCACCGAGGCGGCCCGCCGCTGGCTCGCCCACGAAGGCCCCCGCCCCGACGCGGTCTCGTACCGTGACGCGCCGTTGGGCGGCGAGATCGCCTTCGTATTCACCAACGGGTCCGCCGCCTACCCGGGCATGGGCGCCGAGCTGGCGCTGGCCTTCCCCGACCTCGCCGACGCGTTCGAGGCCAGCCACGCGAGGTTGCGGCCGCGGGCCGGTGAGGCTCAGGCCGCCCTGTCCCCGCCCGGTGTCATCGGCCGGATTCTCGGGGCCGCCGTGCTCTGCGCGTTCCACGCGGAATTCACCCGTGGCCTGCTGCGGATCCAGCCGGATGCCGCGATCGGATACTCCTCCGGTGAGTCCGCGGCCCTGATTGCCCTGGGGGCCTGGACCGACCCGGCCGCCTTGAACCACGACGTGCAAGCCAGCGAGCTGCTGGCCACCGACCTGACCGGCGAGTTCCGCGCCGTGCGGCAGGCCTGGCGGCGTCTCGGCGTGACGGGGGAGCGGTGGGTCAGCTACCTGGTCAGCGCCCCGGCAGACCAGGTCCGGGCCGCGCTCGGCCACCAGGCGGCCGCGTATCTGATGGCCATCAACGCGCCAGATGCCTGCATCATCGGCGGGGAGGAATCGGCGTGCGAGGCGGTGCTGCGACGACTCGCAGGCGTGGCCGTGATCCCCATCGACTACGGCATCGCCGCGCATGCCCCGGTACTGGCCGACGTGGCGGAGGAATACCGGCGACTGCACTTTCGGCCGACCGCAGACCTGCCGGGGGTCAGGTTCTACAGCGGCGCTACGGGAGAGTCCTACCGGGCATCCGCCGACCGGGCCGCCGATGTGCTGGCGGCCCAGATTCTCGGCCCGATCGACTTCGTCCGCGTGATCGAGCGCGCGTGGGCCGACGGGGTGCGGGTGTTCATCGAGCACGGGCCGCAAGCGCAGTGCACCGGGTGGATCCGGAGAATCCTGGGCGACCGCGCCCACCTCAGCGTCGCGCTCGACGCGCCCGGCGGCCGGGGCACCCGCCAGCTGGGCCAGGTCGTCGCGGAGCTGGTCGCGGCGGGTGTGGAGGTCGACGCGGCGGCGTTCTTCGGCCGTCTCGCCGTGGCCGCTCCGGCGGCTGCGGCCAGGACCGAGACGATCCGGCTGCCCGCCCATCCGCCCGAGATGCGGCTGCCCGGACGCGAAACACCGGTGGCCGTCATGGCGCGGGCGCCGAGACTGGCACCGGTGGCGGAGAGCTTCATCGAGGACAGCGCCATCCCGGGCAACTCCAGCGCGGGCAGGTCCATCCCGGGCGCCATGCCCAGCGCCGCGCCCGGCAGTACCGCGGCGCCGGACGGCAGTACCGCGGCGCCGGACGGCCGCACCGCAGCGCCGGATGCCGGCCCTCCGGCCGAGGCCAGCCGCGGGCCGGCCGGAGCGCCTGCCGGGGTCGCAGATCTGGTCGCGCGGCAGTTTCAGAACGTCACGGCGCTGCACCGGGACTTCCTGGCCAAGCAGGCGCAGGCTCATGCCGAGTTCCTGCGTGCGCGCCAGCAGGGCGTCTCCGCCTTGCTCGCGATGGTGCCGGGGGCGAGCGTGCCGAGGCCGGGCGGGCCGTCGCCGGTGCCGGTCACCAAGCCCGGCTCGCCCGTCGCGGCGGGAGGGCCGGCGGCGGCCGCACCCGCCCCTGCGCGCCCCGGGCGCACGGGAGCGGGGCGGGGGGCCGGCGCCGCGCCGTTAGAGAGCCGTGTGGTCCCGTCCGGTCCGACGTTCGACCGCGCTCAGGTCGAATGGCTGGCGGAGGGGCGGGTCTCCGAGCTGTTTGGCCCGCAGTTTGCGGTGCTGGACGACCGGCCGAGGCAGACCCGCCTGCCGAAGCCCCCCATGCTGCTGATCGACCGGGTCACCGGCATCGATGCCATCCCGGGCTCCATGGGCACTGGCACGGTATGGACCGAGACCGACGTCGCGCCAGACGGCTGGTACCTGGATCCGGCCGGCCGCATGGCGGCCGGGCTGATGATCGAGGCGGGGCAGGCGGACCTGCTGCTCATCAGCTGGCTCGGGGTGGACCTGCTCGGTCAGGGCGACCGGGTCTACCGGCTGCTCGGCTGTGAGGTCACCTTCCACGGCAGTCCGGCGCTGGCCGGCGAGACGCTCCGTTACGAGATCCAGATCTACCAGCACGCCGAGCACGACGGCGTGCGGATCTTCTTCTTCCAGTACGACTGCTACGCCGGCGACGACCTGCGGATGACGGTACGCCAAGGGCAGGCGGGGTTCTTCACCGACGACCAGCTCGCCAGCACCGAGGGCCTGCCGTGGGAAGCCACGCAGATGGCGGCGGATGACGGGCCGCTGGCCGGGCCGGCCGTCCCGGTCGTCGGGCGCAGCTTCGATGCCGCTGAGGTGCGCGCCTTCGCCGAGGGACGCCCGGCCGACTGCTTCGGCGCGCAGTGGGCCGCAGCCAGCGCCCACGTGCGAACGCCGCGCATCGGCGCAGGCCGGATGCTGAGGTTCGACACGGTCACCGACGTGGATCCCGCGGGAGGGCCGCTACGCCGCGGCTACCTGCGGGCCGAGGCCGCGGTGACCTCCGGCGACTGGTTCTTCGACGGGCACTTCAAGAACGATCCGTGCATGCCGGGCACGCTGATGTTCGAGGGCGGCCTGCAGGCCATGGAGTTCTACCTGGCCGCACTCGGGTTCACGATTGACCGGGACGGGTGGCGCTTCGAGCCCGCGGCGCGGGAGCCGTGCCTGGTACGCTGCCGCCACCAGGTCAGCCCGGCCAGCCGCACGATCGTGTACGAGGTCTTCGTGTCCGCGCTCTCGGTGGATCCCTGCCCCACGCTGTACGCGGACGTGCTCGGCACGGTGGATGGCGTGCAGGCGTTCCACGCCCGCCGGGCCGCCGTGCGGCTGGTGCCGGACTGGCCACTGGACCACTGGCGCCAGCTCGGGCCGCCCAGGGTCCAGCCGGCCGGCGAGCTCGTGCCCCTGCCCGTGCTGGGCGGCCTGGTTGGCCTGGGGGAAGACACCGCGGAGGACGCGGCGGAGGACGGTGCCCGTGAGGCCCCGGCCGGCGGCGCGGTGCGGGACGCACGGCCGGTGCTGGTCGACGGGGTGCGTCAGGACTACGCCGCCCTGCTCGCCTGCGCCTGGGGACGGCCCACCCAGGCCTTCGGGGCGGGCTACGCACGGTTCGATGGCCCGCGCAGCCTCCCGCACCTGCCGGGTCCCCCGTACCACTTCATGACCAGGGTGGTCGCGACCGAGGGGCCGCGGGCCGGGCTGGAGCCGGGCAGCGCGGCGACCGCCGACTACGACGTGCCCGCCGACGTGTGGTACTTCGAGCAGAACGGTGCGCCCACGATGCCGTTCTGCGTCCTCATGGAGGCGGCGCTGCAGCCCTGCGGCTGGCTCGCCACCTACATAGGCAGCGTCCTAACCTCCGAGGCTGATCTGCGGTTCAGGAACCTCGACGGAACCGGGACGGTCCGGCGTGAGGTACCGCAGGGCACCGCAGGGTTGCGGACCAGGGTCGAGCTGCGCGACATTTCGCGGCTCGGCGACATGATCATCGAGTCCTTCGGCGCCACCTGCACGATGCTGGGCGGGCCATCCGGAGGCGAGGTCGCGTTCGAGATGGAGACGGTATTCGGCTTCTTCCCGCCACCGGCCCTGGCCAGCCAGGTCGGCCTGCCGCCGTCGGCCAGAGAGCGGGCGAGGCTGGCCGAGCCCGGCAACTACCGGGTGGACCTGCGGGCCCGCCCGCCGGGATACTGCGCGGGACCGGCGCGCCTGCCCGGGCCGATGCTGCTCATGCTGGACCGGATCACCGGGTACTGGCCCGAGGCCGGCCAGGCCGGGCTCGGGCGGCTGCGCGCGGAGAAGGACGTCGAGCCAGGCGAGTGGTTCTTCAAGGCGCACTTCTTCCAGGACCCGGTCATGCCCGGCTCGCTCGGCATCGAGGCGATGGGCCAGCTGCTTCAGTGGTACCTCATCGAGCGCGGCGCGGCCGCGGACCTGGCCGACCCGGCGTTCGAGCCGGTCATGACCGGTCATCCGCTGACCTGGAGATACCGCGGGCAGGTCCTGCCCACCGACGGACGCCTCACCATCGAGCTGGAAATCACCGGCCTGGGCGAGGACGGGCGCGGCCGGTACGCGACCGCCGACGGCTGGCTGTGGGTGGACGGCCTGCGCATCTACCACGTCAGCGACCTCGGGATGCGCGTCGTTCCCGGCCGGCACTGAGGGCCTGGCCGGCGACTCCCGGCTACTCCGGGGCTCACTTACTCCTGGGGCCACTTGCGGCCCGGCGCACTTACTCCTGGGCCACCGTCTCAAGGCGGTAGCGGGCCAGCCTTCCGCGGTGCACGGGGAGGATGGCCTCGTCCGGAAGGCCGCGCAGGAAGAACTCGAGCGCCTTCATCTTGATCCGGCGCTGGACCGGATTCACCCGGCTGAGCTTGAGCGCCTCGTCCAGGGAGTTCGGAATGTCGATCATGACCGGCACCACGTGGTGATTCCAGATGTCCCCGTCCGGCCCGATGCGGTTCCAGGACGCCCCGAAGATCATCTTGCAGCGCGGGTAAAGTTTTGCATCACAGGCCACGAGCAGAAGCTCATACCGCTGGCGCAGCGAGTAATGCCATACCGCGCGGTACAGCATGAGCGCGGCCTTGCCGCTCACATCTGGCTCTCTCACCAGGGCCGATATCTCGCCGCAGGCGGCTGGGTCGGCCTCTTCAAGCAGGTTCCGGTATTCCGGGTAGAGTTCCTGGGTCACATAGAGGGGAAAAGACTTCAGCCCCTGGCCGGGATCGGCATTGATAATGCGGACCGTGGCGACTGTGCGCGGCGCGCCGTCCCGGACTCCTTCCACGCTGAAATACTGGGCGCGGGCCTGATAAGGGTCTTTATCGGGCCCTATGCGCAAGCCATCGCTGGTGAGATCCGCGTCGGAAATGAAGTCGAGCGCGCGGTAGATCCGCGCGTGCAATTCTTTCGCGGCGCGTAACTGCTCGGGGTGGGTGACGATAACGGTCCGCAGTCCAGGAACCTCGGTGTTGAGCTGCTGGTAATACTTCAACGTCCGCCTGATCACCTGGCGACTCCAGTCATGCAGTCACTGAAGGGCTGATCTCAGGGCAATGGTAGACCTTCGGGTCGGTGACTCGAAGTAAGAAGGCATCGCTCATTGTGAGATCGACGCCTCCTTCGAGGCCTACCGGTGCGAGCGGCGCGGGCGGAACTTGACCAGGAGCAGGATGCCGACGGCCACCAGCAGCCAGGGGGAGAACAGGAAGTGCATGGTGAAGCTGAGGACGATCAGGGCGAGGATAGCGATGAGGACGAGGGCGATGATCCCGGGCATGGTGGTCGGTCTCCGTTCGGGTCAGGCTGGCTAGTGGTTGCGTTCATGCTTCACACTGCCGCCGGCCGAGCGTCCCGTCGATCAGGATCAGCCCTGATTCGCACCCTGGTCTGCCCCCGGGAGGCATCAGGGTCAGCCACTACGCAGCTCCCGGGACCCACCGTCCGTTACGCGGCCATCGGGGTCGCGCCTGACGCCGCCCGGGCCACTGGCGAGACGTGGGGTGAAGGCCATTGTGATATGTTCGGCGTCGCCGCAGGCTGCTGCGAACTGAGGAGGTGAGACCGATCAACGCTATGACCGGTCGGGGCTCCCTCCCTCACATGGCCTAGGGAGTGCCCGCAGAAGGCATCCCGAAAGGCTTGAAACGCTATGCGCTTCACCTCTGCGACGTCGTATGACGGCGTCTTCGAACAGCTCTTTACCCTCGGCGAGATTCCCGGCGTGCTGTGGACGCCAGAAGGTGCCGCCGGTATTCGTCCCCTGATCCTGATGGGACACGGCGGCGGGCAGCACAAGAAGGCCCCCGGCATCGTGGCCCGTGCGCGCCGCTTCGTGACCGCGTGTGGCTTCGCGGTAGCGGCGGTCGACGTGCCCGGCCATGGCGACCGGCCAACGGATGAGGAGTACGACCGGATCGCGACCGAGAACCAGGCTCGCGTGGATGCCGGCGAGGAACTGGCTCCGCTGATCGCCGGTTTCCAGGCGCTCGTGGCCCGCCAGACCGTCCCGGAATGGCGGGCGGTCCTGGACGCGGTCCAGGAACTCGATCACGTCGGCGCCGGTCCGGTGGGCTACTGGGGCGTGTCGCTGGGTTGTGGACTCGGCGTTCCGTTCGTTGCCGCCGAGCCCCGGGTCCGGGGGGCGGTGCTGGGCCTGGGCGGGGCGCTGGCCTCGGCCGAGGCCGCCGCGCGGATCACGGTCCCGGTGGAGTTCCTGGTGCAGTGGGACGATGAGCGGGTGCCGCGGGCCCAGAGCCTGGCGTTGTTCGACGCCTTGGCCTCAGCCGAGAAGACGCTGCACGCCAACCCCGGCAAGCACGCGGACCTCCCGGCATTCGAGCTGGACAGCACGCTGCGGTTCTTCGCCCGGCACCTCGGCTAGTACTGCCGCCGGATGGACCGGATCCAGGCCGCCCGCCGGCCGCGGTCTCAGGCGGGCGGCCAGGAGAAGGGCGCAACACCAGCAGCGCATTGGTCTCCGGTGACCACATCCGTCACGCCAGCCAATATTGCAGTTGGGTAAAGCTCCTGCTTGGGTAGGCACAGTGAGACTATCTGGGGGCCAGGGTGACGGATGGCAGGGCGTGAGGCCGGCCGGGCGGGTGCGCGGCGTCCGGGGGACTCCGCCGGGGTCGCTGAGGCCAGCTGATCCTGGCTCGCCAAATTTTGGACTAAGGGGATAGCAATGCGCCGTTTCGCCGTTATCGCGGCCGGGCTGGCGGCAGTCGCAGTGGCCGGCTGCTCCAGCAGTGGCTCGGGAAGCTCGCCCTCAGGCGCGAGCAGTTCCCCTTCCGCTGCGTCGACAGGAACGATTACCGTCTTTGCCGCGGCCTCGCTGATGGGGACCTTTACCCAGCTCGGGACGCAATTCGAGGCCGCCCATCCCGGCGACACGGTGAAGTTCAGCTTCGGGCCGAGTTCCGGCCTGTCCACCCAGATCACCAGCGGCGCGCCCGCTGACGTGTTCGCCTCGGCAGCGCCCGCGAACATGAACACGGTGGTCTCGGCGGGCGACGCGGCCAACCCGCAGGATTTCGCGAAGAACACCATGGAAGTCGCGACGCCGCCGAACAACCCTGGGAAAGTGGACTCCGTGACGGACCTGGCGAAGAAATCCGTCAAGGTCGCGCTGTGCCAGCCGCAGGTGCCGTGCGGGGTCGTGGCCGCCGAGGTCTTCAAGAACGCCTCGATCAAGGTCAAGCCGGTCACCCTCCAGCCGGACGTGAAGTCGGTGCTGACCCAGGTCGAGACGGGCAACGTGGACGCGGGGATGGTGTACGTGACCGACGTGATGGCGGCCGGCGCCAAGGTCAAGGGCGTGTCCATCCCGGCCAGCGACAACGCCTCGACGCTCTACCCGATCGCTACCATCAGCGACAGCAAGCACAAGTCCATCGCCCAGGCCTTTGTTGCCTACGTGCTTTCCCCCGCGGGCCAGCAGGTGCTCACCGCCGCGGGGTTCCAGAAGCCCTGACCTAGTATCCGGAGCCGCCATGGTGCCCGTCAGCGCGCCGTCACACCTGACAGCCCGGGAACGAGCCAGGCGGGCCGCGCGGGGCGGCGCTTCGCGATCAGTGCCGGCACCGTTGCTGGTGCCGGCGCTGATCGCGGTCGGTTTCCTCGTCCTGCCCCTGGTCGGGCTGCTCATCCGGGCCCCCTGGAGCCATATGGGGGCGGCCCTCAGCGGGTCCGACGCGACCCAGGCCCTCATCCTCTCGCTGTGGACCGCGTCCGCGAGTACTGCGATCTCCCTGGTCATCGGGGTGCCGCTGGCGTGGGTGCTGGCCAGGAGCAGCTTCCCGGGACAGCGGCTCCTCCGCGCCCTGGTGACCCTGCCGCTGGTGCTCCCGCCGGTGGTCGGCGGGGTTGCGCTGCTGCTGGCGTTCGGGCGGACCGGGTTCCTCGGCCAGTACCTGGACTCCTGGTTCGGGCTGACCATCCCGTTCACCCCCCTGGCCGTAGTGATGGCCGAGACCTTCGTAGCCATGCCGTTCCTGATCATCACCGTCGAGGGGGCCCTGCGATCCGCGGACCAGGGCTTTGAAGAGGCGGCGGCCACGCTGGGCGCGAAACGGATGACTGTCTTCCGCCGGGTCACCCTGCCTCTGGTCGCTCCCTCCCTGGGAGCGGGCGGGGTGTTGTGCTGGGCGCGGGCCCTGGGCGAGTTCGGGGCGACGATCACCTTCGCCGGCAGCTTCCCCGGCCAGACCGAGACGATGCCCATCGCCGTCTACTACGCGCTGGAGACTGACCCGGACGCGGCGATCGCTCTCAGCCTGGTCCTGCTGGTCGTTTCCATTGCGGTGCTGATCTCCCTCCGGGATCACTGGCTGCGCGGCGGCTCAGCCGCATGACGCACGAAGGCAGCAACGGCCTCCTCGTCGATGCTGCGGTCAGGCGCGGCGGTTTCCTGCTCGAAGTCAGCCTGACCGCGGCACCCAGTCAGGTCCTCGGCTTGCTGGGGCCGAACGGGGCCGGGAAATCCACCCTGCTCAGCGCGGTGGCTGGACTCACCCCCGTCTCCGCCGGGCGCATCACGCTCGCCGGGCAGGTCATGGACGACGCGGACACCGGAGCCTTCGTCGAGGCCTCGGGGCGGCCGGTCGGCTTCGTGTTCCAGAACTACCGGCTCTTCCCGTACCTGACCGTGGCCGAGAACGTGGCCTTCTCCCCGCGTGCCCGGGGCATGGGACGACAGGCCGCCCGGTCAGCGGCCAGTTACTGGCTTGACCGGCTCCGGCTGACCGACCTCGCCGGGCGCAAGCCTGACCAGCTGTCGGGCGGGCAAGCGCAACGGGTGGCCCTGGCCCGCGCGCTGGCCGGGCAGCCGGCCCTGCTGCTGCTGGACGAACCCCTCTCAGCCCTGGACGCCGGTACCCGCCTGGATGTCCAGGCCGAACTCAAGCGGCACCTGGCCGACTTCGCCGG
The DNA here is from genome assembly GCA_035642895.1 of Streptosporangiaceae bacterium. Taxonomy (GTDB): domain Bacteria; phylum Actinomycetota; class Actinomycetes; order Streptosporangiales; family Streptosporangiaceae; genus RYN-230. The sequence continues at coordinate 19,301 of DASQRM010000158.1, read as the reverse complement.
ACCATGCTTGCTGGTCACGCACGACCCGCTGGAAGCGCTGGTACTCGCGGACCAGCTCATCGTCCTGGAAGGCGGGCGGATCGTCCAGGAAGGCACCCCGGCGCACATTGCCCGCCAGCCCGCCACCGACTACGTCGCCAAGCTGGTCGGCCTGAACCTGTACGCCGGTCACGCCGACGGCTCCGCAGTGACGCTCAGCGGAGGCGGCACCTTCATCGTCCCGGACCAGGGCCGCCACGGTGACGTACTGGTCGCGGTCCGCCCGTCCGCAGTGATCGTCAGCAGCCAGCAACCTCAGCCGAGCAGCGCCCGCAACACCTGGCGGGCCAAGGTCACCGGCCTCTCGCTGCTCGCCGACCGGGTCCGGCTCGACCTCGACGGGCAGCCGTCCGCCCTGGTGGACATCACGCCGGCGGCGGTTGCGGACCTTTCCCTGGCTCCCGGCAGCCAGGTATGGCTCACCGTCAAGGCCACCGATCTCGAGGTTTATCCACATCCTGCCCGGCCTGCTACGCCGTAATGTGACTACCGGGCCGGGCCCGGCTTCCCGGCCCGGGTGCAATGAGCAGAGGGCAGCGAGCAGAGGGCAGGAGGGTTGGTGCGCGAGTACCAGCAGCACATCGGCGGTGAGTGGGTCAGCTCATCCAGCCTGTTCGACGATCTCGATCCGTACCGCGGCACCGTCATGGCCCGCATCCCGGCCGGGACCCGGGCCGACGCGGCCCGCGCGGTCGACGCGGCCGCCGCCGCGTTCCCAGCCTGGGCCGAACTGCCGCCCGCGGGCAAGCAGGCGATGTTCCTGCGCGCCGCTGACCTCGTGGAGCGGCGCCAGAAGGAGATCACCGCGCTGCTCGCGACCGAGACCGGCTGCGCGGGCGCGTTCGCCGGGTTCCAGGTGCTGACGGCCACCCGGCTGCTGCGGCAGGCTGCCAACTGGGGATACCTGCCCGTCGGGGAGGTCATCCGCTCCGACATGCCCGGCACGTTCGCGCTGGCGCTGCGCAAGCCGCTCGGGGTGGTGGCCGGGATTTCGCCCTGGAACGGGGCGCATGTCCTGGCCTGGAGAACGGTCGTCAACCCGGTGGCGTTCGGTAACACCGTGGTGCTCAAACCGTCGGAGGAAGCGCCGGTGTCGGCGGGCCTGCTGGTGGCGGAGATCATGGCCGAGGCGGGGTTCCCGCCCGGGGTGGTCAACGTGGTCACGCACGCGCCGGGCGGGGCGGCTCCGGTCGCCGATGAGTTCTTCGACCGGCCCGAGGTGCGGTGCATCAACTTCACCGGCTCCTCGGCCACCGGGCGATTGCTGGCCGAGCGCGCCGGACGCCACCTCAAGCGGTGCGTGCTGGAGCTGGGCGGGTACAACCCGCTGATCGTGCTGGCCGACGCCGACCTGGAATACGCGGTGGAGGCGGCGGCGTTCGCCGCGTTCTTCCACTCCGGGCAGATCTGCATGAATGCCCGCAAGGTCCTCGTCGAGCGGCCGGTCTACGACACCTTCATCGAACGGCTCGTCGCCCGGGCCCGGTCACTGCCGCTCGGCGACCCTGCGGCCGCGGGAACGGTGATCGGGCCGCTGATCACCCCCGCCGCGCGAGACCGGGTCGCCCGGGAAGTCCAGGAGGCGGTCACCGCCGGGGCGAAGATCCTCGCAGGCGGCAGCGCGGACGGCCCGTGCTACCGGCCCACCATCCTCGCCGACGTCCCAGCCGGTGCCCGCATCCACTCGGAGGAGACCTTCGGCCCGGTGCTCGTCGCGCAGGCCGTGGACGACGCCGAGGAGGCAGTCGCGATCGCTAACTCGACCCGGTACGGACTCAGCGCCGGGCTCATCACCAGCGACAACCAGCGCGGCTTCGCCCTCGCCCGCCGCATCGACGCCGGGGTCGTGCACGTCAATGACCAGACTGTCGCCGACGAGCCGCAGCTACCGCTCGGCGGGGTCAAGGACAGCGGATGGGGACGGTCCGGACCCCAGTCGATGGCCGACTTCACTGAAGTGCAGTGGATCACGACCAGGGACGGTGCCGGCCATTACCCGATCTAGCCCGGCCGCATGGAGCCGGGCCCAGATAACCACTAGTGTTCGCATACCCGACGAGAAGGGCTGCGCGGACAATGCGAAGGGACGCCAGCAACAAGAAAGACGTCCGGGACTATGTCGAGAAGGTCCGGGACACGCTCGGCGATCCGCAACTCCAGGATGTGATTGACCGCGCGGCCGAGCAGGTGCCGGGAGATGGAGCCCCGCGGGACAAGATCGCCGCGCTCCTCTCACCGGACATCGGCGCGACGGTGTCCTCGGGCGGCGGGCCGGCGGGGGTTCCCTACCTCTCCCGCGCCCCGCTGGTCAGCATGGTGCAGACCCACCTCGAAGAGGCACTGGGCGAAGCGGGAGTCCCGGACCCGGGCGAACCCGCCAGCCTGTGGTCCAGGCTCGTCCATGCCGTCGAGCGTGTCCTGCGCCTCGCACCGGCATCGTTCACGCCCGACGACCCCGACTGGTACGTCTTTATCGCCAAGGGCGTGCTCGAGCGCCTCGCCGACGGTAATGCGCCATTCAACGCGGCGCCGGCCGAATACGGCGACGTCGCCGAGGACGCCCGGCTGGTGGTCGTCGGGGACTGGGGCACGGGCCTGCCGCGAGCCCGCGACGTCGCGGCGCTCATGCAGAAAAGCATCGGGGAAGCGCTGGCCGGCGGTCGCCAGGTGCATGTACTCCACCTCGGCGACGTCTACTACTCGGGGCTGGAGACCGAGGACCAGGGCCGGTTCCTCGACTTGTGGCCGGTCACGCTGGAACAGGCCGATGCGGGCGTGACTTCCTGGTCGCTCAATGGCAACCATGACATGTACAGCGGCGGGTTCGGCTACTTCCGGACCCTCCTGGGCGATCCCCGCTTCCGCCACCAGCGATCGCCCGACGGCAAGCCGACCAGTTTCTTCCGGCTGCGCTCGCCATCGTGGGACTTCATCGGTATCGATACCAGCTGGGACAGCGATGTCACCTCAGCCGGCCAGGTCGGGGTCCTCCAGGATCCGCAAGACAGGTACGTCGCCGCCGTCGCCGGCCAGTCATCACGCAAGCTCGTGCTGTTCAGTCATCATCAGCTCGTGTCGGTCTATGACCAGGCTGACATCGGCAGCACGCTCCGGGCCAAGCTCGCGCCGGTCCTGAACGCGAACCGTGTCACGGCGTGGTGGTGGGGGCACGAGCACCGGGCCATCACCTACGAGGCGGCGGCGGGCATCCGCTACCCGCGGTGCCTGGGCAACGGCGGCGTCCCCGTCCTGCCCGACGCCGCCCCGCCGGCCGGCAGCAAGCCAGCCATCACGTGGCACAGCACGCGCTCAGTACGAGAAGACGGCCAGGACCGGACCCGGTTCGGCTTCGCGGTGCTCGATCTGCACCCGGATCGCATCGAGGTCGCCTACGTGGACGACGACGGGCACATCCCGCACACCGAGACGATCAGCTAAGAACAGCAGCGTCCGGGTGCGAGGCGCACCCGGCCGGGACGGTCCCCGACACCCGGGTGCCCTGTTCCGGTGCCGACTCAACTCGCAGGCTGCCACCAAGAGCGCACAGCCGGTCCTGCATGTTGACGAACCCCGCGCCGAGGCTGCGGTGGCTGGCCTGGAACCCCTGGCCATCGTCGCTGACGTCGAAGGCGAGCGCTGCCCCGTCCGCCCAGACCCGCACGTCGAGCCGGGCCCGGTCCCCCGCGTGCTTGCAGGCGTTCTGGATGGCTTCCAGGCAGCAGAAGTAGACCGCCGCCTCGACCTCCGCCGGGTAGCGGTCCAGTGGGGTGGCGTGAACCGTGATGGGCAGCGTGGACCGGCGCGCAATCGAGGACAGCGCGGCCGGCAACCCGCTGTCTGCGAGGACCGGGGGATAGATGCCGTGCGCGAGGCACCGCAGTTCATCCGCCGCCTCCCTGACGTCGGTACAGAGCTCGGCCAGGACCTCCCGGACCTGGTCATCGTGGCTTTCGGCCAGCTCGAAAGCCAGACTCAGCTTGATCGCCAAGGCGGTGAGCCGCTGCTGGGCGCCATCGTGGAGGTTGCGCTCGATCCGGCGCCGCTCGCAGTCGGCGGCCGCCACGATCCGCGTCCGCGACGCCTGGAGTTCGGCCGCCTGACGGCGCAACTGCTCTACCGAGGCCTCCAGCGCGGAGCCGAGCTGGGCGTTGTGAGCAGCGAGTTCAGCCCGCTCGGCCTCGAGGAGACGCCGCTGCAGGAAGTCCGCTCGCAGATTCGCCATAGCCCGGCCGAAGCGCGCGAGGGGCAGTGAATGCCCGGTGTGGTACTCGGCAAAGCCAGGCTCGAGGTCACCGGCGAACCGCAGGCGGGTCAGTAGCTGCATAGCGACCAGGCTGCCGAGAGCCGTGCGCCACCACATCGGAAGGAAGTCGTATTCACGGCTGCGGAGATTGACTACGTGGCGGGCCGGGCCGCCCGGGCATCGACACGGCCGGCCGGAACGCGGACACTTCGTATGTGGCGATATCGCTGCCGATTGTGGGGCGGGCTGTTGAGCGCGACGTCATAACAGCCGTCTATGCCAGCGTGGCAGCGGGCCAGCCGCAGCTTCTCCTGATCAGCGGTGAGGCTGGTATCGGCAAGACGCGGCTGATTGAGGACCTGGTCCAGCAGGTCAGATCCGCGGAGCGCGCCGCCCAGGTCCGAATCGGCGAATCCGCGCCGCTGGCCGGGGCCGCGCTGGCTTACGGCCCTTTCGTGGCCGCGCTGGGAGAGCGGGCCGCATGGCTGCTGGCTCACGATGAATCCGGTGACGTGTTCGCGGCCCGGCACCGTCTCTTCGAACGGGTACTCACGCTCCTCGGCGACCTGGCCACCGAGGCGCCGCTGGTCCTCGTCCTGGAGGACCTGCACTGGGCCGATGAGTCCTCCCATGAACTGCTGGCCTTCCTGGCGGTCAGGCTGCGCGACCTGCCGGTCCTGGTGGTCGCCACGCTGCGGGATGAGGAACTGGACGACGAGGCCCGGCGGTGGCTCTCCGACCTGGAGCGGCGCCCGCGGGTGACGCGGCTGCGGCTGGCTGGCCTGGCCCCGCACGAAGTCGCCGAGCTGGTCGCTGACCAGGTACCTGAAGGCTCCGGGCCAGACCCGGTAGCCGCCGTGGTCCGCGCCGCCGAAGGCAACCCCCTGTACGCGCTCGAGCTCGCGGGCTCTGGGGCCCGGGTGCCCCCAGCGTCGATCACCGAAGCCGTGCTGGCCAAGGCCGCCGGGGTCGCCCCGTCGGTGCGGGCGATCGTCGACCAGGTCTGCGTGGCCGACGGCGGTATGTCGCATGAGCTGCTGGCCGCGACCGTCCCGCTTGGCGAGGATGATCTGCTGGCCGCGGCCCGCGAGGCGGTCTCCCGGCGGCTGCTGGCCGCCACTGGCGATGGCTACGCGTTCCCGCATGACCTGATCCGGCAGGTGTTCTACGGTCAGCTGCTCCCCGGGGAGCGGCGCCGCCTGCATCGCCGCGTCGCCGACGCGCTGGCCGCCCGGCCTGAGCCGGACCCGGCCCTGCTGGCCCTGCACTGGCAGCTGGCCGATTGCCCGGACCGCGCCGCGCCCGCGGCCCTGCGGGCGGCGCGGCAGGCCGTGACCTCGCGTGCCTATCCGGAGGCCGACCGTTTCTACACCATGGCCGTCGGCCAGGTGCAGTGGCTGCCCGAGCCCGGCCCCGGCCTGCTGGAGGAAGCCGCGCAGGCGGCCAGCTGGGCCGGGCACCCCCGGCGCGCCGCCCGTTATATGGCGGACGCGCTGGCCCAGCCCGCTGCGGCCAGGACGCAGGACCGGGCCCGCATGCTGGAACGGCTCGGCCGTTACCACTGGGAAGCAGGGGATCCCCGGGCCGCGGTCGACGCCACCCGGCAGGCGTGGGACCTGCTCGAAACTGAGCCAGTGTCTGCCTTGCAGGCCCGGATCCTGGCCGCGCTCGCCAACTGGCGCATGCTCCTGGGCGAGCCCGACGAGGCGATGCCGCTGGCGACCCAGGCGGTCGAACTGGCCGAGAAGATCGGCGCCGACGTCGAGTACGCGCACGGCCTGGCGATACTCGGCATCGTCCAGGCCCAGCGCGGTGATCTGGAGGCCGGGCTGGCGGCCTTGCACACCTCTTTTACCCTCGCCTGCCGCTCGGGCAGTATCGAGGGCGTGGTCCGCGCCGCGGCGAACCAGATGTACCTGCTCTACACGGCCGGCCGATCCGCCGAGGCTCTCGAGGTCGCCCGGAGCGGGCGGCGGGCCGCCCGCTCCCTGGGCGCCCCGGCCGCCCTGACGTCGGTCCTCGACAACAACACCGCGGCGGTGCTGACCGCGACCGGACGCTGGGCGGAAGCCGGCCAGTTGCTGGCCGAGCTCATCGGCGAGTCCCGCGCGAACGTGACGCGGTACCTGCAACTGCTGCAGCTGGAACTCGCGGTGGGCCGGGGTGAGCGGGACAGCGCGGAGGAGCTGGCCACCACGCTCAGGAAGTCCCCTGAGGATCCGAGGCTCCTCGGGCCGCTGCATGCCTGTCTCGCCGAACAGGCGCTGAACGCGGGTGATCTGGCCACCGCGGCTGATGAGGTGCTCCAGGGGCTCGCCGCGCTGAAGGGCGCCGCCCTGGCGGAGGAGGAGATCCGGCTGCTTGCCGCCGGGGCCAGGGTCAGCGCCGACCTGACCGCGCTGCCCAGCGCCGCGCGGCCTGGGAAACTCACGGCCAGCTGGGAAGCGGCGTCCGCCAGCCAGGCCGGCCGGGCCCTGGCCATCACCAGCGAGCAAGGCGGCAGGCAGCCGGAAGTGGCCGCTTTCGGGGCGCTGGCCGCCGCTGAGAGCGCTCGCCAGCATGGCCACGACAACCGGGCGACCTGGCGGGCCGTGGCCGAAGCCTGGCAGGCGCTCGGCCAGCCCTACCGGGAGGCATACGCGCGCCTGCGCGAGGCGGGAGCCGCGGTCCGGGCGGGCCGGCGTGAGCAGGCCGCCCGGGCCCTGGCGGCCTGTACGAGTCTCGCGGGCCAGCTCCCGGCGCCGCCCCTGCTCAGCCTGGCCGGTGAGCTGGCCCGGCGGGCGAGACTGGGCCGCCCGGCCTCCCCGCCTGCCGCTCCCGCCGCGGCCAGTGCCCGGTTCGATCTCACCGGCCGCGAAGCCGACGTCCTGGCCCTCCTGGTCAGGGGCGACAGCAACCGGCAGATCGCGCGCGCCCTTTTCATCAGCGACCGGACTGTCGCGGTGCACGTGTCCCGCATTCTTGACAAACTGGGCGTCCGTAACCGCACTGAAGCGGCGACGATGGGGGCGCATCTGGGCCTGACCACGTCAGCAGCCCCAGCGGCATCACCCGGTAAGGAGCCTGATGGACATCCGAATCGAAGGTGACCCGACCTCCTGGACCCTCACCCGACCGGTCGACGCCCGCCAGGTGGCGGCGTCCGGGGACCCGGTGGTCCTGGCGGTGTCGGAGCCGCTGGCGGGACGGCTGCTGCTGTCTCCCCGGTCCGCGGGGAGCCTCGTGTTCTTCCAGCCCGCGATGGACCCTCACCACGGCGTGGTCCCCAACGGGGTCAGGCTGCCCGGGCAGTGCTTGTACGTCCCGTCGACGACCGGCCCGGACCCGCACAGCAACCCGGCCCGGTACTACCTGCTGCCCGCCGGCACAGACCTGGCCGCGCTGGAGAGGGAGATCAAGGCAGCGATGAGCCGGGGCACCACAGTCAGCGTTGACTTCACCGGGCCGAACGAGCCCGGTGTCGTGGTGCTCAACGGGGCGGCCTTGCCCTTCGCGGTGCTCAGCTCACCCACGGCCGGCAGCTGAGATACCGCAGACCACCACCCATCACCGGGACCTGGGCCACCCGGGACGTCACGATCCGGAGATGATGAGGGAACGCGGTGCATACCGCCGGCCGGCAGGCCGGCAGATGTGGAGGTCGGCGTGGGTCCGGTGGCGACCAGTTCCGGTGAGCAGTTCAGCCTCGAGGACCGCTACCGCCGCGAAGCGGGCGCCGTCTATGTGACCGGCATCCAGGCGCTGGTGCGCATGCTGCTCGACCGGGCGCGGGCCGACCAGCGCGCCGGGCGGGCCACGGCGACTTACGTGACCGGCTATGAGGGCTCCCCGCTGGGCGGCCTCGACCTCGAACTGGCGCGCCAGGCCGCGTTGCTGGCTGAGCACGCCATCGTGGCCCAGCCGGGGCTGAACGAGGAACTTGCCGCGACCGCCGTGGCCGGCACGCAGCTCGCACGTCAGGCCGCCGATCTGCGCTACGCGGGTGTGACCGGCGTCTGGTACGGCAAGACGCCCGGTCTTGACCGGGCCTCCGACGCGCTGCGGCACGCGAACCTCATCGGCACCGACCCCCACGGGGGCGCGCTCGCGCTGGCCGGTGACGATCCGGCGGCGAAATCGTCGACCGTCCCCGGTTCGTCCGAACTCGCTCTCGCCGACCTCGGCATGCCGACCTTCGTGCCGGCCGACGCCGCCGAGATCCTGCAGTACGGGCAGCATGCCGTGGAGTTGTCCCGGGCCAGCGGCCTGTGGGCCGCCCTGAAGATCGCGACGGTGGTGGCCGATGGCGCAGCCACGGCGGCGGTCACGCCGTGGAGCCCGCCCGATCTCACCGACCTGCCTGGCGGCCTCACCGCGTACGCGCACCGGCCGACCGCGCACTTGCTCGGGGCCACGCTGGCCGGGCTCGAGCGCTCGTTCCATCAGGTCCGGCTGCCCCTGGCCCGGGAGTACGCGCGCCGCAGCGGCGTCAACAAGATCACCGGACCGGCCGCCGGGCGGATCGGCATCATCTCCGCCGGCGCCAGCTATCTCGCGCTGCGCCAGGCGCTGACCTCGGTCGGGCTCGGCCAGGACCGGCTGGAAGGGGCCGGCATCCGGCTGCTGAAGCTCGGCATGGTGTTCCCGCTCGAGCCGTCCATCGTCCGGGAGTTCGCCCGCGGCCTCGACCAGATCATCGTGGTCGAGGAGAAGCGGGCCTTCCTGGAGGACGCGGTGAAATCGGTGCTCTACGGGATGGCCGGCGCGCCTGCGGTGTACGGCAAGCACGGGCCGGACGGCCGCCCGCTGCTGCCGCCGTTCGGCGAACTGGACTCCGGCACCATCGCGGACGGGCTCTCGCGCTGCCTGACCAGCGCGGGCGTGCCGGATCTGGCGATACCCGCCCCGCCGCGCCAGCAGACCAGCCTGCCGCTCGCCGCGCGGACGCCGTTCTTCTGCTCCGGCTGCCCGCACAACTCCTCGACCGAGGTGGCCCCGGGCACGCTGGTGGGCGGGGGGATCGGCTGTCACGCCATGGTGCTGCTGATGCCGGGGGAGCAGCGCGGCCAGGTCACCGGGCTGACCCAGATGGGAGGCGAGGGGGCGCACTGGATCGGCATGGCGCCGTTCGTCGGCCAGCGTCATTTCGTGCAGAACATCGGGGATGGCACGTTCGCGCACTCCGGGAGCCTCGCCATCCGGGCGGCCGTCGCCGCCGGGGTGAACGTGACGTTCAAGCTGCTGCGCAATTCGGCGGTGGCGATGACCGGGGGCCAGCGGCCGGTGGGCGAGCTGAGCCTGCGGCAGCTCACCGCGCTCCTGCAGGCGGAGGGCGTGCGCCGGATCGTCGTCACGTCCGACGATCCGCAGCGGCTCCGCGGGCAGGCCGGGGACGGCATAGCGGTGCGGCACCGCGACGACTTGCTGGCCGTCCAGCAGGAACTCGCGGCCACCGGCGGCGTCACTGTGCTCATCCACGACCAGGAGTGCGCGGCGGAAAAGCGCCGCAAGCGGCGGCGCGGGCAGGCGCGGCCGCCCGCCCAGCGGGTCTTCATCAATGAGCGGGTCTGTGAAGGCTGCGGCGACTGCGGCGTGAAGTCCAACTGCCTGTCCGTGCAGCCGGTGGCGACCGAGTTCGGCCGCAAGACCCGGATCAGCCAGTCCTCGTGCAACCTGGACTTCTCCTGCCTGTCGGGCGACTGCCCGTCGTTTCTCACCGTCATCCCGCGCCCTGGCGTGGCCCGGGAGCCCGGCGCGGTGCCCGCTCCGGGCGCGCCGGGCGCCGTAACCGCGCCGGACGAGCCCGGCCGGGTCGTCCCCGAGGGGCAGTTCTCGATGCGGATCACCGGGATCGGGGGCACCGGGGTTGTCACCGTGTCACAGGTGCTGGCCACCGCCGCGGCCATCGAGGGCCGGTCGGTGCGGACGCTGGACCAGACCGGGCTGGCCCAGAAGGGCGGCGCCGTCGTCTCCGACCTGACGATCACCCGCGGCGAGCAGCCTCGCTCGCCGAAGCTGGGCGTTGGAGAATGCGATCTGTACCTGGGGTGTGATGCGCTGGTCGCGGCGGATCCGGCCAACCTGCAGGTCACCGACGCCCGCAAAACCGTCGCGGTGATCTCCCTGTCCGAGGTCCCGACCGGCAGCATGGTGGTCACGGTGACCGCCCGCTACCCGGGCCAGCAGCAGATCAGGCCGGTGTTCGGGGAGGCGGCCCGGGACGCGCGTTTCATCGACGCCGCGGCTCTGGCCCTGGAGCACCTGGGGGACGAGCAGTACGCCAACATGATCATGGTTGGCGCGGCGTACCAGTGCGGCGCGCTGCCGATCGCGGCCGCCTCGATCGAGCGGGCCATCGGGCTCAACGCCGTCGCGGTGCCGGCCAACCTCGCCGCGTTCCGGCATGGCCGGCATGCGGTCGCCGGTCAGCCGGCGCCGTCCGCGCTGGTCGGCCAGCCGGGCCCGGGTGCGGGGGAGGAGACCGGGGACCTCGAGGCGCTCATCCGCCGCCGCACTGAGGATCTGGTGGCTTACCAGGACGAGTCTTATGCCGCCGGTTACGCGGAGCTGGTGGGCCGGGTCCGGGAAGCCGAAGCCGGGATCAGCCCGGGACTGGAATTCACCACCGCCGTGGCCCGCAATCTCTACAAGCTCATGGCGTACAAGGACGAGTACGAAGTCGCGCGGCTCTCCGTGGATCCCCAGCTGACCGCGGATATCACCGCCCAGTTCGGCGCGGGTGCCCGGTACCGCTACCGGCTGCACCCCCCGGTGCTGCGGTCCCTCGGGATGACCAGCAAGATCAGCCTGGGCCCGTGGTTCCGCCCGGGCTTCCGGCTGCTCGCCGCGGGGCGGCGGCTGCGGGGTACCCCGTGGGACCCGTTCGGCCGCACCCGGGTCCGGCGCACCGAGCGGGCGCTGGTGAGCGAGTACCGCGCGATCACCGGCCAGTTGCTGACCGGGCTGACCACGGCCAACCATGCCCTGGCGGTCGAGATCGCCGGGCTCCCGGACCTGGTGCGGGGGTATGAGGAGATCAAGCTGGGCAACGTGGCCGCCTACCGGGACCGCGCCGGCGAACTGCTCGCGCGCTTCAGCGCCGGTGCCCAGGGCCCGGCCAGCGCATGATCAGCACGGCCGCCATGGCCAGGGCGACGGCCGCCGAGCCGGCCGCGTAGGCGGTGACGACCCGGAGGATCACCGGCCCGGGAGCCAGCGTGACGGTGGCGAGCACCCCGACCCCGGCCAGCCAGGCCAGCATCTGGTCGCGGTGGCGGGCCAGCGCCAGCACCCCCTGGCCGAGCACCAGGGCGAGCATGTAGCACAGGGTCCCGGCGGCGAGCCAGGCGAAATCGGTGCTGCTGAGGACCGGGCGGGCGGCGAACAGCACGCGGGTCAGCCACGGCCCGAGGATGACCGCGACCACCCCGCCCGCGACGCCGAGGATGGTCACGGCCGCGCAGGTCCGGGCCAGCAGCCGCCGGTAGCGGGCCCGGTCACCGGCGGCCAGGGCAGCGCACAGGCCGGGCAGCAGGGACGTCTGGACCGCGGTGAAGACGAACAGCGGCACCCGGGCCAGCACCACCGCGGTCAGCAACGCCCCGGTCACCGCCGGATCGCCGGGCGCCAGCAGCCTGACGTTGATCACCGCGGCGTTGATGACCACCTGGGCGAGCAGCATGGTGACGATGAGCAGGCCCAGCCGCCCGCCCATGGCCCGCCAGCCGAGCGGCGGCCCCGGGTGCAGCTGTGTCAGCACCGGGCGGAGCGTCGCGGCCACCGCCAGCAGCGGCGCGGCCACCAGGATGAGCCCGTACGCCACCGGGGTGCGGGTGCCCGCGGCGCCGAGCGCGCAGGCCAGCAGCACCCGCAGGCCGCCATCCACGGCCAGCTGCCGGCCGTAGGTCCCGAACCGGCCCAGCCCGGCCAGCGTGCCCCGGCTGACCGCGGTGACCGCCAGCGCCAAGGTGGCCCCGCCGAGGGTCGCCACCATCGCGGTATCGCCGCCGAACAGGCGGCCGGCCAGCGGCCCGGCCGCCAGCGCGAACACGATGAGCAGGACAACCAGTATCCCTAACGCCAGCGTGGCGCCGCGGCGGACCACCGGGCCGATGCCCTGGCCGGCCGCGGTGCGCGCCGCCACCAGCCGGATGAGCTCCTGCTCGACCGGGAAGAACACACCGAGGCCGAGCAGGAAGACGAGGGACCACAGGACCGACATCTCCGCCATGCCGGCCGTCGGCAGGGTGTGCCCGGCCACGGCGAGGTGCGCGTAGGAGCCGGCGCCGAGGATGGCCAGCCCCGCTCCGACCGGGACGGTCCCCGGGGGCAGCAGGGCCAGGACGCGGGCGGGGTAACGGGCGGCGGGCCACCGCGGCAGCCCCGCCTGCATTCCGGGCGCGCCCAGTCCGGGCGCCAGGTCAGGCACGGGCGCCCAGATAACCGGCGAAGCGCTCGTCGACCTGCTCGCCGGTCAGCCCGAAATCGGAAAGTGCATAGCGGTGCGCGGGCCGGTCCGGGCCCGCCTGCCCGGCGTGCAGCCGGCGCATCGCGTCGGCCGCCGGGCCGCTCAGCGTCAGCCCGAAGTAGGCGTAAGCCGACTCGACGGTGCCCACCGGGTCCGCGACGAACTCGCCGTAGTCCACGTCGCAGAACTGGGCCGGGTCATAGCGGGCCCGGGCGGTGGTGAACTCGTCCAGCCCGCGGGCCCACAGCTCCAGCTGATCCCGGCCGATCACCGGGCCGCGGAACGTCGTGGACCAGCCGTGCGAGGCCTGGGCGGCGAGGCTGCACACGGACGCGATCGCGTCCCGGGGAGCGCGGTGGGTCTGGATCACCAGCGCGTCCGGGTACACCCGCAGCAGCGCGTCCAGCGCGAACAGGTGGCTGGGGTTCTTGAGCACCCACCGGCGATCGCGGTCCGGCAGCCCGATCAGCTGCAGGTTGCGCCGGTGCCGCTGGTAGGCGCCGGTCCAGTCCTGGCGGCTCAGCCAGGCGGAGTAGCCCGGCAGATGGGCCAGGCATTCGTAGGAGACCGACCGCATCGACTGCCGCAGCAGCTGCCAGCATTCCTCCACCCGGTCCGCCGCCATCAGATGGACGCCGGTGAACTCGGGGTGGGAGATCTGGTGGCGCTGCACCCCGGCCTGGATCATCTGGAACACCGGATCACCCGGCCAGGTGTCCCGGGGCGGGCGGGGTTGCGGCACCTCGGTCAGCCACAGCTCCAGGCCCTGGTGCGCGGGGTCGGCCACGAGCAGGCGGTGCAGCGCGGTCGTGCCGGTCCGGGGGAGCCCGGTGACGAAGACGGGACGCTCGATGGCCACCTGGGCATACTCCGGATGCCGGGCCCACGCCGCCTCGCTGAGCAGCCTGGCCGTCAGGGCGCCGCGCAGCAGGGCCCGGGTCACCCGCAGGCCCGCGGGGGTCAGGCCGGCGTCGCGGTCGTAGGACTCCAGCAGGACGTCCAGGCCGTCGCGGTAGTCATCGGCCCCGAACTCCGCCAGCCCGGTCAGCCTCGTCGCGGCCGCGTGCAGGTCGCTGGCCAGCCCAGCCCGGCCCGTGCCGTGGGGGCCCGTGCCGGGGGGGCCCGTGCCGTGGGGGCCCGTGCCGTGATGGGCTGGCTCGCTGCTCATGGCTCCCGCTCAGTGGTGGAACTCGCCGCAGTTGACGTCCAGGCACTGGCCGGTGATCGACCGGGCCATCCCGGAGGCCAGGAACACCACCGCGTCCGCGATCTCGCCGGGCTCCGGGAGCCGGCGCAGGTCGGTGGTGGCGGCGGTCTCGTCGTAGACCTGCTGCCGGTCCACCCCGCGTTCGGCGGCCAGGTAGCCGAAGTACCACTTCAGCGTGTCGCCCCAGATCCAGCCTGGGGCCACCGAGTTGACCCGGATGCCCTGCGGGCCCAGTTCCGTGGCCAGGCTTTCGGCCAGGGCGAGCAGGGCGGACTTGGCCATCTTGTAGCCGGCGAAGCTGACCCGGGAATGCCGCAGCACGGCGGAGTTGATCATCACGACTGATCCGCCGCTGGCGGCCAGCGCCGGGACCAGCAGCCGGGTCAGCCGCAGGGCCGCGAGCACATTGGTCTCGAACGCGGCCCGGATCGCGTCCAGGTCAGCCTCGGCCAGGCTGGTCAGCGGCGGGATCGTGAACGCGTTGTGCACCAGCGAATCCACCTGGCCGAAGGCCGCCACCGCCGCCTCGGCCAGGTGGGCGGCGGAATCGGCGTCCGTGATGTCGGCGGGGATCGCCACCGCTCGGCGGCCGAGCCCGGTCACCTCCTTGGCCACCTCATCCAGCCGGGACGCGGTCCGGGCGGCGAGCACCACATCGGCCCCGGCCTCGGCACTGCGCAGCGCGATGGCCCGCCCCAGGTCCGGGCCGACCCCGGAGACCAGCACCACGCGGCCCGCCAGCAGCGGGCCGGCCGGCAGCGGGCCTGGGGGCAGCGGGCCGGCGGGCGGCGGGCCGGCGGGCCGCGGCATCAGCCCAGCATCCGGGCGGCGACGGCGGCCTGGCGGGCGGCGATCCGCTCCGCGTACTCCTTCGCCGTGACCCGGGCCAGCCCGTAGTACGGCAGCCGGCCGGGCAGGTCCGCGAACGGGACCACCTCGGCCCGCGGCCCGTCGGCGGGCCTGAGGTCCCGGGTCAGCCGCTGCCACCGGAGCTGGACATAGCCACGCTGGTGCCCGGTGGTCTCCAGCCAGTTGGCCACGCCCGGATCACGCTCGCTGATCACGAAGCGCAGGTTGCCGTCCGGATCGGCGCGGGCCTGGTCGGCGGTCAGGCTGGTCTGGTGGCTGATGTAGTCCAGCGAGATGTACCACATGCTGCCGAGCTGGATTCCCTGGTACGGCGCGACGCCGGCACCGGCCGCCGGGACGGTCACGATCATGGCCTGGTCCACGCCGAGCTCATAGTGGCCTGCCGATGAGAACTGGCTGGCCAGGCCGCCCGGTGTGCGGCGAGGCTCGGTCAGGGTGTTGGCCGGCAGTTCCAGGTAGAACCACTGGGGGAAGGCGAGGAAGGTCCGCAGCCGGGACAGCAGGATCTTGCCCGCCACGGTGTAGCGCTTGCCCATTGCGGCGGTGCCCGCCACCTCGGGCGCGTGCCCGGCGCGGTCGGCGCGATGGATGCTGAGGGTGCCGCGCCGCTCGGTGTCCCAGTCGCTGTACACCTCGCGGACCACGAGCATCGCCGACCCCGGGCCGAGCGTGAAGTAGTTCGGCTGCCGGCCGCCCGGGCCGAACCGCAGCTCGAACGACCCGTCGCCGGCCATCTCGATCTCCCGGTCGTCGAAGGCGCTCAGGCTGTCGGGCACGTCGACGGGGGAGTAGTCCCCGTTCAGGATCTGGAAGCTCAGGTCGGTGGTGGTGCCCCGCCGCCCGGTGATTACGTACTCCGCGTCGTCGCGCAGGTAGGAGTGGAAGTACAGGGCGTCCGGGTTGTCCAGGCCCAGCTTCGTGTAGGGGCCGGTCGAGGAGACGAAGTAGGGGAAGTCGCGCTGGTAGGCCCAGGCCAGCTGCAGGGATCCCCGGATGTTCCCCGCCAGGTAGTCATACCCCTCGGCCAGGTCGGCCTCACTTTGGACGTGGGCGGCGCCGGTGATGATCCGCTCCGCTTCGGCGACTGCCTCCGCGAACGACTGGGTCAGCATCACGTCACAGTAGAACAGGTTCTAGAAATGCGTCAATGAGCGGGCTGCGGCGCCCAGCGGTTCGCGGTGAGCTGGAAACTGGGCAGGTCGTCCAGGGACAGCATCGCCTCGTAGGTGCGCACGTAGCCGGTATGCGCGATCCGCCACTGGCCGTCGTCTTCGCTGCGGGCGTAGCGGTCCTCGTAGAACGCCGCCCCCTTGATCACCACCCGGTATTCCGTGGCGATCACCGTGTCCTCGAAGCACCAGGTGCCGGTGGCGCGGCCGCCGTCCAGGATGATCTCGGGCTGGCTGGCAAAGTGAACCGTGATGATCTCCGGGCCGAGCCTGCCGCGCAGGAACGCGACGATCGCCTCCCGGCCGGACAGGCTGATCGGCTTGCCGCCCAGCGCGGGAGTGCCGTAACTGGCGGTGGCGTCGGCGGTGAACGTGTCCGCGATCTCCTCCCACCGCTTCAGGTCCACGCACCTGAGGTAGCGGTATTTGAGCTGGCGGATCTCTTCCAGTGCGGCAAGGTCCATGCCCACAGCCTCCCGAGCCGATTGACTTTGCGCAAGAACCTGTTCTAATTTTTTCGGGCTGCCGATGGCGGTCCGGGCAGCCAGGCCTGGAGGTCCCGTGCGCTTCTCCTACGCCGAATCGATGACCGACCCGTCGTTCTACGCCCCGCTCGCCCGCGCTGCCGAGGAGGCGGGCTACGACTCGCTGGTGGTGCCGGACAGCATCTGCTATCCCCGCCACAGCGACAGCACGTATCCGTTCAACCCGGACGGCAGCCGTGAGTTCCTGGAAGACAAGCCGTTCCTCGAGCCGTTCTCGCTCATCCCCGCGCTGGGGGCCATCACCAGCCGCCTGCGTTTCGTGACCTTCGTGCTCAAGCTGCCCGTGCGCAGCCCGGTGCTGGTGGCCAAGCAGGTGACATCCACGGCCGTGCTGACCGGCAACCGGCTCGTGCTGGGAGTGGGCACCAGCCCCTGGCGCGAGGACTACGAGGTGACCGGCGTGCCCTGGCAGCGCCGCGGGCGGCGCCTGGACGAGCAGATCGCCATCATCCGCGGCCTGGCGGCCGGCGGGTACTTCGAATACCACGGGGAGATCTTCGACCTGCCACCGGTCAAGATCGCGCCGGTGCCGACTGAGCCGGTCCCGGTCCTGCTCGGCGGGCACGCGGACGCTGCCCTGCGCCGGGCCGCCCGCAGCGGGGACGGCTGGCTGCACGGCGGGGGAGACCCGGCGCTGCTGCCCGGGCTGCTGGCCAGGCTGGCCCGGCTCCGCCAGGAGGAGGGCACGGCGGGCCGGCCGTTCGAGATCCACGTGATCTCCGCGGACGCCTACACCGTGGACGGGGTGCGCCGGCTGGCGGACCAGGGTGTGACCGATGTCATCGTCGGCTTCCGCTGGCCCTACCAGAACGGCCCGGACGCCGAGCCGCTGGCCGACAAGCTTGGCAGCCTGCGCCGCTACGCCGACGAGGTCATCGCCAAGGCGGGCCGCTGATGCCGGAGGTCACGGCCAGGCCCGCAAATCGCCCGGTCCCGAAATGGCGCCAGAATATTCCGGACCACCTCTATAACAGGTTTCAGTTGCGGGCTACGCTGTGCACCACTTTCAGTGCTCATGCGCGGGCCTCCGTCTCGCGCCTGCAGCGGAAGGGGTGGGCGATGCTGGTCGGCGGTCGCCGGGTGTTGCTCAGGCCGCAGGGTGAACGGGCCGAGGGTGAGCGGCCGGAGGGCGAGCGGCCGGAGGGTGAACGGCCGGAACTGCGGGATGCGGCCGGGTGGGTCCGCGACCACGGGGTGACCCTGGGCGCGGTCACGCTGATCGTCATCCAGTTGCTGTGGATGGGCACCCTGCTCGCCCGCTCCTACTTCCGCCAGGACGACTACTTCAACTTCGATCGGGCGCTGGCCAGCGGCTTCAGCTGGAAATACCTGATGCTGTTGAGCGCGGGGCATATGGCGCCGCTCGGTTTCGCGATCTCCTGGGTGCTGGCCCACATCGCGCTGTACAACTGGCCGCTCACCTGCATCGTCATCCTGGCCCTCGTCGCGGCGGCCTGCTTCGCGTTGCTGCGCGTCCTGCGGACCCTGTTCGGCACCCGGCCGGCGATCCTGATCCCGCTGGCGGTGTACCTGTTCTGCCCGCTCGCGCTGGCCGCGGTGGACTGGTGGTCGGTGGCCGCGCAGACCCTGCCACTGGAGCTGTCGATCTTCCTGGCGGTGGACGCCCACGTCCGCTACGTGCGCACCGGCCGGATGCGCATGGCCGTGGCCGCGTCGGGCTGGCTGCTGCTGGGCCTGGCCACGGTGCAGAAGGGCGCGGTGACCCCGCTGCTGCTGTTCGCGCTGACCTCGGGTTTCCTGGTGAGAGGACGCTGGATCGCCGGGGTGGCTGTCGCGGCCCGGCGGTACTGGCGGGCGTGGGTGCTGTACGGCGTCCTGCTGGCCGGGTACTGCGCGCTCTTCTTCAGCAGGCTGGGGTCCTCCACCACCCCGCCCAGCGCCCCGGGCCCGGCCGGGCGGGTCATCAGCTTCGTGTCCACGCTGGTCGGGACGACGCTGGTGCCCGGGGCGCTGGGCGGCCCGTGGCGCTGGGCCGTGATCGGCGATGGGTACGCCCAGGCCAGCCCGCCCGCCGCGCTGCAGCAGCTGTCCTGGGGGCTGGCCCTGCTGATCGTGGTGGTCAGCTGTGTCTACCGGGTCCGGGCCTGGCGGGCCTGGGCCATCATCGTGGGCTGGATCGCCGTGGCGGACGTATTGCCGGTCGTCATCGGCCGGCTGGGAGTGTCCCAGCCGGCCCTGCTCGGGCTGCAGGCGAGGTATGTGACGGACGCGGTCTCGGTGCTCACGCTGTGTCTCGGCCTCGCGTTCCTGCCGTTGGCCGGGGAGGAGGGTGGCTACCGCTTCCGGCTGCCGGCCCGGGCCGCACCGGACGCCGGGACAGCGCCGGATGCCGGCACAGCAGCGGGCGCCGAGGCGCCGGGTGACGAGGACGACGAGGACGACGAGGGGCCACCGGGCGATGAGGAGCCATCGCGCGACGAGGAACCATGGCGCGACGAGAAGTCCCCGCGCGATCAGGCGCCGGGATCCCCGGTCCCGGTCCTGCGTCCCGTGGCCCCCGCCGCGCGCAACACCATTCTGGTGCTGCTCGCCCTGTTCCTGGCCGGCTCGTTCTGGTCGCTGCAGGCGCTGGACGGGATCACCAGCACCCAGGCCGCGCGGTCCTATATCGCCACCGCCCGGATCGCGGTGGCGAAGGCGCCGCCCGGCGCGCTGATCGTGGACGGGCCCACGCCCGCGTTCATCATGGATCCCTACCTCTTCTATCCCAGCGGGTACACCTCGCGGGTGATCGGCGCGATAGCCCGCGGCTATCCGGCTA